>NZ_CP044543.1:3639192-3958365 GCF_008932115.1 Bradyrhizobium betae
TCAGCACCGTGCGGTGTCGCCTTCTGGGTCCGGCTCTGCGCAGCAGCGCCAAGAGCGCCGCAGCGCGTCCGGGACACGAGAGCGATTGCCAGAACGACTTGGATCGGCGTAACCAGCGGCATGGTTCAGACCCCGCAAACCCCGCCCGCTCTGTTCGACCGCGCCTTGCTGCATGCGCGGCAGCGACGTGCGCAGGCGCAGGGCGAGGTAACCTTCCTGCTCGATCGTGTCGCCGAGGACATGTCGGACCGGCTCGCTGCAGTGACGCGCGAGTTTCAGGCGGTAGCCGATCTCTGGACCCCCGGTGAGGGGCTCACGGAGCCGCCATCACTTCAGCGGATCGCGCTCGACGAAACGGGCGCAGAAAAACTGCCATTTGCGCCCGAAAGCCTCGACCTCGTCGTCTCGGCGCTGGCCCTGCAATTCGTCAACGACCTGCCGGGCGTGCTGGCGCAGATCCGCCGTGCGTTGAAGCCGGACGGCCTGCTGCTCGCCGCGATGATCGGCGGCGACAGCCTGACGGAGCTGCGGCAGGCCTTTGCCGCGGCGGAAGCCGAATGCGAGGGCGGCGTGTCGCCGCGCGTCGCGCCGTTCGCCGATCTGCGCGACATCGGCGCGCTGTTGCAGCGGGCGGGCTTTGCGCTGCCGGTGACCGATGTTGACCGCGTCGTCGTGCGCTACGGCAATGCATTCGCGCTGATGCAGGATCTCCGCCGCATGGGTGCGGCCAACGTGCTGATCGAACGGCGCCGCACGCCGAGCCGGCGCGCGACGCTGCTGCGGATGGCCGAGATCTATGCCGAGCGCTTTGCCGATGCCGACGGACGCATCCGCGCGACATTCGACATCATCTGGCTGTCCGGCTGGGCTCCGCATGCGAGCCAGCAGCAGCCGTTGAAACCGGGGTCGGCGAAAGCGAGCCTGGCGGAGGCGGTGAAGAAGGCGGGGAAAGAGTAGCGGTGCCTTGCCGCAAAACACGGCGTCATCCCGAGGTGCGAGCCTCTTCGGCGAGCCTCGAAGGATGCGAACGGCCACCTTGGCGCCGTCGCCCTCGAGGCCTCCGCTTCGCTCCGGCACCTCAGGGTGACGGCGATCTCTATTCACATCAACAAGTCAATCAAATGCGGGATCAGCGGAATGTCCGCCGGGGGCATCGGATAGTCGCGCAGCTTGTTGGCGCGGACCCAGGCCAGGGTCTGGCCTTCGCGCGGCGTGACCGTGCCCTCCCAGCGCCGGCAGATGTAGAGCGGCATCAACAGGTGAAAGGTCTCGTAGCCGTGGCTCGCAAACGTCAGTGGCGCCAGGCACGGCTCGGCGACGGTGATGCCGAGCTCCTCGTGGAGCTCCCGGATCAGGCTCTGCTCCGGTCGCTCGCCGGGCTCGCACTTGCCGCCGGGAAACTCCCAGAGGCCGGCCAGCGTCTTGCCCTCGGGGCGCTGCGCGATCAGGACGCGCTTGTCGGCGTCGACCAGCGCGCAGGCTACCACCAATGTCAGTTTGAGATCGGCCATCGGCGTTTGCTTACGACCTGTAATCCCCGTTGATCGCGACATATTCCTTGGTGAGGTCGCACGTCAGAACGCGGTCGCGGCCCTTGCCGAGGCCGAGCGAGACCTTGATCGCGATCTCCGGCGCCTTCATCGCTTCCGACACCTGCGCCTCGTCATAGGACGGATCGCGCGCGCCGCTCTTGGCGACGCGGATGCCGTTGAAGGAGATCGACAGCTTGTCGCGATCGGCCGGCTCGCCGGCCTTGCCGACCGCCATCACCACGCGGCCCCAATTGGCGTCCTCGCCGGCGATCGCGGTCTTCACCAGCGGGGAATTGGCGATCGACATCGCGATCTTGCGCGCGGAGGCCTTGGTCTTGGCGCCTTCGACGGTGATCTCGACCAGCTTGCGCGCGCCTTCACCGTCGCGGGCGACTTGTTCGGAAAGATTGGCGAGCACCTGGTTGAAGGCTTTGACGAAGGCTTTCAGCCTGGGATCGCTGGCGCGGCTGATTTTCGGGGCGCCGTGCTCGGCGGCGGCGCCCGTCGCGAACGCCAGCAGCGTGTCCGAGGTCGAGGTGTCGCCGTCGATCGTCACCGCGTTGAAGGTGTCCTCGACGCCGGCCTTGAGCAGCGCCTGCAGGGCGGCGGGCGCGATCGGCGCATCGGTGAAGAGGAAGGACAGCATCGTCGCCATGTCGGGGGCGATCATGCCGGCGCCCTTGGCCATGCCGTTGATGGTGACCTTGGCCTTGCCGAGCTTGACGGTCGCGGTCGCGACCTTCGGGAAGGTGTCGGTGGTCATGATCGCCTTGGCGGCGGCGAGATAATCGCCGGCCTCGGCGGTCGCGGCGAGACCGCCGAGCACGCCGTCGAACTTGGTCGCATCCAGCGGCTCGCCGATCACGCCGGTCGAAGCCAGGAAGATTTCGCTCTCGCTGCAACCGACGGCCTTGGCCGCGATCTTCGCGGTCAGCGCGGTCGAGCTGCGGCCGGTCTTGCCGGTGAAGGCATTGGCGTTGCCGGAATTGACGACGAGGGCGCGCGCCTTGCCGCCCTTCAGCTTGGCGCGGCACCATTCCACCGGGGCGGACGGGCATTTCGACTTGGTGAAGACGCCGGCGACCGCAGTGCCCTTGTCCATCACCGCCAGCAGCACGTCGGTGCGGTTCTTGTAACGGATGCCGGCCTCGGCTGTCGCAAGACGAACGCCCGCGATGGTGGGCATGTCGGGAACGTTTTTCGGAGCGAGCGGGGAGACGGAGGAGGACATCGTGGGGCGCCTTGATGAGGTCTGGATATGCAGATGGCCGGGCATTTGCCCGGCCATTGCGACGTTAGATACTATTGGCGTCCGCGAAGTGACAGCGAATTCTTACTTCTTCGCGGGCGGCGCCATCTTGCTGTCGGAAGGCTTGGCATCGGAAGGCTTGGCGGGGTCGGCCGGCTTGGCATCCCGCTTGGCGTCCGGCTTGGCGTCCGCCGCCGGCTGTTCGGTGCGCTCGACCTTGGCTTCCGCGCGCAGCTTGGCGACGTAGTCGGCCTGGGCCTTGCGGGTGACGTATTGCTCGATCTGGGCCTTGACCTGCTCGAAGTCCGGCGCCTTGCGGCTGCGCTTTTCCTCGACCTTGATGATGTGCCAGCCGAACTGCGACTTCACGGGATCGGAGATCTTGCCCGGCTCGAGCGCGAAGGCCACCGTCGAGAATTCCGGCACCATCTGTTCCTTGGTGAAGAAGCCGAGGTCGCCGCCGTCGGCGGAGCCCGGATCCTTGGACTTCTTCTTGGCGAGTTCGGCGAAATCGGCGCCCTTGTCGAGCTCGGCCTTCACCGCCTTGGCTTCGTCCTCGGTCTCGACCAGGATGTGGCGGGCGCGCACTTCCTGCTCGCCGGTGATCTGCTTGGAGGCCTCCTCATAGACCTTCTTCATGGCGTCGGGGGTGGTGGCGGCCTTGCCTTCCTGGGCCAGCAAATTGTCCATCAGCAGGCGGTTGCGGGCGAACGCCAGGCGCTTCTTGAACTCCTCGCCGTCGGCGACCTTCTTGTCCTCGGCGGCCTTGGACACGATCTTCATGTCGATCAGGAACGACAGGACGTTCTCGTCCTTGGTCGCCGGGTCCATCTGGGCGAGGCTCGGTCCGAGTTCCTCTTCGGCCATGGCGACGTCGCTCTTCTTGATTTCCGCGCCATTGACCTTCGCCAGGACCGGATCGTCGGCGGCCCGCCCGGGACCCGCGATCAGCGCCAGCGCAAGGCAGCCCACGAGGGCGGTGGCGAGGCCGAAGCGCAGGCCGGTTTTGGTTACCGGGAACGAGGTGGTCATGGAAAATCCTTTTGTTGAAGCAGGGGGGCTGCTCGAAGCGGGCGGACACTCGCCCAATTCAGGGGGGCTTGGCAACGCGAAAAGTCTGTCAAAATGATGAATTAGCCGCAATGCGGCTGCCGTTGACAAGGCCCTGACCGGGCCATATCTCTGCCCGGTCGCGACCATGGCGATGGCGTTTATTTTGCTGCGTTTTTGGCCGTTGAACCCAGACTTGCCCAATTCCCACCCATATGGCGGATGACCCCCGCAGTCCGGGCTCTGGCGCCATCAGGCGTCACGGTGAGTTGATAGGCAGGCGGGTGACAACTTCTTGGCTGCAACGCGGTTGAATCGCGAACACAGGAACTAGGCATGATCGGCGCGCTCGCCCGCAAGTTTTTCGGCTCCGCCAACGACCGGCGGGTGAAGGGATATCAGTCCCGCGTCAACGCGATCAACGCGCTGGAACCAGAGGTCTCGAAACTCTCGGACGAGGCGCTCAAGGCCCGCACCGCCGAGTTTAAGCAGCAGCTCGCCGAGGGCAAGACGCTCGACGACCTCCTGGTGCCCGCCTTCGCCACCGTGCGCGAGGCCGCCAAGCGCACGCTCGGCCAGCGCCATTTCGACGTCCAGCTGATCGGCGGCATCGTGCTTCACGAGGGCGACATCGCCGAGATGAAGACCGGCGAAGGCAAGACGCTGGTTGCAACGCTCGCGGTCTATCTCAACGCGCTCGCCGGCAAGGGCGTCCACGTCGTCACCGTCAACGACTACCTCGCCAGCCGCGACTCCGGCTGGATGGGCCAGATCTACGGCTTCCTCGGCCTGACCACCGGCGTCATCGTGCATGGCCTCGACGATGCCGAGCGCAAGGCGGCCTATGCCTGCGACATCACCTACGGCACCAACAACGAATACGGGTTCGACTATCTGCGCGACAACATGAAGTACCGGCTCGAGGACATGGTCCAGCGGCCGCACTTCTATGCGATCGTCGACGAAGTCGACTCCATCCTGATCGACGAGGCGCGCACGCCGCTGATCATCTCCGGCCCGCTCGACGACCGTTCCGACTTCTACAACACCATCGACTCGTTCCTGCCCAAGCTCGACAAGACCGATTACGACGTCGACGAGAAGCAGCGCACGGTGACGCTGACCGAAGGCGGCATGGAGAAGATCGAGGGTCTGCTGCGCGATGCCGGCCAGCTCAAGGGCGAGTCGCTCTACGACGTCGAGAACGTCTCCGTCGTGCACCACATCAACCAGGCGCTGCGCGCCCACACGCTGTTCACCCGTGACAAGGACTACATCGTCCGCGACGACGAGGTCGTGATCATCGACGAGTTCACCGGCCGCATGATGGCCGGCCGGCGCTATTCCGAAGGTCTGCACCAGGCGCTGGAAGCCAAGGAGCATGTCCAGGTCCAGCCGGAAAACCAGACACTGGCCTCGATCACCTTCCAGAACTATTTCCGGATGTACGAGAAGCTCGCCGGCATGACCGGTACGGCGCTGACCGAAGCCGACGAGCTGTTCGACATCTACAAGCTCGAGGTCGTGGAAATCCCGACCAATTTGTCGGTCGCCCGCCTGGACGAGGACGACGAGGTCTATCGCACCCAGAACGAGAAATACGCCGCGATCCTGGCCGAGATCGAGCGCGCCAATGCGCGCCTGCAGCCGGTGCTGGTCGGCACGGCCTCGATCGAAAAGTCGGAAGTGATTGCCGAGTACCTCAAGAAGCACGGCTATCGGCAGATCGATTTCGGCAGCGAGAATTCGATGCAGAAGCTGTACGCCGCGGCGCGCGCCAACAAGCCGGCGAAGCTGTTCGCGGTGCTGAACGCGCGCTTCCACGAGCAGGAAGCCTATATCGTCGCCGAAGCCGGCGTTCCCGGCGCGATCACGATCGCGACCAACATGGCGGGCCGCGGCACCGACATCAAGCTCGGCGGCTCGCTCGAGATGCGCATCCAGCAGGAGACGGCCGGCATCACCGACGATGCCGAGAAGGCCAAAAAGATCGAGCAGATCAAGGCCGACATCGAGCATTTCCGCGACATCGTGCTGAAGGCGGAGGAGACCGTCGAGATCGAGCCGGCGAAGGGCTCCAAGCCCGCCAAGACGGTGAAGAAGCCCGGCGGCCTCTACATCATCGGCTCCGAACGTCACGAATCCCGCCGTATCGACAACCAGCTCCGCGGCCGTTCCGGCCGTCAGGGCGATCCCGGCCGCTCGAAGTTCTTCCTGTCGCTCGAAGACGATCTGATGCGCATCTTCGGCTCGGACCGACTCGACAGCATGCTGCAGCGTCTTGGCCTGAAGGAAGGCGAGGCGATCATCCATCCCTGGATCAACAAGGCGCTGGAGAAGGCGCAGCAGAAGGTCGAGGCGCGCAACTTCGACATCCGCAAGAACCTGCTCAAGTTCGACAACGTCCAGAACGACCAGCGCAAGGTGATCTTCGACCAGCGCGTCGACCTGATGAAGGACGAGAGCGTCGTCGAAACCGTCACCGACATGCGCCACGCCTTCATCGACGACCTCGTCGCCAAGCACGTGCCCGAGCATGCCTATGCCGAGCAGTGGGACGTCGCCGGCCTGAAGGACGAGCTGACGCGCGTGCTCGGTCTCGATTTGCCGGTCGACGAATGGGCCAAGGAAGAGGGCATCGCCGACGAGGAATTGCTCTCGCGCATCGAGACCAAGGCCGACGAGCACATGGCGGCCAAGGTGGCGCAATGGGGCCCCGACGTGATGCGTTACGTCGAGAAGACCATTTTGCTGCAGACGCTCGACCATCTCTGGCGCGAGCATCTGGTCATGCTCGACCATCTGCGTCAGGTCATCGGCCTGCGCGGCTACGGCCAGCGCGATCCCTTGCAGGAGTACAAGACCGAAGCCTTCAACCTCTTCCAGGAGATGAGCGCGCATCTGCGCGAGGCGGTCACGGCGCAGCTGATGCGCGTCGAGATCGTCCCGCCGGAGCAGGAAGCACCGGTGCTGCCGCCGATGGAAGCGCACAAGTTCGATCCGAACACCGGCGAAGACGAAATGGCCGTCGCCAACGTCTCGCTGGGAGCGCAGGCCACCGACGCCGCGCAGCGCGATCCGAACAACCCTGCCAGTTGGGGCAAGATCGGCCGCAACGAGGACTGCCCGTGCGGCAGCGGCAAGAAGTACAAGCACTGCCACGGGCGGTATGCGTAAGGCTTGAATGTTTGGTGAGGCGCTATACCAGCGCCTCATTCTCCGCTGTCGTCGCCCGGCTTGACCGGGCGGCCCAGTACGCCGCGGCCTCTCGATTCAATCACATCAGTCTCTGGAATACTGGATCGCCCGATTAAATCGGGCGATGACAGCGAGTATGTAGCTCGCGCCATGCACTCCGCTTCGCTTGTCCGGGACGACGTGCGGAGAGAGTTCGCTAAGCCAACCAGCCAATTCGCGTTGCACGCTCAATTCGAGCTGTCGATCAAGCTCTCCAACAGCCGCTTCAGCTCGCTCGTCGACTTGTCGCCGTAGCTCTCCAGGATGTGCTCTTCCTGGTCCACCGCGAGCGAGTTGAGCTTCCTGCACAGCACCTTGCCGCGGTCGGAGATGAACATCAGGACCTTGCGGCGGTCGTTGGGGTCCTGCACGCGATAGACCAGCGTGTCGGAGACCATGCGGTCGATCATCTTGGTCAGCGTCGGATGATTGAGCAGCACCGCGTCGGCAAGCTCGCCCATCGAATGGCCTTTGCCATCCGACAGCACCTTCAGGATGCGCCATTGTTCGACGGGAACGCCTTCCTTGCTCAAGCGCAGTTCCAGCTGCCGGTTGATCTCCCGGTTGGCCTGCGCGAGCAGGTAGGCGAGGTGTTCGGTGATCGGAGAGTTCGGTTTTGCCACGGCTAAGACTTCGTCTTGACCCAAATGAGTGAATGTCTTGCAATCGATGCTGCTTCTATATGCACTTCAATTCTTGAATATTCAATATTTTCAAAATAGGATAATTGCACAACAAAAGGGCGGAAGCCGCGACCGCCTGCTCATTGTGCTTTCAGCTCTGGTGCCAGACAGGAGTTTGCGTGCGCGCGACGGTAAACTTCCCGGCTCATGGCGGTCCGGCGTTGCCGCCGTCTCTGCTGTTCAGGAATCTGTCGTTGTCGGCAGCGGATTTCGACCTGTCGCCAGTCGATGCGCATTTCATGAAGCGCAGCGGCGCACGCAACAAGCTCCGCATCGGTAATTTCCTCACCTTCACCGGCTCGCCCGGAATCTGGGGCCCGACCTCCACCAACAGCGCGATGCTGGCGGCCGCCGAGATCAACAAGCGCGGCGGCATCCTCGGCCGCGAGCTCGCGAAGAACATCGCGGTGATCATCGTCGAGCAGCACCTCGATCTGGCACGGCGCGTCGCCGACTACGCTTATGTGCTGGACCGCGGACGAGTTGCTTTGCAAGGGCAGGCGGGCGAGGTGAGGGACAATCCGGAACTGGTGCGGTATCTGGCGCCGTAGGATGCGGCGCTGCTGAAGCGCGCCGGCTTTGCTCCGATCTCGACTGTCATGCCCCGCGAAGGCGGGGCATCCAGTACGCCGCGGCTTCCCGGTTCATCACGACCGTCTCTGCGATGCTGGATTCCCCGCCTTCGCGGCGAATGACGGCGGAGGGTGGAGCGCCATCCCCTTCTTTCGTCTTCGATTGTCAAACAGCCACGATCTCGCGATCCCGCGGCGCGATCTGCGCCCGGACTTTGCTTCGCTCGCACGCCCTTCAAGCTGGAAGGGCGCAGGGAAGGCCGGGTACCGGCTGGTACCCGCAAGCCCCTGTGCATGGATGCGTAGGTAGACGCTCACAGGGGAGACACAGGTGCAGCCCGATAACCGGCCTTCCCTGCGCAGTGGTTTGACGGCTTATGTCGCGCTCTCCCCGGGGAGCGATGCACTCTTGCCCCCGTCGCCTCGCAGATCGCTGATATGCACGGCCCGGTCGGACCCCACACATCACCGCGGAGACTTGACGCCAGCCTGCGGGCGCCAGGACCACACGATTTTGCCGTACGCGAGCAGGTTTTCGTCCATGCGCCCGCTGATCGCTCACGGGGACTACCCGCCCTGCGACCGCCCTTGGCGCCAACGCCGCCCGCGTCCACCGCAACCCACCCCACGAACCGTGACGATCGCGACCCGCCCCTTCCGGAGGGATGAGATGCACGGAGGATAGGGGTGTTTCGGGGTTCGGGTAAAGAGAATTATTTTTATCCGAAGGGGTTGAATTCGAGGAAATGGGGTGTTTTGCCCGACGACGCGGAGAAAAGTGGTAAGAACCGAAGGTATCGCTACCGCATTTCCGCCATGTAAGCGCTCGGCGTCATCAGAAGCGCACGCTCGAGCGGTGGCGCTATCTCGAACATCTGTGCGCGGTTTCGAAAGTGGAAGACACGCCGGATCCGGTATCTGTCACTTCGTTCTGCCGCAACATCGACCTCCCGCTTGGTGAGCCAAAATGTCGTACGTTCGTGTCCGCACGTCGTCTTGATTTCCAGTAGCCGTTCCTGGCCGTCAGGCTCGAAGGAGCGAACGTCATAGCCGTAGCCGTCTCCGTCCAGATCGGAAACCCAGCGAACGTCATCCGCGAGGTCTTCTCGTCCGTGGCGTCGCAAACGGTCGCGCTCGAACTGCACGACGAACTTTTCGCCGGCTTTACCCAACTGTTGATTTCTGGCATCTCGCTCGGCGGGGTCGAACTTTCCAACCAATCGTCGCACGGCGGGCGTCAGTGCCTTGTCGAAGCCGGAAATAGATGGTGGTGCAACGAAAACCGAATCGTCATTCAGCGCGAGTGGTTGAGTGTCGGTGGTCACAGGGTAAAGGAAATCTGGCGTCCGTCCGACGTTGCGCTCGACTGCGGCCACCAAGGCATCTTGATAATGCGCTAAAGGCTTGTAGCCGTTGATCCATTGAGCGCCCAACTCGTCCAATACCGCTGATACGTTTTGAAGTTTGCGTTCGATTGATCCTTCAGATCGATGGAGCGTCGTCATGAGTTGACGTCGGCTTCCCGCCTTGCTGTAGGCCTCGCCGGCCCGTTCCGAGGCCAACATCCGGAAATAGCTTTCGACCAGCGCAGAGACCTCACTCTCCGTCCATGGTGTCCCGCTAACTTCTTTGGCTCGCTCCTCGTCCAAGCCTCAGTCTCCAATTATCGGCGTGCATCGGGTGTTATCCATTTTGTTCGCCTGAGCCAAAGACAACCAATGGCAATGCGCAAGGCAAGGAAGGCGAAGCGCCGCCCATTTCGCAGTCGCGCCAAACGGCGTGGATCATCGATGTTTGGCTCCCCGATTTGAATGTGGAAGCGTTATGTTCTGCTAAAGAAGCAATCACTCGTTCCGTACTGGAAGGTTGGAACGGCGGCCCAACTCTGCAGCAACTGCGACGGCGAGTACGCGGGTGTCACAGTCTGAAATCGCCTCAACACCTCCCCACGTGCACCGTCCATAGACAGTCCAAAATTGAGCTAGATTGTCAGGGACTCCGCCGTGAGTGATGTCGCCCTCATCAATACATCCTCCAATCTCCAATGCAGTGAAGCCGGACCATTCCGGTTCTGCATTGTGGGTGTAGCAATTGAACAAGGTCTCGTTGTTCATCGCATCGACCATTTCGAATGTCTCCGGGCCAAGAGTCGGACATGCCTTATGATACGGCTTTGTGAGCGTGGGATCGAACCGGAATCTAGCGGCGGGCGATTGCTCGCCTGTCAAACAGACGGCCAACATTGCAACTGACGCACGCCAACGTTCCGCCGCCTACTTCACCGCCCCAAACCGGCTGTCGAACGAGTTCGACGACACCACCGGCGCGGCGCCCATGATCTGGGTTGCTTCACCGGCGCCATCCGACACCGACGGCTTCGGCGCGGGACGCGTCGCGGCGAGCCGCGTATCGGGCTTCGTCGGCTCGGCCGGCTTGGTTGCAACGGCCGGCTTCGGCGCGTCCTTCGCCGCATCCTTGGACTTGTCATGCCCCGGTACGAACCGGGTCACCGCGGCCTTCAGCCTCGATGCTGCGGTGGTGGGGGTCGTCGACGTCGTGGCCGGAGCGACGGACGCGGTGGCTTGCGGCGGCGGCGTGGTCGCGGTGGTCTCGGCGGCGCCCACGCCCATCTTGCGGCCTAGATTGGAGAAGAAGCCGCCGGACTTCTCGGCTGGCTGAGCCGAGGCAACGCGGGTGCTGGCGGCGGGCGTGGACACCGCGACGACCGGCTCGTCCTGCGGCGAGGCTGCGACCGCATCGAGATTCGGTTTCGGCGGATTAACGTGTCCGGGGATCGTGCCCGGCGCCTTCGCCATCGCCAGCATCTGCAAGGTGGTGCCTTCGGCGCCTTCGGAGAGGCCGGTCGATCCCTCCGGAATCTTCGCGGCAAAGATCTTGTTCATGCCGCCGTCGATGCCGGTGTTCATGCGCGCCACCGGCGTGCCGCGCGAGACCAGCTTGGCGTACTCGGCCTGGTCGCGCGCATCCTTCTCGCGCACGGCGCTGGCGATGTCCTCGGGGATCACATAGGCCGGGCACTTCGCAGAGGCGTCGAACACCGGATCGCGCTTCGCGTCGGGCGCCTTGGCCGCATCGAACACGTATTTCTTCTCGCAGAAATCGACCTTCGGCTCCTGCCGCGTCACCTCGAAATGATCATAGCCTTCCTTGATCATCTTCCAGAACGGCATGTTCGGATTGGTCCGGTGCCTGGCCATGTTCACCGGCGTCATCTTGAACGGATAAGCCTGCAGCTGGAACGCCTTCTGCCCGCCGAAGAACGACTCGCGGCCGAGCGAATAGATCTCCGCGATCTGCTCGTCGGTCATCGCGTAGCAACCGCGCGACGAACAATCGCCGTGCACCATCAGCTGCGAACCGGTGCGGCCGAGCGCTTTGTCGAACGCGTTCGGATAGCCCGTGTTGAATGAGAGATAATAGGCCGACTGCGGATTCATCTGGCTCGGATTGATCGAGTAGAATCCCTCCGGCGCCTGGCGGTCGCCTTCGCGCACCTTCGGCCCGAGATCGCCCGACCAGCGGCAGATCGGATAGGTCTTGAGCAGCGCGAACTGGCCGTTGCGGGCCTGCTTCCACACCTCGAGCTCGGCCTCCTGCTTGAACAGGCGCACCAGGATCGGCGATTGCAGATCCATGTCCTTCTCGACCATCGCGGCGAGAAGCTTTGGCGGCACCGGCTGGTTGGCCTTGGCGTTGTTCGCGAGCGAAACCTGGTCGGTGTCGCAGCCGGCCAGCAGAACACTGGCCGTCATCAGCGCAACCGAAGCCAAGAGCGCGCGAGCAAGCGAACGAGAAATCAAGATGGACCCCACACCGTCCCGGGCATCGCGCGAACCCCAATTCGAAGCATGGACCGACCGGACATCCGGACCCGTTAGCGGCGGGTTTTTCAGACCACGCTCCAGCGCTTATGCCCTGAAGCCATTGATTAAAATTCTAACCTCTGGGTCATGTGGTCGCAACCCGAGCGGGGATCACGAGCCCGTTGGCCCAGTGGCATGGTCAACGAAGACTAAATGGACGCGACTTCAGGCTTTACTTGGGCCTATGGGCCCTAACCGAACTGAGATCGCTGATTTGGGCAAAAAAAGGGTTAACGCGGGGTTACTGGGGGCAGCTGAGTAGGGTGGGTTACGCCTACGGCTAACCCACCCTACGTAGCGGCAAACGACCAAAATCGTCCGAATCAGCCCAGTTTCCGGCCGATATCGAGGAATTTCTGCCGCCGCTGCTTGCGGATGGCGTCGCCGTCGAGGCCGCGGAGCTCGTCGAAAGCCTTGGCGATGGCGTCGCCCGTGGTTGCGATCATGGCGGCGGGGTCGCGGTGGGCGCCGCCGACCGGCTCCTTCAGGATGCTGTCGATCACCCCGAACCGGAGCATGTCCTGGGCGGTGATCTTCATGTTGTTGGCGGCTTCCTGCGCCTTGCTGCCGTCGCGCCAGAGGATCGAGGATGCCGCTTCCGGCGAGATCACGCTGTAGATCGCGTGCTCCAGCATCAGGACCCTGTTGGCGGTGGTAATGGCGATGGCGCCGCCCGACATGCCTTCGCCGGTGATGATGGCGATGTTCGGCACGGTCAGCGCCATGCAGGCATCGGTCGAGCGCGCGATCGCCTCGGCCTGGCCGCGCTCCTCCGCCCCGATGCCGGGATAGGCGCCGGCGGAATCGGCCAGCGACAGCACCGGCAGGCCGAACCGCTCGGCCATCTCCATCAGCCGCACGCATTTGCGATAGCCCTCGGGCCGCGCCATGCCGAAATTATGCTTGATGCGGCTCTCGGTGGAATCGCCCTTTTCCTGGCCCATCACGCAGATGGCCTCGCCGCGGAAGCGGCCGAAGCCGGCGACCAGCGCCTCGTCCTCGCCGAACTTGCGGTCGCCGGCGAGCGGGGTGAATTCGGTGATCAGGCCCTTGATGAAATCGTTGAAATGCGGCCGCTGCGGATGCCGCGCAACCAGCGTCTTCTGCCACGGCGTCAGGTTCGCATAGAGGTCGGCCAGCGCCTGCGCCGCCTTGTCCTCGATCCGCCCGATCTCCTCGCCGATGTCGCTGCCGGAGGCAGCCAAAGTGCGCAGTTCGTCGAGCTTGGAATCGAGCTCGGCGACGGGCTTTTCGAAGTCGAGATAGCTGCGCATCTGGTCTGGCATCAACTCTATATAGGGGGACGGGGCGAGAGAGCGAAGCGAGGTTGGGGTCGCGGAAAGAAGTGTAGCGTCTTCAATGAGTTGGCTTGTGGGCTCTGGGGAGCCAGCCAAATCATGCGTGAGGCCACGGCTCTTTCTGCGGAGATGTGGCCGAAGTCAAGGCGGTTTCGCCCACCCGTTACTTCTCCGCCAGCGGGTGCAGGTCGCGCACCAGGCTCTTCAGCCGCTCCTCGACCACATGGGTGTAGATCTGCGTGGTCGAGATGTCGGTGTGGCCGAGCAGGGTCTGCACGATGCGCAGGTCGGCGCCGTTGTGCAGGAGATGGCTGGCGAAGGCGTGGCGCAGCACGTGCGGGGACACCAGCCGGGCCTGCAGCCCGGAGGCGACCGCGAGCTCCTTCAAGTCGCGGGCAAAGTGCTGCCGCGTCAGATGTCCGCTCTCGCCGAACGAGGGGAACAGCCATTTCGAGGCGGCGAGGCTGTCCTTCTTCTTCTCCGTCTTCGCGGCTTCCGTTGCGCTGAGATAATCCGCCATCGCCTGCCGCGAGGCTTCGTTGAGCGGCACCAGGCGTTCCTTGTCGCCCTTGCCGCGGACCACGATCATGCGGGCGTCGCGCTTGGCCGCCGTGCGCGGCAGCGCCACCAGTTCGGAGACGCGCAGACCCGTGGCGTAGAGCACCTCGAGCAGGCAATAGAGCCTTAAAGCCCGCAGTCGCTGCGCCGGCGAGGCCTCCGCCGCCTCGCTCAATTCCTTGGCGCGGCGGAGCATGCGGTCGACATCCGCGATCGACAGCACCTTTGGCAGGCCGCGGCCGCGCTTGGGGCCGGACAGGATCGCGGCGGGATCCTCGCTGCGAATGCGCTCGTTCAGTAGAAAGCGGTAGAGATGCCGCATCGCCGACAGCCGCCGCGCGACGCTGGTGGATTTGAAGCCGCGCGTGTCGAGATCGGCGAGATAGTCGCGCAGCGTTTGCGTCTCGGCATCGACAAAGCTGTGGCCGTCGCGGCCGAGAAACTCGGAGAAATCGGTGAGGTCGCGGCGGTAGGCATCGAGCGTATTGGGCCCCGCGCCCTGTTCCGCCGCGAGCATGTCGAGGAACAGGCCGGTGAGCTTGGCATCTGAGGGCTTTGCGCGCATGCCCAGGAAGCTAGCCCCTATTTCTTGAGAAACTTATCCGGCGGGATCGTCACCGTCATTTCCCGCGACTTCGGGCTGACGAAGTTCGCCAGCGCGAAGACCACGCCATAGACGATGCCGGCGATCACGGCGACGACCGTCAGGAAGCGGAACAGGCTGGGCATCGTGCAGGGTCTCGGTAAGGCTCTTGGTAAGGTTCTTGGCGGGCAAATAAACCAATGAAATCATCCAACATGTTCGCCGTTTCGTGGCAAGAGTCCTCTGGCGAGGCCCCCTGCGGGGTCGTATAGGTGGCGAAAGGATGCCGCCTTTGGCGGCAGGTTGAGCGAGATCCAGAGCGAGTTTCATGTCCGACGCCGCGTTGCCGATCCAAGCTGCGCCTGAGGCCGACATCCTGTCGGCGCTCGGGTCGCGCTCGATCGTGCTGGTCGGCATGATGGGGGTGGGAAAATCCACCATCGGCCGCCGCCTGGCTCTCAGGCTCAAGCTGCCTTTCGTCGATGCCGACACCGAGATCGAGGCGGCGGCCGGCATGACCATACCTGAAATCTTCGAGCGTCATGGCGAGCCGCATTTCCGCGACGGCGAGGCCCGGGTGATCGCGCGCCTGCTCGACGGCGGGCCGATCGTGCTGGCGACCGGCGGCGGTGCCTTCATGCGCGAGGAGACGCGCAGCCGCATCGCGGCGAAGGCGATCTCGGTCTGGCTCAAGGCCGATCACGACGTCATCATGCGCCGCGTGCGCCGCCGCGCCGACCGTCCGCTGCTTCAAACCGCCGATCCCGAAGGAACCGTCACGCGCCTGCTCACCGAGCGCGAACCGGTCTATGGCAAGGCCGACCTCACCATCGCCTCGCGCGACGTGCCGCACGACAAGATCGTCGAGGAGTGCATCGAGACGCTGCGCGCCCATCTGTGCGGCGAGCAGGCCGCCCAACCACCTGCCGACGTCGCGAGTGCCGTACGATGACCGCCCCCTTGAAACATTCCACCCCTGTCAACGTCGACGTCGCCCTCGGCGACCGCGCCTATGACATCGTCATCGGCCGCGGCGTGCTGTCGTCGCTCGGCGAACGGGTCGCCGCGTTGCGACCCGGCGTGCGCACTGCGATCGTCACGGATCGCACCGTCGCCAAGCATTGGCTGGAGCCGACCGAAGCCTCGCTCGCAGCGAGCGGCATCCCGACCTCGCGCATCGTCGTCGAGGAAGGCGAGATCTCCAAGACCTATGCCGGCCTGGAAAAGGTCAGCGAGGCCCTGATCGCCGCCAGGATCGAGCGCAACGATCTCGTCATCGCGCTCGGCGGCGGCGTGGTCGGCGATCTCGCCGGCTTTGCGGCGGCGATCCTGCGCCGCGGCGTCGATTTCGTGCAGGTGCCGACCTCGCTGCTGGCGCAGGTCGATTCCTCCGTCGGCGGCAAGACCGGCATCAACTCGCCGCAGGGCAAGAATCTGCTCGGTGCCTTCCACCAGCCGATGCTGGTCATCGCCGACACGGCCGTGCTCGACACGCTGTCGCCGCGACAGTTCCGTGCGGGCTACGCCGAGGTCGCCAAATACGGCGTGCTTGGCGATGAGGCCTTCTTCAGCTGGCTGGAGAAGAACCATTCCGACATCTTCAAGGGCGGTCCGGGCCGCGAGCATGCGATCGCGACCTCCTGCCGCGCCAAGGCCGGGGTGGTCTCGCGCGACGAGCGCGAAACTGGCGAGCGCGCGCTGCTCAATCTCGGTCACACTTTCGGTCACGCGCTGGAGGCCGCGACCGGCTTCTCCGATCGTCTGTTCCACGGCGAGGGCGTTTCGATCGGCATGACGCTGGCGGCGCAGTTCTCGGCCAGGCTCGGCATGATGGGCGAAGCCGATGCGGCGCGCGTCGAGCGGCACCTCGTTGAAGCCGGCCTGCCGACGCGCCTGCAGGACATCGCCGGCTTCACGCAGGAAGGGCTCGCCGATGCCGACGCGCTGATGGCGTTGATGGCACAGGACAAGAAGGTCAAGCGCGGCAAGCTCACCTTCATCCTGCTGGAGGCCGTGGGCCGCGCCGTCATCGCCAAGGATGTCGAGCCGGCGCCGGTGCGCGATTTCCTGCAGGAGAAGCTTGCGCAAAAGGCGTGACGCGCGGCTGAACTGAATTTCGCCAAAGCGTTTTCGAGCGAAGTGGGTACCGGTTCGCGCCAGGAAAACGCGTCAAGAGTAACTAGAGTGGTGCATGGACTGGCTCGGCTTCACCATCGTCATCATCTGCCTGCTGGTCTCGGGCTTCTTCGCCGCGAGCGAGACCGCGCTGACCGGCGCCTCGCGCGCCAGCATGTTGCGGCTCTCCAAGCAGGGCAACCGCGATGCCGACGTGGTCTCGCAGCTGCTCGACATGCGCGAACGCCTGATCGGCGCGCTGCTGCTCGGCAACAACATCGCCAATATCAGCGCGTCCGCGCTTGCGACCTCCATCTTCACGGCCTGGTTCGGCGATGTCGGCGTGCTCTATGCGACCGGGTTGATGACCGCCCTGGTCGTGATCTTCGCGGAAGTGCTGCCCAAGACCATCGCCATCAACGCGCCGGACCGCATGGCGCTCGCGGTCGCACGTCCGATGCGGCTGACGATGTACGTGCTGGGTCCGCTGCTCAAGATCGTCGAAGTCATCGTGCGCGTGCTGATGCGGCTGTTCGGCCTTGCCGGCGAGCATCAGGCGATCCTGTCGCCGACCGAACGCCTGCGCGGCGCGGTCGATCTGCTGCATCACGAGGGCAAGGTCGAGAAGCAGGACCGCGACATGCTCGGCGGCCTGCTGGACCTGCGCGAGCTCCAGGTCTCCGACGTCATGATCCATCGCACCGAGATGATGATGATCAACGCCGATCTGCCGGCGGAGGAGCTGGTGCGCGAGGTGCTGGCGACCGAATACACCCGCATCCCGCTCTGGCGCGAGAAGCCGGAAAACATCATCGGCGTGCTCCACGCCAAGGATCTCTTGCGCGCGATCCGCGCCTCCGACGGCGACACCTCGCGCATCGACGTCTCCACCATCGCGCTGCCGCCCTGGTTCGTGCCGGAGATGCGCCCGGTGTCCGAGCAGTTGAAGGCGTTCCGCCGCCGCAAAACCCATTTCGCGCTCGTCGTCGACGAGTACGGCGAAGTTGAAGGTCTGGTGACGCTGGAAGACATTCTGGAAGAGATCGTCGGCGATATCTCCGACGAGCACGATGTCGTCGTTGCCGGCGTGCGCGCCCAGCCGGATGGCTCGGTCGTGGTCGACGGCTCGGTGCCGATCCGCGATCTCAATCGTGCCATGGACTGGCACCTGCCCGACGAAGAGGCAACCACGGTCGCCGGCCTCGTCATTCACGAGGCGCGCTCGATCCCCGATCGCGGCCAGAGTTTCACCTTCCACGGCTTCCGCTTCCGCGTCCTCCGCCGCGAACGCAACCGCATCACCGCGCTCCGTATTTCACCGGTGCCGCGCGAGGCGGAGACGGAAGGGGCCAGGCCGAAGCGGGCCGGGACGTCGTTTTAGCCGCCTGAACAGGTGTCGTCGCCCGCGCAGGCGGGCGATCCAGTACGCCGCAGCCGCTCGGCTCTAGCCGCGCTGTCACGGAGTACTGGATGCCCCGCCTTCGCGGGGCATGACAGCGGTTAGCCTTCCCCCGGCGCTTGCGCATGGATCGCGAGCGCGTGCACGCTGCCGGAGAGTTCCGCGGCCAGCGCCGAATTTATCATGCGGTGGCGATCGACCCGGCTCTTCCCTTTGAAGGCTCCAGACACGATATAAACGCGAAAGTGCGTCTCGCCGCTCGGCCGATGGCCGGCATGGCCCTCATGCAAATGTGACTCGTCGACGACCTCGATGCTTTCCGGGGTGAAAGCTTCCCGCAACTTGTTGCTGATAGTGTCTTTCATAACCATGCGTGCCTCTCCTACGCGTCTCGGTGCCCCGTCAATGCCTGCTCGACGACGCCAAAGTGAAAGCTTTGGCTATGGGGTGGTCGCTAATTGCAATGTCAAGACTTGAAGGTTTTGGCATTGCGTAGTCAAAGTCAGCCATGCCGATCGATTCATCAAAGTTCTTCGACTCCATCCGCGTCAAGCCGAAAGGCAAGCAGGCGGAGGTGAAGCCGCGCGACACCGTGGTCAATTGCGAATGGACCGGGTGTCAGAACAAGGGCGCCCATCGCGCGCCCAAGGGCCGCGAGAATTCGCGCGAGTACTGGCATTTCTGCCTGAACCACGTGCGCGAGTACAACCAGAACTACAATTTCTTCTCCGGCATGAATGCCGACGCCGTTGCGCGCTACCAGAAGGACGCGCTGACCGGCCACCGTCCGACCTGGAAGATGGGCGCCAATGGCGGCGTCAAGAAGGGCGCCGAAGCCGAGATCGACGGCGCCTTCGATCCGTTCAGCATGTTCCAGGAGCTCAACGGCCGCTCCGGGTGGCGCGCCGGCCCGCAGGCCGCGCCCAAGGCCGAGACGCGAAAGATCATGAACGCCGAGCGCAAGGCGCTCCAGGTCATGGGCCTCGGCCCCAGCGCCACGCTCGCCGACGTCAAGAGCAAGTACAAGGCGCTGGTGAAGCAGCACCACCCCGACGCCAATGGCGGCGACCGCTCCACCGAAGACCGCCTGATCGAGATCATCAAGGCCTATAATTATCTGAAGACGGTGGTGCGGGAGGCCTAGGGCCTCTTGCCGCAACCAGCGCTGCACCCTGGGTGTCGTCCCGGACAAGCGAAGCGCAGATCCGGGATCCATAACCACAGGGTTGGGTTTGGCGAAGACTCGCAGTGAAAAGTCATCGCGCGGTACAAGCACCGCCTCTCATCGATAAATCACGCGGTATGGGTCCCGGCCTTCGCCGGGACGACAGCGGAACGGATAGCTCCGTCGCCGCGCCTCACTGTGCATCCGTGATTCCTCACCCCTCCGGCATCGCTCCCACATACGACGAGCTCGGCCGGATCAATCGTCCCGTCCGCTGCTGCTCGCGTGCATGCGCGGTCCACCCTGCTGCGCGCGCCACCGCGAAGATCGGCGTGAAGGCCTGCCTTGGAATGGCCAGCGCATCGAGCAGGATCGCGGTGAAGAACTCCACATTGGTCTCCAGCGGCCGCTCCGGATTCTTCTTCCGCAAGGCGCTGCGGATATAGGCCTCGACCTCGCCGGCAAACGGCAGGTCGGCTCCATCAGAGGCGAGCGCCTCGATCGCGGTCTTGAGCACATCCGCGCGCGGATCGCGCACGCGGTAGACGCGATGGCCAAAGCCCATTAACCGCTCGCCGCGTGCCAGCGCCGCATCAACCCAGGGCTGGATACGCTCGCGCGAGCCGATGGCATCGAGCATTTCCAGCACCGGCTCCGGCGCGCCGCCATGCAGCGGACCCGTCAGCGCGCAATAACCTGCGGTCACGGCGGCGAACAGATCGGCCTGCGTCGAGGCTACCACGCGCGCGGTGAAGGTCGAGGCGTTCATGCCGTGGTCGCTGGCGGTGACGAGATAGGCGTCGAGTGCGGTCACCTCGCGCGTTTCAGGCACGCGCCCATGCAGCATCCGGAGCGTATCGGCGGCATGGCTCGCGCTCGGATCGGGCGCGACCGGATCGAGACCCCTGGTGCGGCGGACCAGCGCGCCCGCGATCACCGGAAACGCGCCGACGATGGTTGCTTCATGCTCCAGCCCGTGCTCGGCGCGAAGTCCGGCGACGGCTGCACGAAACCCGTCGACGATGCCCATGCTGGCGGTCGCCGCCAGCAGCTCCGGCAGGCGTGCGAAGGCGCGCGCGCGAGCTGCGCCCAGGCTGGCCCGCACATCGGCTTCGCTGAGATTGGTTTTGCTGGCGCCGTTCCAGAGCCGGGCAGTGACGCCCTCGAAGCTCGATGTGGCGGCGAGGCGTCCGACATGCTCGCCGGCGATGATCAGCTCGCCGCGCTCGCCATCGACATTGCTGAGCACGGTCTCGGCCGCGGAAATGCCGTCCAGCCCGGTCTGGCTTTTGGTGAGGTGGATGTTCATGGCCCAAATCTCCTTTGCACTGCACCAAGGAAAATTCGAGTCTCTCGACAGATTGATCAATCTTGATTACATAAATCAATATGAAAAATTCCAGTGAGCTCTACCTCTCCGCCCGGGAAGCCGCGGCCGAGCTCGCGATCTCGCCGGCGACCCTCTACGCCTATGTCAGCCGCGGCCTGATCCGCTCCGAGCCGACGCCGGACTCCCGCAAGAACCGCTACCGCGCCGAGGACGTCCGCGCGCTGAAGGAGCGCCGCGTGCCGTCGCCGGAGCCGCGCGGCCTGCGCAGCTTCGATGCCGATTTGCCGGTGATGGATACGGAGATCTCGACCATCACCGAGGACGGCGCGATCTACCGCGGCGTCAATTGCATCGATCTCGCCGAGAACGACACGCTGGAGCACACCGCGACGCTGCTCTGGGACGTCTCCGGCGTCGATCCCTTCGCGCCGGACAATCAGCCCGAGATCTCCGACGAGATGCGCACGATTGCGGAAGCCGCGCGCCACGCAGCGCCAATCGACCGCGCCATCGCCGTGCTGGCGCTTGCCGCGAGCGCCGATCCCCGCGCCTTCACCCGCGCGCACGATGGCCGCGCGCTGGTCGGCGGACGCATCGTCCGGCTGCTGGTGGCGACCATGCTCAACGCCGCGCCGTCGGCCGCGCCGCTGCACCAGCAGATCGCGATGGCCTGGGCGCCTGACAACAAGCATGCGGGCGATCTCATCCGCCGCGCACTGGTGCTGCTTGCCGATCACGAACTGAATGCCTCGACCTTCACCGCGCGCTGCGCGGCCTCGACCGGCCTCAACCTCTATGACTCCGTGATCGCAGGCCTAGCCGCGCTGAAAGGGCCGAAGCACGGCGGCGCCGGCGTGCTGGCCTCGCAACTCGTCAAGGCGTTGGTGGACCGCGACGTCGAGCCGCTGGTGCGCGAGCGTGTCGCGCTCGGCGAGCGTTTTGCCGGCTTCGGCCACGGCGTCTACAAGCGCGGCGATCCCCGCGCGCAGTCGCTGCTGAACGCGCTCGCGCGCGCCGGCGCGCCGCGAAAATTCACGCGCGAAGTGCCGGAGCGGATCGTCGAGGCGACCGGCGAGCTCGTCAATATCGACTACGCGCTCGCGGTGCTCGTGCACGCGCTGCGCCTGCCGGCGGGCAGCGAGCTCGCGCTGTTCGCGATGGCCCGCAGCGTCGGCTGGATTGCGCACGCGAGCGAGCAGTTGCAGTTCGGCAAGCTGATCCGCCCGCGGGCGCGCTATGTGGGACCTGCGCCGGGGCGGAGAGGGACGGCTACCGCTTTCAAGAGCTAAGGAGTGCCGCCCCTGGCTGCCAAGTGCAACGCGAAGGGGGTGGCCCCTCCGTCGTCCCACCCCCGAAAGCTGCAAGATTTTGGGAGCCTTGCGAATTGAACGGCCGCAGCGAACAGCGACGAACGTCGCCGTTGTAGGAATTTCCCCAACGGGGCTAAGCTCGCGGCTTTGCTTCCGCGACGACGCCATTCTGCCGACGGCGATAGTACCAGACCCCCAGGCCGCCGATGATCGCGACGCCGACCACGGTCAGGATCCAGATGTGCTTGCCGACATGCTGGTGGTGCGGCAGCCCGGCATATTCGTGCAGGGCCGACACCGCCAGAACGCCTGGCAGCACATGCGCCGGCGCCCATACCAGGATCGCGGGCAGGTTCACCGCATAGAACCTGGCGGGCGCCATCCCGAGCGCGCCGGCGGTCACGGGCACGAAGGCGCGGATCGGCGGCACGAAGCGGGCGAAGAACACGGCCCAGGTGCCGAAGCGGTTGAAGAAGCTCTCGCTCTCGGCGACCACGCGCGGATAATTCGTCAGCGGCCATGCGTTGAGGATCTCGCGCTGGCGCCGGTGCCCGATCCAGTAGGCCGAGCCGTCACCCAGCACCGCGCCGAGCGCGGCGGCCAGCAGCACCCATTGAAGCTTCAATTCCCCGCCCGGAATCAGGGCGCTCAGTGCCAGGATGAGGGTCGAGCCGGGGATCACCGATCCCACCACTGGAACGGCCTCGAGAAGCGCTGCCAGGAACAGGGTCAGATAGGCCAGCCACGCATGGGCCGAAACGAAGGCTATGAGGGGATCGAGAAAGGACGTCACGTCGTCTCTATGTTGGCGGCGGGCATGGCTTCAGACCCTAGATAAGTAAGGAGCGGGGGTAAAAGTGCCATTCGCGTGGGCAATCGCGCGCCAGGGCGTGAAATTCGAGCGTGATTCGCAGGGCAGCCTTCCAAAAATCGCGTTCCTTGCCTATCTCAATGAAAAGACAACGGAACTTTGATTGAGGGGCGGGCTTCTGCCGGCCCGTTGTCTCTGATAGGTTGATTTTCAGCACCCAGCCGCAGCCAACGTGCGAATAACCGGTTTCGGGACCGCCCGGGACCTCGGAGGATTGATGACGACCGCCGCCATGTCCAAAGTTGAGGAAGTTTCCGGTCTGCCCGACATGAAGGTGTCGGTGCGCCAGGTGTTCGGGATCGACAGCGATCTCGAAGTGCCGGCCTATTCCGCAGTCGATCCTCATGTGCCTGAAGTCGATTCCGACTACCGCTTCGACCGCGCCACCACGCTTGCCATTCTCGCCGGTTTCGCCCGCAACCGCCGCGTGATGGTGACCGGCTATCACGGCACCGGCAAATCCACCCATATCGAGCAGGTCGCGGCGCGCCTGAACTGGCCCTGCGTCCGCGTCAACCTCGACAGCCATATCAGCCGTATCGACCTCGTCGGCAAGGACTCGATCGTGGTCCGCGACGGCAAGCAGGTCACCGAATTCCGCGACGGCATCCTGCCCTGGGCGCTGCAGCACAACGTCGCGCTGGTGTTCGACGAATACGATGCCGGCCGCCCGGACGTGATGTTCGTGATCCAGCGCGTGCTCGAGGTCTCGGGCCGCCTGACGCTGCTCGACCAGAACAAGGTGATCAAGCCGCACCCGTCGTTCCGTCTGTTCGCGACCGCCAACACGGTCGGTCTCGGCGACACGTCGGGCCTCTATCACGGCACCCAACAGATCAACCAGGGCCAGATGGACCGCTGGTCGATCGTCACCACGCTGAATTACCTCAGCCACGACGAGGAAGTGGAGATCGTGCTGGCCAAGGCCAAGCACTATCGCAATCAGGAAGGCCGCGACATCGTCAACAAGATGGTGCGTCTTGCCGATCTCACCCGTAACGCCTTCGCCAACGGCGACCTGTCGACGGTGATGAGCCCGCGCACGGTGATCACCTGGGCCGAGAACGCCGACATCTTCGGCGATATCGGCTTCGCGTTCCGTGTCACCTTCCTCAACAAGTGCGACGAGCTCGAGCGTCCGCTGGTTGCCGAATTCTATCAGCGCTGCTTCAACGCGGAGCTGCCGGAATCCTCGGTGAATGTGGCGCTGAGCTAAGGTTCGAGATGTCGTCCCGGACAAGCGCCAGCGCAGATCCGGGACCCCGGCGCGAGCGCTTCCGCTCGTCGCGAACCACAGGCCGTGGCTATCGCGAAGATCGGGGCCGTCAGTGTGCTCACTAACTGCTCCCTGTGGCTATGGGTCCCCGCCTTCGCGGGGACGACGGTGAGATCCAGATGACCACCTCCAACAGCAAGTTCCGCAACACCAAGGAAGCCCCGACCGAGCCGTTCAAGCGGTCGGTCGCGGCCTGCCTCAAGGCGATCGCGAAATCGCCCGAGCTCGAGGTCAGCTTCGCCGCCGAGCGGCCGGGCCTCGCGCCCGGCAAGGCGCGGCTGCCGGAGCCGGCGCGAAAGATGACCAAGCGTGATGCCGCGATCGTGCGCGGACACGCCGATTCCATCGCGCTCAAGCTCGCCTGTCACGATGCAAAGCTGCATCGCAAGCTGATGCCCGGCAATCCGCAGGCGCGCGGCGTGTTCGAGGCGGTGGAGCAGGCCCGGGTCGAGGCGATCGGCGCGCGCCGCATGGCCGGCGTTGCCAAAAACCTCACCGCGATGCTCGACGACCATTTCCATCGCGGCAAGTTCGACGAGATCACCGACCGGGCCGACGCGCCGCTCGCCGACGCGCTGGCGATGCTGGTGCGCGAGCGCCTGACCGGCCTGGCGCCGCCGACGGCTGCGAAAAAGGTGGTCGATCTCTGGCGGCCGATCCTCGAAGACAAGATCGGCAAGCGGCTCGACCGGCTCGACACCCTGGTCGAGGACCAGACCAAGTTCGGCGATGCCGTGCATGATCTCTTGACGGCGCTCGAGCTCAGCGACGAACGCAACGTCGACAGCGAAGACAATGAGGACAACGACGAGAACCAGGACGGCGACAACGACCAGTCCGGCGCGGAAGGCTCGCCCGATTCCGACGCCGCCCAGGAGATGAGCGCGGACCAGGCGCAAGCCTCATCAGAGGAGATGAGCGACAGCGCGATGGAAAGCGCGCAGGCCTCGACCTCCGACACGTTCGACGACGGCGAGCTCGGCGACGACGAGACGCCTGGCGAGGCGACCCGTCCGAACTCGCACGGCAAGAACGAGCCGCGCGGGCCGGAGTACCACGCCTTCGCGCCGAAATTCGACGAGGTCATCGCGGCGGAAGACCTCTGCGACCATGACGAGCTGGAGCGCCTGCGCGCCTATCTCGACAAGCAGCTCGCGCATCTGCAGGGCATCGTCGCGCGCCTTGCCAACCGGTTGCAGCGCAAGCTGATGGCGCAGCAGAACCGCGCCTGGGAGTTCGATCTCGAAGAGGGCATTCTGGATCCCGCGCGGCTGTCGCGCGTGGTGACGGATCCGCATCATCCGCTGTCCTTCATGCACGAGAAGGAGGCGACCTTCCGCGACACCGTGGTGACGCT
This sequence comes from Bradyrhizobium betae, assembly GCF_008932115.1. Classification (NCBI taxonomy): domain Bacteria; kingdom Pseudomonadati; phylum Pseudomonadota; class Alphaproteobacteria; order Hyphomicrobiales; family Nitrobacteraceae; genus Bradyrhizobium; species Bradyrhizobium betae. Next base: position 3,664,662 of record NZ_CP044543.1, read on the forward strand.
GCTGCTCGACAATTCCGGCTCGATGCGCGGACGCCCCATTACGGTGGCCGCGACCTGCGCCGACATCCTCGCGCGCACGCTGGAGCGTTGCGGCGTCAAGGTCGAGATTCTGGGCTTCACCACCCGCGCCTGGAAGGGCGGGCAGTCGCGCGAGGCGTGGCTTGCGGCCGGCAAGCCGGCCAATCCCGGCCGCCTCAACGACCTCCGCCACATCATCTACAAGTCCGCAGACGCGCCCTGGCGCCGTGCGCGGAAGAATCTCGGCCTGATGATGCGCGAGGGCCTGCTGAAGGAGAACATCGACGGCGAGGCGCTCGACTGGGCGCACAAGCGCCTGCTCGGCCGTCCCGAGCAGCGCAAGATCCTGATGATGATCTCCGACGGTGCGCCGGTCGACGATTCCACGCTGTCGGTCAATCCTGGCAACTATCTCGAGCGGCACCTGCGCCACATCATCGAGGAGATCGAGACCCGCTCGCCGGTCGAGCTGATCGCGATCGGCATCGGCCATGACGTGACGCGCTATTATCGCCGCGCGGTGACGATCGTGGACGCGGAAGAACTCGGCGGCGCCATCACCGAGAAGCTGGCCGAGCTGTTCAGCGAGACCAACACCGCGCCGACGCAACCGGCCGGCCGCCCGCGACGCAAACTGCATTCGTGAGCACCCATCGATCCCGCCGCAGCTTCCTTGGTCACGCGGCGGCGGGATTTTCCACTCTCGCACTCTCCCGGCTGGCGCAAGCTCAGGTTACGACCGAGCCGCCGCCGCGCGTCCCGCAGATCGAGCACGCCGTCACCGAGCCGGTCAGCGTCGAGGTCAACGCGCGGCCGATTCCCCATTTCGAGCCGCGCGACCGTTCGCGCGTGCGTTTCGGCTCATTGCAATATCGCAGCGGCCTGGTGCTGACCTCGCCCTATCGCGGCTTCGGCGGCCTGTCCGGAATCCGGCTCGACGCGAAGGGCGAGCGCTTCCTCGCGATCTCCGACCAGGGCGGCTGGTTCACCGGGAGCATCCGCTATTCCGGCGGCAAGATGGTCGGGCTCGACGATGTCGAGGCCGCGCCGGTGCTGGGGCCTGAGGGCCGGCCGATCACGGAAAAGCGCCTGTGGTACGACACCGAGTCGCTCGCGCGCGACGGCTCGACCGTTTATGTCGGGCTCGAGCGCGTCAACCAGATCATGCGCTTCGATTTCGCCAAGGGCGGCACTCGCGCCCGCGGCGAGGTGATCCCGTCGCCGGCGGCGATACGCAAGCTGCCGAGCAACAAGGGGCTCGAAGCGCTGGTGTTCGTGCCGAAAGGCAAGGACCAGAACCAGCCGCTGGCAGGCACGCTGATCGCGTTCTCCGAGCGCGGGCTGGACGCCGACGGCAATCTGGTCGCCTTCCTGATCGGCGGCTCCACGCCGGGCCAGTTCAGCGTTCGCCGCATCGACAAGTTCGACATCAGCGATGCGGTGCTGCTGCCCTCTGGCGAGCTGCTCATCCTCGAACGCAAATTCTCCTGGTTCACCGGCGTCAACATCCGCATCCGCTCGATTCCCCTGAAATCGATCGCGCCGAACGCGCTGGTCGACGGTCCCGCGCTGTTCAACGCCGATCTCGGTCACGAGATCGACAACATGGAAGGCATCGACGCCCACGTCACGCCGGAGGGCGAGACCGTGCTGACGCTGATCTCCGACGACAATTTCTCGCTGCTCCAGCGCACGCTGCTGCTGCAGTTCACGCTGGTGGAGTAGGGCCACGTCGTCGCGACATTCTCCGCTGTCGTCCCGGCGAAGGCCGGGACCCATAACCACAGGGAGCAGTTGTGGAGCGAGTTGGTCACTCCGAGTCTTCGCCAAACCACTCCCTGTGGCTATGGTCCCGGATCTGCGCTTCGCTTGTCCGGGACGACAGCTGAAGCCGCCGCGCGATCCCGTGATCACATGGCCACGCAATGCATCCCCCGCGCGCTGCCATGCCGCTCGCGCAACTGGCAATCCGCTCGTGCCTCACTACACTCCTCCCCATTGCCCCCTCTCATCCTCCGGAACCCCCGCATGAGCGCCCTGTTTTCCCCGATCAAGCTGCGCGGCCTGACCTTGAAGAACCGTCTCGTGGTGTCGCCGATGTGCCAGTATTCGGCCGATGACGGCGTTCCCACCGACTGGCACTTCACCCACATCAACAATCTGGCGCTGTCGGGCGCCGCGATGTTCTGCATCGAGGCGACCCATGTCGAGGCGATCGGCCGCATCACGCCGGGCTGCCTTGGGCTGTACAGCGACGCCGCCGAGGCCGCGCTGAAGCAGATCCTCACCTCGGTGCGAAAGTATTCCTCCACGGCGATTGCGATGCAGCTCGCCCATGCCGGCCGCAAGGCTTCCAGCGCACGGCCCTGGGACGGCGGCCAGCTGATCCCCGAGAGCGCGGGCGGCTGGCAGACGGTGGCGCCGTCGGCGCTGCCGCACAAGGACGGCGAGGCCGCGCCGCTGGCGCTCGATGCCGCGGGCCTGAAGCGCATCCGCGACGCCTTCGTCGACAGCGCCAGGCGGGCCGCGCGGCTCGGCATCGACGCCATCGAGCTGCATGGCGCGCACGGTTATCTGCTGCACCAGTTCCTGTCGCCGATCTCCAACAAGCGCACCGACGAATATGGCGGTTCGCTCGAGAACCGCATGCGCTTTCCGCTCGAAGTCTACGACGCGGTGCGCGCGGTGTTCCCGCACGACAAGCCGATCGGCATGCGCGTGTCGTCGACCGACTGGGTCGAGGGCGGCTGGGATTTGGCGCAGACCATTGAATTTTCCAATGCGCTGAAGGCGCGCGGCGTCGACTGGATCGATGCCTCCTCCGGCGGCGTCTCGCCGCTGCAGAAGATCACGCTCGGCCCCGGCTACCAGGTGCAATTTGCCGACGCCATCAAGCGCGAGACCGGATTGCCGACCATCGCCGTCGGCCTGATCACGGAAGGCAAGCACGCCGAAGAGATCGTCGCGAGCGGCAAGGCCGACATGGTCGCGCTCGCCCGCGGCATGCTCTACGACCCGCGCTGGGGCTGGCATGCCGCCGCCGAACTCGGCGGCGAGGTCGAAGCCCCGCCGCAATACTGGCGCTCGCAGCCCTCGACGCAGAAGGCGCTGTTCGGCAAGACCACGTTCGGGGCGAGGTAAGGGCGAAGCGCATGAGATGCGATGGCGTTGCGGCAATCACCGCTGTCGTCCCGGACAAGCGAAGCGCAGATCCGGGACCCATACCGCGTGATCTCACGATGGCGCGCGGTGTAGTTTGACAACTTAACCAAGAGTCTTCGCCAAACTGCGCCCTGTGGTTATGGATCCCGGATCTGCGCTTCGCTTGTCCGGGACGACAGCGGAATGCGCGGCGCACGCTCTCGCCTTCCAGCCCCTCACGCATCCGTAAATCCCCTTAGCTTCCACCCCCCGCGAAACTGGCCTAACCTCCTTGCACTCGCGGCAATACGGAGGCTGGCCATGCGGTTTCGGGTTCGGAAGGCTGCCCACGTTTTCGAACGCGTGGGTCTTGCGGTCGCGGGAGCGGCGTGCGGTCTGTTCGTCGGCGCCTATGTCGGCTCGGCGTTCGCCGTGCTCACCACGCAGGGCTTTCTGCTGATGATGATGGTGCTCGGCTTCGTCGGCTTCTATCTCGGCATCGACACGCCGCAGCTTCCCTTCGACGAGGCGCACAGCCACATCGACGCCGCGGAATTGCTGAGCTCGGCCGGCACGCTGTGCGCGACCTTCGCCGCGTTCGCCTCCGTTGCCGTCATCGTGCTGCGGCTCGAGCCGCACAGCGCGCTGACCTGGCTCGTCCTGATCGGCTGGATCGGCGGCGTCGCGATGCAGATCGTGGCCGGCGCCAAGGCGCGGATGCGGAAGTAGCTTTCTTCCTTCTCCCCTTGTGGGAGAAAGTGGCGCGTAGCGCCGGATGAGGGGTCTATCTCCGCGAATTCGGCTGCGAAAGATGAGATTGAGGAGGCAGACCCCTCACCCGTCTCGCCGCCATGCGGCGAGCCACCCTCTCCCACAAGGGGAGAGGGTCATACGGCTGACCTTGCTCGCTAGTCTAGAACACCACGCCGACCCGCGTGCCGCGCTTCCAGGCGATGCGGCAGCGCTTCCTGGTGTTGACGTGCAAGAGCTCGAACCGGTCGGGAATCTTGACCTGGCCGCCGAGATCGACGCAAGCCCCGCCCGGCGAATAATCGACAAGCGTGCAGATGATCACCGGCGCGCTCTTGTCGGTGATGATCTTGGCCTGGCGGGACACCAGGCCTGCCGGTTTGACGCGGGCATGTCGGCGCGGATGCATTGGCACTCTCCTCCAATTCCGCGGATCGCGGCGGGCTTGAGGGCGATGATGCGGGGCAGATGATGCGATCCGGCTAAAGCGGGGGTGAGAATTTTAATGAAAAGTGACGGCGAAGCGTGAAAGTTGGAGGAAGCGGGCCCCAATCCCGCTGTCGTCCCTGCGAACGCAGGGACCCATACCGCGTGACCTTTCGATTGCGGGCGGCGGCAGTCCCGGACGACGAATCTTCGCCAAACGACGCCTTGTGGTGATGGGTCCCTGCGTTCGCAGGGACGACGCCGGTGGCTCGCAATGACGAGTGGTGAGAGCCCCCATCACCCCGTCACGATCTCATCCGACTCCGCTCCCGCGCCCGCATGCGGCCCCACCGGCATCGGGACCGTCTGATACGTCTTCGGCAGATTCACCGGCCGATAGTCCGGGTCCAATTCCATCCGCTTCACCACGCTCTCGTGCACATGCGCGCCTTCGGGGATCACGCGCGGCTCGCAATCGGGGATGTAGAAGCCCAAAAACACCTTCCGCTCCGGCCATTCCTTGTACTTCGCGCTCTTCGGAACATATTCCAGCACGCGCCAGGCCGCGTTCATCGAATTGTGCAATTGGCCCGTCGTTCCCGTGTATTCAGGCGGGACATATTTGAACGGCGAGTTCTTGCGCTGCACGCCCCAGGCAAGCTGGTTCACCGTGCGCGGGTTGAAGTTCAGCCCGGCCTTCGCCGCCTCGTCGATCATCCACACCAGCGGATATTTCGACTCCCCGCTCTCGGCCTCCGGATAGCCGCCGCCGACGTCGCAATGCACGCCGGCGAACCACACCTGCATGATGTCCTGCGGCTGCTTCCTGTCGTCGGGCACGAAGCGGTTGCTCCAGAACTCCTGCGGCTCGCGCCATTGCTTGAGGCGGAACATGCAGCGCCGCTCGTCGATCGCGATCGCCTGCCGGAAGATGTTGACGCTGGGATTGCGCAGCGTGAAGGCCAGCTCCTCGAAGCTCGGCCAGTACAGCCGGTCGGCGCGCGGAACGATCACGCTCGCCACGGTGTCCCAGACGCCGATGAAATGGATGGTCGGCCAGCGCGAGGAGGTGATGCGCGCGAACTGCGCGGCGAGATCGAACTTGTCCTTGGGCAGCGGCCCGTCGTCGTCGAAGCCGGAATCCGTGAGGGCGGCGAGGTCGTTGCCGCGCCCGGAGCCGGAATATTGCTTGTAGGAGATCAGGCCCGAGCCTGCGAGGTTGGCCTGCTCCGGCGAGATCAGGCCGATCTTGTGGATCAGCCCCGCCAGCACCCGCACGGTATAGGCGCCGCGCGAAAAACCGAACAGATAGATCCTGTCGCCGGGCGCGTAATGCTCGACCAGGAAGCAATAGGCTGACAGCACGTTGTCATCGAGCCCGTAGCCGGTGGCGAGCCCCAGCACCAGATTGACGTTGGCCTTGAGCCGGTGCCACGTCGTCGGCTCCGTCACCGTGCCGACGCCGGGATCGTAGAACACCATCTGCCGCGGCTGCGTCTTGTCGGTCTTGCGCAGGCAGCGGTACAGCTTCAGGACGTTGGAGATGTTTTCGGAGATCTCGTTGCCGGTGCCGTCACAGCAGATGACGAGGTTCTTCGGCTCGGCTTTGCGCTCGTGCTCCACAGGTCAGCCCCTCCCGGTGATGCGACCCGGGCGAGTATAGCCGAAAAGCGCAGGAGGGAAGAGACGTGTGGCGCGGCGCATCCCCTCTCCCCTTGTGGGAGAGGGTGGCTCGCCGCGAAGCGGCGAGACGGGTGAGGGGTCTCTCTCCGCGCGCGAATCTCCCGCGTCAGAATTTCCGGAGGCAACCCCTCATCCGGCGCTTCGCGCCACCTTCTCCCACAAGGGGAGAAGGGAAGACAGCACGCCTCGCCCTACTTCTTCTTCCCCGACCCGATCTCCGGCTGCCACGCATCCTTGCGGCTCGGTGCCGCGGCGCTCGTCTTGATCTTGTCCTTCTTCGGCTTCTTGGTCTCGCGATTGCTGCGTTGCTGTCCCTTGGCCATGATGTCGGTCTCCTCTAGACGCGCAATGATGCGCCAGCGTACGCCTGCGGTCCGGCGATAGCGAGCGCTAAAGCGGCAGCCTGCGCGCCGGTGCCGCCGAAGAAAGCGTTGGCTATTGCGGCCAAAGGAGCGCATGTTCGTCCCAGCAGCGTCGGTTGGGGCCTGACCAGCGAAAGGGAGGCTTGCATGACCATTCGCTCGCGGCGCGAAACCATTACATTCAGGCATCCGGTCCACATCCGCGGCATCGAACGCGCATTGCCGGCCGGCGCCTATGAGGTCGTCACCGACGAGGAGATGATCGAGGGCCTGTCCTTCGCATCCTGGCGCCGCATCGCCACCATGATCACTGTGCCGTCCGAAGGCGTCAGGGGCGCAACCGAGATGCTGTCGATCGGCTCGGTCGACCTCGCCGATGCGCAGGCGGCCGACGCGCAATCCGAACAGGCAGGCGCCGCCCATGACTGACATCCCGGTCGATCTCGACAAGCATCGCGGCATGGCCGCCCAGAAGGCGACCGATCTGCGCCGCGCGCTGGCCGACGTCGAGAACAACGTCCGCGAGCTGCGCGAGCGCGAGGCTGATCTCGAAAACCGCATGATGTCGGCGCCCGCCACGTCGTGGCCCGAGGCCGCGGTGAAGGCGCGCTATCTGCTCAACCTCTATGCCGCCAGCCTGCCCACCGAAGACACCCGCCACCGCGCGCTGGTGGCCGCCCTGTTCGACGATTTCGCCAAGCTCAGCGGCGACAGCTGAAGCTAGCCGCAAACACATCTGTCGTCCCCGCGAAGGCGGGGACCCATAACCCCAGGGAGCGGTTTGACGCGAAGGCGGTTACTCCGAGTCCCCGTAAACCACTTTTCCCTGTCGTGACGAGTCCCTGCTTCAGCCGGGACGACGCGCGCAGCAAAGGAGTACCCCATGCCCCTCACCACCAGCCGCTTCATCGCCTACGATCAGGACCGCGGCATCGTCCAGTTCTCGATGCAGGACGGCCCCCGGGAATTCGCCTGCGCGATCTCGACCTCCGCCATGGACGACCTCGAACGCGGCCCCCGCGCCAGGCCCAGCGAGCGCGAAGAGCAGTTCATGCGCCTGCGCGAGCGCATCGAAGCCTGCGTGGAGCGGAAGTATCAGGCGACGGAGTTCGAAGGCACGCCGCCGGGGATCGTGCTGCGGAGCATTGATTTTCGGGGGTAGGGGAGAGGCGAGTACGCGGATCGCCAGCGTAGTGTGGCCTGTTCCGGCACTACGCCTATGAAGCGCGAGCTTTCGAGGCTGCTCCTGCTAAGCTTCAGTCTCGACCGATTGCAATTCCTCAATTGCTGATGGTTCAGGCTCGTCTGAGTTTGGCGTCGCCAAAAGTGCGGTCACTTCAATTTCCGGCAGCATCTCTACGGAGCGTAGCTTTCGGTCGATCGCACGCTTCCGAATTGATACCCCATCAATAGTGTTTGAAGCTTCCTGTAGCTTCTTTTGTACTTTATCGATAATCGAACCGTATTTTTCGAATTCGGTCTTTACTGCGCCGAGAATTTGCCAGACTTCGCTAGATCGTTTTTGAATGGCGAGAGTCCTGAAACCCATGCGCAGACTATTCAAAAGTGCAAGCAGGGTTGTAGGTCCAGTTACGAGAATTCGATTCTCGCGCTGGAGAAAGTCTGAAAGGCCGGGTCTTCTGATGACCTCGGCGTACAAGCCTTCCGTAGGTAAAAACATTACCGCAAAGTCGGTGCTAAACGGCGGGTGAATGTATTTTGTCGCGATATCGTTCGCAGCTTGCCGAATACGGGTCTCCAAGGCTTTGCCGGCTAGGTCGACCGTCTCCACATCGCCGCGCTCTGATGCATCCATTAATCGTTCAAAATCTTCGGTCGGAAACTTCGCGTCGATTGGCAGCCAGAGCGGGCCACCTTCGCCACCCGGAAGTCTGATTGAAAACTCGACCCTTTGATTGCTCCCGGGCCTTACTTCGACGTTCTTTTCATACTGATCAGGCGCCATCGCCTGTTCAAGGATGCTAGCTAACGTGACCTCTCCCCAAGTGCCTCTAGCCCTTACATTTGTCATCATGCGCTTGAGGTCGCCGACACCCGTGGCCAAGTTCTGCATCTCTCCTAAGCCGCGAAAGACCTGCTCCAACTGATCGCTGACTTGCTTGAAGCTATTGGTAAGTCGCTGTTCCAAAGTGTCGTGAAGCTTTTCATCGACTGTCGCGCGCATTTGCTCAAGTTTTGCGGCGTTGTCGCTACGGATGACCTCTAGACGAGCTTCTACCGTGGTGCGAATCCCTTCTTGTGCCTTCTCCAGTCTTTCAGTGAGGGAGCCGAGAGTGTCATTGACATTGCCGAGCCGTTCACTCTGCAACTGACTCGATTGGGTAAGCGAGTCATTTACGCTAGTTCCTAGCCGATGGAAGCTGTTACTGAGTTCGTCTTTCAGGATGCGGGCCGTCTCCGCATGTCCCGTTAAGTTCTGCTCAAGCTTCTGTTCGATCATGCCTCGAAGGCTATCTCGATTTGTGACTGCCTCCGATCTCCTTTTCTCGATGTCAGTGTCCAATTTGGAAGCGATGCTATCGGCTCGCAGCTCAATCGATAAAATTCCGCTATCGAGCCGGGTCGAAAACTCCTTAATCTGGTCGTTGATACCTCGTCCAAGGCTGCTAAAGCCAACGATGATCGCTTCCTGAAATTTCGCTAGTAGATTGGCGAGTTCCTCCCTGACGCTCCGTGATTGATCCTCGGTCACTCGGCGAAGGACCTCAGTCTCTTCGCGAAGTAGTCTGCCAAGCGCGGCCAGCGACAATTCTTGAGCCAATCGACGATAAGATAGGTAGCTGAGGAGCGAGAGTACGGCGGCGATCAAGCTAATTCCACATGAAGCTGACAACAACGAAAGGTTCAAATCCATTTGTCCCTCCAAAAGAAAAAATTATCGATCGATTTCTATCCAGCTCTCCTTGCCACGTTTTCCAACGCAGATACGTCCGGCAATGCTCTTCGCGGAAACATCGTAGAGAGCGCCGACTTGAAACACGCGGAGACCCAGCATTGCTCGTGATTCAGAGGATGTCGCCAGGTGTCGATTGTCTGGTGATGCAATTGCAGCTTCGACCCGATACTTTCCGCCCTTTTTGGCTAACGCAAGTTGGGTAGCAACTTCTGGCCATTTCTCGATGCCATCCGAATTTCGACGGACACCATTTAGCATCTCGATCAGAGGCAGAAGTCGGTAAGGCGCATTTGGCGTCATGAACTCAAGGTGGATCGAGAGGCCAGTCAGTTCGCACGTTCGAATGTCATCTGGGTGGGAAGCGCGGCCACTCCACGCGCATGTTCGCCGTTCGGCCGGTGTGCAGAACGTTCCGGTCGATGATCGATGAGCAACCTGCTCTAAGAGTCTGAGGCCAGACAGATTGCTGTTAACGAAGTAGCGCTTAAGTGCTCGTTTGCCAGTTAGTGCACATCTTTCGAGGCCAATCGGCAAAACCATCTTGTCTGTAATCTCGCATCTCTCGAGAACTCCGAGTTTCACAAAATGGCCGGTTATCTCGCATTTCTCTGCTTCGTCCATCGCTATGGGCAGGCGCGTCTCGTGGCACAGGGCAAATTCATGCTTGTGGCCTGTCCTTCCCGAGACTGACGACTTCATCGCTTCGTCGCGTCTATAGTTCCTTCCGGAAATTTCACTGACGGCCAATTCGTCGGCGAGGAAATCTGACTTCGTAAACGAACATACTCGAAAATGCTCTGCTTCGGCTTTTCTTCCGCTCATCGCTGACGTTTTGAGAAGGTCGGCCGAAACCAATTTTCCAGATACGGCAGATAATTCTGCCTCTTCACGAAGAATGCGCTTCCCGCTGTGCGCACAGAGAATCGTGAATTCTGGGAGAACAAGCCGCCCGCTCGTCTCTGATTTTGTGAGGAGATGCTGGAGCACGTAGGCGCCGGTCACGTCACATCTGGCCAAGCAATGGCTAGGTACAGTCTTTCCGGACTTAGAGCATAAACTTAGTTCGGGGACTCGAACGAGTATTCCATCGTGGGGTCGAACTACGAGAAGGCTCTCGTATTCGTGCTCTGAGTCGATGGTGTATCTTACCTTTACTCCGATTTCTCGATGGACTCTGCCGTCCAGTCCGACGAGGGTCATTTCAAGCCGAGGGGTGAACTCGTCTTCCAGTTTCTTGCGCTTGCGGGTATCGGATGTGCGTGCAGTCTCTTGTTCTCGACGTTCCAAGTAGAAGCGCGAGAATTCAGAAATGCCGTCATCCGACATCGCGGCTCTCTGAAGTCTGTCGATATCGATGCCAAGGGATTGAGGTTTGTCGAGAGCTTTAGGAATTGAATTGATGGCGGTCTTGCCGCGTTCGGTCCGGTGATCTTGATTCTTGCAATCTATGTCCACTAGCCGTTCGTAGCTGTCGTGGGCAACGGTAGCTCGAACTCGCAACAGAGCTGACCCATCGAACATTCGGACGGCATCGATCGGTTCTGAGGACGCGAGGTGTCCCCCGAATTGCGCAACCCAGGTCTGGGCGGCTTCTCGGGATGCTTGCGTCGGGTCCTGATCAAGGTCGTCTACTTTATGCAAGCCGCTCGCAACGACTCGGCTCACAAGGCGCTCGAAGGCTGGCGTCCCCGGTGCGTACAATGTGGTTCGTTTGGCTGGGTCGGTCGGGTCCGCGAATCTGATGTATTCGCGTCCTCCATTCTCTTCAGCGCGAAGAAGTCCGTTGGGGTCCACAGTTAGCTGGACGCCGAGGAGTTTGAGCGCCGCCAATGAGAACTCGCGAGAACCGAGCGATCGTTCAGTTTCGGGAAGTCTCGGGGTGCGTGGACCTTCATACTCGGCTTCCTCCATACCCCCGAGCATGGAGTCAATGTTTGCCTCCTCGCGTTCGAGCTCTATCTTGGCATCCTCAATGCTCTTTTCGGCAAGCTTGGTTGCTCTTTCGACATCTTTTCCTGCTAACGCAGCCAGCACGAGATCCAAGATTCTGTTCTCAAAGCCTGATCCGCCATCTTCGTCTCCGTCGCCGACGTCCGCGCCTTGCAGAAGAGCCTCTACGTCTCCGACGGCGTGTGATGCCATCTGAAGTTTTTCCATCAATCTACCAACGATGTAGTCTTCGAAAGTCCCTCTTAGAGTTACGTTGTAAATGCTCACAAATGCGTGCTCCGAAGCGAGGCGTTGCACGCGCCCGATTCGTTGTTCGACAATCATTGGATTCCAGGGCAGGTCGTAGTTGACGAGCACGTTTGCGATCTGGAGATTGACGCCTTCGGAGCCCGCTTCCGTTGAAACAATGACTCTATAGCGAGGGGGTGTTTCACGGAAGAGCCGGATAGTCGCCTGATTCCGCTCTCCCGAGTCACCATTGATTATGCCGACCTTCAATCCGTGGCCTTCGAGGAAGTTTTGGATTGTAGTTTGTGTCTCTCGGCGGATCGTGAATACGACAAGTCTCCAACCGTCGGGATTTTCTTTTTTTAACTTTTCTATAAGCTTGTTGAGGCCGAGAAGTTTGGCTGTTAGCGGCATCTCCGTCACGATGCTTTTGACTGTTGCTGCTAGGTCGGCCGGAGCCGTCCCTTTCCGTGCCATGTTGTCCAACTGAGCTGAGAGCGCCTCAGGACTGCTCGTCAAGGCCTGCAGTATCGAGATCTGGGTAAGCCGATTGAGTTTTTGAATCGGCTTGGCAATTGCTTTGATAAGCTGAAGCTCCGCGGTGGTGGGGTCTACTTCGTGTCGCAAAACTTTTCGTTCGGGGAAATAAAGGTTCGCATCTCCTCGACGGACGCGAGACATGTAGCCGTAGACGATTGATCGAAATTCGTCTCTCGCCTCTTCCTTTAGCTGGCGTGCCCCATCCCGAGGATCTGCAACAAATTTCCTGATGAACATACCTTCGCTGCCGAAGGGATTGTCATGTCCGCGCGCGACCGTTAGCAGATCGACTAAAGAATAGAGGTCCCACAACCGGTTTTGGATGGGCGTGGCGGTCAGCATTAGCACGTAGGGAAATCGTCGTTCCTCCAACGCCTTGCGAAAACGTTGCGCGACCTGAGGGGTATTGGGGACGCCGTAAAGATTTCTGAGCTTGTGAGCTTCGTCTAGGATAAGCATCTGGAAGCGATCTTCCGGAAGTCTTTCTAGATACAATCGAGCCGAGTTGTATGTTGTGATTACCGCGCCGACTTCGTCAGGCTCAGCGGCAAGTAGCTCTCTCCCGAATGCAACAATGCCTGGAATATTGAATTTTGCTTCCAGCTCTTCCTTCCATTGCTGGGCGAGAATTTTTGGGCAGACGATTAGAATTTTGGACAGCCGGGATCTGACGATAAGTTCGCTGACAATTAGACCAGCGCTGATCGTTTTTCCGAGACCGACATCATCCGCGAGCAAAGTTACCGGAAGGCGACGACAGAAGGTGATGAGGTTGGTTACTTGGTGGTGGTAGGGAGTAAGACGATCGCTCCAACGTGGCGCTGACTTAAAGTCTTCCGCGCGATCAATAACAATTGGATCGGTCAGATCCCACTCCAGACCTGCTCGGTAAATTCTGTAATCTTCGGACTGTTTGCTCCGGCTAAGAATCTTTGACTTAAATTCTGTGGCGACGTCCATCCTCCGTCCCAATCTAAGACGTGCTCAACCCCAGGATGCTCGGTTCTACCCTTGCGGGCAAGTGCACTTTCGTCGGTGTGGTGTTTCGCACAAACAAAAACGGCCGGATCTCCCGATCCGGCCGTCACGTAAAACTCTTACTCGGCTAAGCCTACGCCTCGCGACGCAAGTCCCCACCCAATTCTGAAATCCTAGCTCGCCTTCTTCTCCGGCGCGACCGACGGGCCGACCTTCTTCTGGATGGCGCGCTTCAGCTCGAGGGCGCGGGGCGACAGGGCGTCGGCGTTGGCCTTGAGCAGATAGGCGTCGAGGCCGCCATTGTGGTCGACGCTCTTCACCGCGTTGGTGGAGACGCGCAGGCGCACGTTGCGCTCCAGGGCTTCGCTGATGAACGTCACGTTGACGAGGTTCGGCAGGAAGCGGCGCTTGGTCTTGATGTTGGAGTGGCTGACCTTGTTCCCGACGAGGGGGCCCTTGGCCGTCAGTTCGCAGCGGCGAGACATGGCATAAATCCTTGAGTTCGATCCCCAACGAGTGCGGCCGCCATTCGGGGCGCCACGGGGGCTAATTCTTTCGTCCTTGCAGGGAGCGGCGGACGTATAGGGGGAAGGGGCGGGTAGTCAAGGATTTGGGCCGGGTTTTGGCTATCCGCTCCATGCCCCACGATAGGTGTCATCGCCCAGCTTGACCGGGCGATCCAGTATTCCGGGACGGCGCGGCTGGAGTCGAGGGGCTGCGGCGTACTGGATGCCCCGCCTTCGCGGGGCATGACAGCGGTGGGGGCGGGGCGAGGTGCGCGTCCCTGACGCCCCCCAATCACCAAAACGGTAGTGTTTGCCGCACTTTACCATCACATAAAGGGCGCATTCACCCCCGAGATAACAGGCGGAGTTCCGCGTCAGGCGCGTCCGGGCGCATTGTTTGCCGCGGCTTTTGACTTAAATAACCCCCGTCCGCACCCCGATTGGATCATTTCGTGCTCGCATGCTCCCGACATCTGCCCCGGCTGGGTTTTGCCGGCCGGCTGGCTCTGGCGGCCCTTTGCGGGCTCGCTGTGGCGTGGGGGGCTGTGCCGGCGGCGGCGCAGGGCAAGCTCGAGGCGCAGTATGAGGCGACGCTGGCAGGCATTCCGGTCGGCAAGGGCGCCTGGACCATCGACATCGGCGACGATGTGTTTGCGGCCGCGGCCAGCGGCGGCACCTCGGGACTGCTGAAATCGATCGCCAACGGGTCCGGCTCAGGCGCCAGCCAGGGGCGGGTGGTCAACGGCGCGCTGGTCGCGACCGGCTACCAGGCCTCCACCACCACCTCGAAGAAGACCGAAAACATCCGCATCACGCTCGACAAGGGCAATGTGAAGGAGTTCGGCATCGTGCCGGAGCCGCCGGTCGACGCCGACCGCATCGTCGTGACCGACGCGCATCGCCGCGGCGTCTGGGACCCGATGACGGCTTCGCTGGTGCGCGTATCAGGCACTGGCGATGTGCTGTCGCCGGACGCCTGCCACGGCAGCGCCGCGGTGTTCGACGGCCGCATGCGCTACGAGCTCAAGCTCGATTTCAAGCGCATGGAGGCGGTAAAGGCCGAGAAGGGCTATCACGGCCCGGTCGTGGTCTGCTCGCTGTATTTCGTGCCCGTGGCCGGCTACATCCCCGATCGCCCCGTGATCAAATATCTCGCCGCCCAGCGCAACATCGAGGTCGCCTTCGCGCCGATCGCGGGCACCCGCATCCTGGTCCCGTTCTGGCTGAAAGTCCCGACGCCGCTGGGGCCTGCGATGCTGGAAGCGACCAGCTTCATCACGTCAGCCCAGCCGCCCAAGGTCGCCAAGACGCAGTGATGTTGTTTACCCTCCCCTGGAGGGGGAGGGTAAGAAAGCGACGCCTTTTCAACGCCTTCCTACTGTGCATGGGGTTGTTTTCGCGGAAGTGAGTTCGGAGGGTGCGATTCCGGGAATCCATTTGACTCCTCCCCGATTCTGATTCGACTCCGCGCCGTCCCCAACTTAACGGTTTCCGTCATCAAATCGTCGCTTGTGCGACAGGCCGAAACTCCATCTAGTGCTCACCAAATAGAGTCCCGCGACATGTTGCGTGAACGGAACAGGACTCTCGGGGGAGTCAGCGATTCGGCCGCGATTCGTTCTGGAGTCGTTCCGAAGCTTAAGGCCAGCGGGAAAAGCGTCGCAAAGTGAGACAGTTGCGCGGGATTTGGGAAGGCCGCTCCCACAAACTCGGTGTCATCGCCCGGCTTGACCGGGCGATCCAGTACGCCGAGGTGGTTGTGGTTGAGTGGATGGGCCGCGGCGTACTGGATGCCCCGGTCGAGCCGGGGCATGACAGCGGAGAAAACAGGATCCGCCCCAGCGTTCGGAGACATGGCTGACAGAGCCCTTCGCGCCATCGCCCCTGACAGCACTGACATTCGCCCCATCAGCCACTACCTAATCAACCAGATGCCCTTTTCCTCCTCCCCCTTCGCCTCCGAGCGCGCCCGTTCCGATCGCGTGCCCGGCGCCGGCGTCACCGCGGTGCTCGGGCCGACCAACACCGGCAAGACCCATCTGGCGATCGAACGGATGCTTGCGCATTCGTCCGGCCTGATCGGCCTGCCGCTGCGGCTGCTCGCGCGCGAGGTCTACAACAAGATCGTCGCGCGGGTCGGGCCCGAGGCCGTCGCGCTGGTGACCGGCGAGGAGAAGATCAAGCCGAAGAATCCGCGCTACTGGGTCTCGACCGTGGAGGCGATGCCGCGCGACCTCGATGTCTCCTTCCTCGCCGTCGACGAGATCCAGATCGCATCTGACCTGGAACGCGGCCACGTCTTCACCGACCGCATCCTCAACCGCCGCGGCCGCGACGAGACGCTGCTGCTGGGCGCCGCCACCATGCGCCCGATCATCGAGCGGCTGCTGCCGGGCGTGTCCATGATCACCCGTCCGAGGCTCTCGCAGCTGGAATTCGCCGGCGACCGCAAGATCACCCGCCAGCCGCGCCGCACCGCCATCGTCGCCTTCTCGGCCGACGAGGTCTACGCCATCGCCGAGCTGATCAAGCGCCAGCATGGCGGCGCCGCCGTAGTGCTGGGCTCGCTGTCGCCGCGCACGCGCAATGCGCAGGTCGAGATGTTCCAGAACGGCGACGTCGACTATCTCGTCGCCACCGACGCCGTCGGCATGGGCCTCAATCTCGACGTCGACCACGTCGCCTTCGCCTCCGACCGCAAATACGACGGCTACCAGTTCCGCCGGCTGACGCCGTCCGAATTCGCGCAGATCGCCGGACGCGCCGGCCGTGCCACGCGCAACGGCACCTTCGGCACCACCGGTCGCTGCGGACCGTTCGAGCCCGAGCTCGTCAACGCGCTGCAGAACCACACCTTTGACAGCGTGAAGATGCTGCAATGGCGCAATTCGAAGCTGGATTTCTCCTCGCTCGGCGCGCTCCAGGTGTCGCTGAACCAGTCGCCCGGCCACGAGGCGCTGACGCGGGCTCCTATTGCGGAAGACATGCGCGTGCTCGACCACGCCGCCCGCGATGCCGATGTGCGCGATGCCGCACATGGCAAGGACGCCGTGGAACGGCTGTGGGAGGCCTGCCAGGTCCCGGATTACAGGAAACTGTCGCCCGCGGCCCATGCCGAGCTCGTTACCACGCTCTACGGCTTCCTGATGCAGAAGGGCTGCATCCCCGATTCCTGGTTCGCGGCCCAAATCGACCAGGCCGACCGCGTCGACGGCGACATCGACACGCTGTCGGCCCGGATCGCGCAGATTCGCACCTGGACCTTCGTCGCCAACCGCCCGGACTGGCTGAAAGACCCCGAACGCTGGCAGGGAATCGCCCGCGAGGTCGAAAATAAATTATCGGATGCGCTCCATGAACGCTTGACTGAGCGTTTCGTTGATCGCCGGACCAGTGTATTGATGCGCCGCCTGCGGGAGAACACGAGCTTGAATACGGAAATCGGCAAGACCGGCGAAGTCATCGTCGAAGGCCATGTCATCGGCCGCCTCGATGGCTTCACTTTTGCACCGGATGCGGCGGAAGCCGGCTCCGATGCGAAAGCCTTGCAGGCTGCCGCGCAAGCGGTGCTCGCCGGCGAGATCAACGCGCGTGCCGAAAAACTGGGCGGCGCGCCCGACGAGCAGTTCGTGCTGACGTCGGAAGGCACCATCCGCTGGACCGGCGACGCCGTGGCGCGACTGTCTGCCGCAGAGGACGCGCTGCAGCCGCGCATCCGCATCATCTCCGACGAGCGTCTCACCGGCCCGCCGCGCGAGAAGGTGCAGGCTCGGCTCGAGCTCTGGCTCAAGACCCACATCGAAAAACTGCTCGGGCCGATGTTCGAGCTGTCCAAGGCCGAGGACGTCACTGGCATTGCCCGCGGCATCGCCTATCAGCTGGTCGAGGCGCTCGGCGTGCTGGAACGGCCGAAGATCGCCAATGAGCTGAAGGATCTCGACCAGCCTTCGCGCGCCGTCCTGCGCAAATACGGCGTCCGGTTCGGCGCCTATCACATCTATTTCCCCGGCCTCTTGAAGCCGGCCGCCCGCGCGCTCGCCGCGCTGCTGTGGGCGCTGAAGCAGGACAATGTCGATCTGTCCTCGCTGTCGGGCGCGCAGCATCTGGCCTCTTCCGGCCGCACCTCGTTCCCGGTCGACAAGCAGCTGCCGCGCGATGCCTATCGCGTGCTCGGCTACAAGCAGGCCGGCGAGCGCGCCGTGCGCGTCGACATCCTGGAGCGCCTGGCCGATTTGATCCGCCCGGCGTTGGCCTGGCGCGAGAATTCGCCCGGCGAAAAGCCCGCCGGCACGTTCGACGGCCGCAGCTTCATCGTGACGCAGGCGATGACCTCGCTCACCGGCTCGGCCGGCGAGGATTTCGCCTCGGTGCTGCGCGCGCTCGGCTATCGCATGGAGAAGCGTGCACCGTTGCCGAAGCCGGTCGCGGCTGCTGCGGAGGCGCCGGCTGCCGAGGCTGAATCCGCTGTGGCGGAAACGCCGGTCGAGGATGCCGCGGTACCCGCGGACACCGCGATCGAAGCTGCCGCCGAGCCTGTGACCGTCGAAGACGCCCCCGGCATGGAGCAGCACGACGAGCCCGCTCCCGAAGAGCCGGCGCTCGAAGCCTCCCCCGAGGCACCCGTCACGCCCGAAGACGCCC
Organism: Bradyrhizobium betae; assembly: GCF_008932115.1. Classification (NCBI taxonomy): domain Bacteria; kingdom Pseudomonadati; phylum Pseudomonadota; class Alphaproteobacteria; order Hyphomicrobiales; family Nitrobacteraceae; genus Bradyrhizobium; species Bradyrhizobium betae. Next base: position 3,682,802 of record NZ_CP044543.1, read on the forward strand.
CGGGCATCGCGCCGCCGGCGGAAGAAGCCGCCGAGGCTGCTCCGGCCGAGACTGCTCCGGCCGAGACTGCTCCAGTTGAGACGGCCGCGCCGGAAGTCGCCGCATCGGCCGACGCCGCCGCACCTGCGGAAGCCGCAGCCGCGCCCGCGGAACCTGAACTCATCGAGGTCTGGCGTCCGGCCGGCCGTCACGAGGATCGCAAGCCGCGCCACGAGCGCCATCGCCACCAGCGTCATCACAATCAGCGTCCGCAGGCGGGCGCCGAAGCAGGCGCCGCGCCCGCCGAGGCTGCGCCCGGCGAAGCTGCCGAAGGCGCCAGGCCGGGTGAGCGTCATCGTCATGGCGGCGGTCGCAGAGACGGCGGAAGGGATTTCCGCAAGCCGCGCGAAGGCGGTGCAGAAGGCGCGCCGCGTCCCGAGGGACGCGACGACAAGAACCGCCGCTTCGAAGGCAAGGATCGCGACAAGGATCGTGATCGCAACAAGGGCAAGTTCGGCGGCGACCGCAACAAGGGCAAGCCCGGTGGCGATCGCGACAACCGTGGCCGCGATCGCGACAAGGGCCGCGATCGCCAGGGTGGTCCCTCGCTGCGACCCTACGCCTCGAGCGCGAATCCGCGCGAGCGCGATCGTCCGGTCGATCCGAACTCGCCCTTCGCAAAACTCGCTGCGCTGAAGGAGCAGCTGGCCGGTCGCAAGGAATAGCGTTTTCAAACGAAGTGCGGAGCGGTTCGCGTGAAGACAACGCGTCAGATGGAGTGAGCCACGTCCGAGCGGCAGCGCCTCGACAAATGGCTGTGGCATGCGCGGGTGGTGAAGGCGCGCACCTCGGCGGCTGAGCTCGTCGAGAAAGGCCGCGTCCGCATCAACGGCGCGCGCGAGACATCGCCGGGGCACGCGATCAAGACCGGCGACGTGCTCACCATTGCGCTCGATCGCACCGTGCGGGTGTTGAAGGTCACGGGCTTCAACGAGCGCCGCGGCGATGCCGCCTCGGCCCGCGTGCTCTACGAGGAACTCGGTGAAGCCAATCCGGATTCTCGGCGCAATTAATTGCGCTTTGAATTCATTTCTTGGTCCGTCAAACACACAAAGCCGTCATGATCGGCCGTTCCCGACCTTGCAGCGCCGGGCCATCCGCGCTACGCAAGCCGCGACTTTTGAATAAGCTTTTCGGAGCGTTGGATGACTTACGTCGTCACTGAAAACTGCATCAAGTGCAAGTACACCGACTGCGTCGAGGTCTGCCCGGTCGATTGTTTCTACGAGGGCGACAACATGCTCGTCATCCATCCTGACGAGTGCATCGACTGCGGCGTGTGCGAGCCGGAATGCCCCGCCGACGCCATCAAGCCGGATACGGAAACGGGCCTGGAAAAGTGGCTGTCGGTCAACGCCGACTACGCCAAGAGCTGGCCGAACATCACCCAGAAGAAAGAATCACCCGCCGACGCGAAGGAATTCGACGGGATGGAAGGTAAGTTCGAGAAATATTTCTCCCCGAACCCCGGCTCCGGAGACTAATTCGGGCTCAAACTTAACCCTAATAGCTTCGTGAACGCTGAAAACCAGCCCTGAAGACCCCTAAATCATTGATTTTTGCGGGAAATGTGCTATATTGGGCACATTAAGCTGAACCCCCGTCAGCCCAGTTGGCCCCGTTGGGTTCCCGTGAAACCAAATGTCGAACAGGGGCGTGGCAGTTTCCGCGCGCAGGCTGTGTCACAGAAAACGCGTAAAAAGAGTACTTCAGCGAGGGCTTCCCATAAGGAGGCCAAAAAAGTCGCCGCGGCCAGCCGTAGCGCATCCAAGGGTCGGACCGCGACTAAGGCACCGGCTGCAAAGTCCTCGAAGAACAAAAGAAGCGCAATGCCTAACAAGACTGCCAAACCGGCCGCAAAAGCGACCGTTGCAAAGCCTGCTGCCAAGCCCGCTGCCGTCAAGGCTCCCGCTGCCAAGCCCGTTGCTCCGAAGGCCCCTGTTGCTGCCGCCCCTGCCAAGGCCCCCGTTGCTGCTGCGAAGCCGGTCGTGAAGGCTGCCGCACCCGCGCCGAAGGTCGAGGAAAAGAAGGTCGTGACCCAGCGTCAGGGCTTCAAGGCCAACGAATTCGTCGTCTATCCCGCTCACGGCGTCGGCCAGATCCTGGCCATCGAGGAGCAGGAGATCGCCGGCGCGAAGCTCGAGCTGTTCGTCATCAACTTCATCAAGGACAAGATGACGCTGCGCGTGCCGACCGCCAAGGTCGCCAATGTCGGCATGCGCAAGCTGTCCGAGCCCGCGCTGGTGAAGAAGGCGCTGGAGACCCTCAAGGGCCGCGCCCGCGTCAAGCGCACCATGTGGTCGCGCCGTGCCCAGGAATACGAAGCGAAAATCAACTCGGGCGACATCGTCGCGATCGCGGAAGTCGTGCGCGACCTCTATCGCTCTGAATCGCAGCCTGAGCAGTCCTACAGCGAACGCCAGCTCTATGAAGCTGCGCTCGATCGTCTGTCCCGCGAGATCGCGGTCGTGCAGCACTCGACCGAGACCGAAGCGGTCAAGGAGATCGAGGCCCAGCTCGCCAAGAGCCCGCGCCGCAACGCCAAGGCGGAAGCCGCCGATGGCGAAGGCGAGGCGGATGCCGAGGCCGACGAGACCGATGGCGACACCACCGTCGCCGACGAGGCCGCGTAAGCTTCTCGTCGCGTCGACTGCAACACATCAAGCCCGGCCGCTCGGCCGGGCTTTTTTGTTGTCGCCTTGTTGTTCTCGATGGCCCAGCGCCGGGCTTTGCGCCGTCCGGCCCAGACCAGTCACCCCGAATGCGGGTTCACTCGCAATACCGCTTGCCGTTGAAGTCGAAGCACTTGGCGGCGCTGATCGAGGGATCGCGGTGGTGCACGCGATAGGCTGCTGTTCGAACCCGCGCATGATGCGGGCGGACATGAGATACGGGAGCCGTGCATCGATCCGCCAGATCCTTGTCGGTGACGGTTGTCCAGGAGAAGCGTCCGCCGTCCGAGCGGCAGATCAGGGCAATCGATTTCTGTACGCACAGGAACGCGCCGTCGCTGTAGCTCCTGCTGGCGTAGATGCAGGACGGCGTGGCCTGCTCGGCCTGGCCCGGCGTGGCGGCTGAAAGCACCGCGAATGCGGCCAGCGCGATGGTGAGACTGTGCAACGTCTTCATGAGTGGGGCTCGCTGTGGTCGGAATGGCGGGGCGCGCTCTCGGCACCCCGTTTTGGTCTAGAGCGGTTCACAGATTTATTGAATCGGAAGAGATTCCGGATCAGGGGCGAATATGATTCAAGATGCTGGCTGGGCTGGAGGCCAGCATCCGATGGTCCGACCAATTTCCAACGATTTGCGTGAGCGCGCAGTCTCCGCTGTGACCAAAGGTGAGAGCTGCCGATCTGTGGCGGAACGGTTTGGAGTTGCGGTCTCTTCAGTTGTGAAGTGGTCACAGCGTTATCGAACGACCGGCTCGGTAGCGCCTGGCAAGATGGGCGGTCACCGCAAGCCCGTGCTTGATTCGCACCGCGCCTTCATCGTCGAGCGGATCACTCAGACGCCGCACCTGACGCTGCATGGTCTGAAGGCGGAGCTGGCATCCCGCGGGGTCAAGGTCTCGCACAACGCAGTCTGGCTGTTCCTGCGCCGAGAAGGGCTGCGGTTCAAAAAAAACACTGTTCGCCCTCGAACAGGCGCGCGCCGACGTCTCTCATAGACGCCAGCGTTGGCGATCCTGGCAGGCCGGACTTGATGCTGGCCGGCTGGTCTTCATCGACGAGACCTGGATCAAGACCAACATGGCCCCCTTGCGGGGCTGGGGGCCCAAAGGGGCCCGCCTGCGCGGCTTCGCCCCGCACGGGCACTGGCGTACCCTCACATTCCTCGGCGCGCTCCGCCATGACCAACTCACGGCACCCTGCGTCTTCGACGGGCCGATCAACGGCGAATGCTTCTGCGCTTATGTGAAGCATGTCCTCCTGCCAACGCTGCGCGAAGGCGACATCGTCATTCTCGACAATCTCGGAAGCCACAAGTCGAAAGTTGTCAGACAGATGATCAAGGCCGCTGGCGCCAGGCTCTGGTACCTGCCGCCATACTCGCCCGACCTCAACCCGATCGAACAGGCCTTCTCCAAGATCAAACACTGGATGCGACAGGCTCAGAAGCGCACCATCGAGGATACTTGGCGCCACATCGGTCACCTCGTCCAGGACATCCAACCACGTGAATGCGCCAACTACTTTGCTAACGCCGGTTACGCTTCAATAAAAACGTGAAACGCTCTAGTGCTCGAAGACATTGCCGGCCTGGATCGAGCAGCTCGTATTGCTCACATGTGCCTCCTTGATCTCAAGGCTCGCTCCATTGATCAAGGAACGTCCCCGCGCGATTGCGGTGCCGTTCTCCCGGCCGAGTACCACATTGGCGGTACAGCCCGAGAAATCCGCGTTGAACTCGATCCGCACGAGACGGACGCCGCCGGCGAACTGCGTCGTCACGATCAGAGACCGGCCGCTTAGCCGGGCCTGCTGACTGCCCGCACCGTCCGATCCGACACTGCTGGCCTGGCCTGTTTTCGGCCTGCCCCTGCCGCCGCCGTAAACTGTCCGCCGCGCGAACACACGGCCCTCCGACGACACGTAGGCACTGAGCGTGTGCGAAAAGCTCTTCGGCGCAAACTCGCCCATGCCGCCCAGGCGCTGAAGCCTCTCCTCTGTCCATCCCGCGGTCACCGACTTGCCGCGCAGTTGCGGTGCGGCGCTCTGTGCCAGCGCGGGAGACATGCATGCAACAAGCAGAAGCGAACACCATCGCGCGCGCGCCAGGAACATTTCGGCCTCCAAAAATGATCTGAAAAACAAGATGGGTCTGTGTGCGTGCTCACAGACATGCAGTCACGGCAGCAGATTGCAATTCACGTCCAGGATGTATCGATCCATCACTGCTTACCCGCGGGATCATCGACGATCGCAATTACGCGGTCAAGATCGGGCAGTCTGGGGGCGCTGGAGCGAGGCGACGAAGTCGGGTCGGAATGTCAGTATCGTTCCGGACCTGCGCGTGCCCGGCCGGGACGACAGCTCACTTCACCGGCCGCTTCTCGAGCTTCCGTGCCAGCGTGCGCCGGTGCATGCCGAGCCGCCGCGCCGCCTCCGAGATGTTGAAATCGGTCTCGATCAGCGTCTGGTGGATGCGCTCCCATTCCAGCGTCTTGATCGAGGTCGGCCGCGCATCGAGCGCGACTTCGACATTACCTTCGGCCTTGTTGAAGGCAGCCTCGATGTCGTCGGTGTTCGACGGCTTTGCCAGGTAGTGGCAGGCTCCGAGCTTGATCGCCTCGACGGCGGTCGAGATGCTGGCAAAACCGGTCAGCACCACGATCAGCATCTCCGGATCATGCGTATGCAGCAGCTCGACGCAGGCAAGGCCTGAGGCGCCGCCGAGTTTGAGGTCGACGACGGCGTGGCCGAAGGACCGTTCCTCCAGCACCTTGCGGACCTCCTCGATCGAGGCGGCGAGCACGACATCGTAGCCGCGGCGCTCGAACGAGCGCTTCAGCGTGCGCGCGAAGCCGGCATCGTCCTCGACGACGATGAGCGATCGGTCAGGCGTCAAAGCTGCCTCCGATCGCGAGCGTTGCGAGCGGCAACGTCAGGCGCACGGTGGCGCCACGCTTGCGATGATTCTCGGCGGTCACGCTACCTCCGAGCTTGCGCACGACGTTCACCACCAGGAACAGGCCGAGCCCGCCGCCGGCGCGGCCCTTGCTCGACTGGTAGGGCTTTCCGAGCTGCGCCAGCATTTCCGGAGCGAAGCCGGGACCGCGATCGCTGATCGACAGCACGAGATTGTCACCCTCGCGCTCGGCCAGAAATTCGACCCAGTCACGCGAGACCTCGTAGGCGTTGTCGAGCACGTTGAAGATCACCTGCTTCAGCGCAACGTCCGAGACGATCGCGACATCCTCGCCGAACGTATTGACGAAGTAGAGCGTGCGCGCCGAGCGCGCGTCGCGCCACTCCTCCACCAACGCCGTGACGAAAGCCGTCACCGTGGTTGGCGAAGAACCTTCGCCGCGCGCTTCCCCCGCCGACACCAGGATTCCCGTCACGATCGACTTGCAGCGCTGCAGCGAGGTCTCCATCTCCGAAAGATCCTCGGCGAGCTCCTGATCGGCGGCGAGATCCGGCATGCGGCGCCAGTCGCTGAGGATGACCGAGAGCGAGGCGAGCGGCGTGCCGAGCTCGTGCGCGGCGCCGGAGGCGAGCAGGCCCATGCGCACGATGTGGTCCTGCTCGGCCGCATGCTGGCGCAGCGCGGCCAGATGGGCGTCGCGCTCGCGCAAATTCCTGTTGATGCGGGTGACGAACACGACCAGCAGAACAGCATTGAGGGCGAAGCCCAGCAGCATGCCGGCCACGGTGAGCGTGTAGGTCTCGCTGAGCGGATTCGGCGGCAGGTCGAGCGGCCGATGGGCCAGCGTCAGCCACACGAAGCACGCGCAGGTCAGCGCGACCAGCGACCAGGTCGAGCGGGCATCGAGCAGCACCGCGCCCAGCGTGACCTGGAGCAGGAACAGCGAGGTGAAGGGATTGGTGGCGCCGCCGCTAAGGTAGAGCTGCGCCGTCAGCGCGGCGACGTCCAGCATCAGCGCGACCAGCAGCTCGTTGTTGGTGATCGCGGCGCGATGGCGCACCCAGACCAGGCTGGAGACGTTGAGCAGCAGCAGCGCACCGATCACCGCGCCCATCCGCTCGAGCGGCAGGGGAATGCCGAGCCCGAAATGCACGCCGCCTATGGTCACGATCTGGCCGACCACCGCGGTCCAGCGCAGCTGGATCAGCAGCGCCATGTTCTTGCGGTTGGTCTCGTCGTCGGTCGGCGCAGCGCCGATCAACTCGCTGCGCGCGTCCGCCTGCGATTGCAGCGTGACGGCGAGCCCGCCAAGCTCCTTGGCAAGTCCCTGGGGGGCCGCCCTACCGTCGTCAGGTCTGCTCGACGATCGTTCCAGCATCTGATCCCGTCCTGCGGGCGGAGGCACTGGAGCCGGCCGCCGGTTCGTGGACGATGCGCTGGCGACGGAACAGCCCGCCGCCGAATGTGACGAAAAGCCAGCCGGCCAGCATGAACGCCAGGGCAAACCACGTCAGCGCGTAGATCAGGTGGTTATTGGGAAAGCGGACCACGGTCAATCCGCCGATGGGGCTGCCGCCTGATTGTGATCCGGCTTCGGCATCGACGAAAAAGGGTGCGACCTCGTGGAGGCCACGGGCGGCCGCAATCGCGGCAACATCCCGTGAATACCAGCGGTTGTGCTGGGGGACATTGTTCCGGAGGAAACCGCCTTTCGGCTCGGACATGCGCAACAGGCCGGTGATCGCGACCTGGCCGTCCGGATTGCCGTCCCGGCGTGCCGATGCGTCGCGCCGCTCGGCCGGCACGAAGCCGCGGTTGACCAGAACCTGCGTGCCGTCGGCGCGCTGAAGCGGCGTCAGCACCCAATAGCCGGGGCCTTCCTCGGTGACGGCCTGAACCAGCGTCTCGCGGTCATGCAGGAAGCGGCCGGTGAGGCTGACGTGCCGGTATTCGTCGTTGGCGGCGGTGACCGCGGACCATGCCGCTGGCGAGGGGATCGGCTCGGCCGGGGCGTGAACGCGCTGCTCGACGCGGTCGATCAGAGCCAGCTTCCAGGCGCGGCGCTCGATCTGCCAGACGCCGAGCGCGATCAGAACGGCAAAGGCCGTGAGCGAGAGGACCGCGAGCCACAAGGACGGGGAGCGCGCAATCTTGTCGTACGCCCCCTCTGCCTCGCTCGTCGCGGTCCGGATCTCGCTCACTTCATTCCCGTCATCTCGTGGATCGGCATCATGTTGCTGTTGAGGTGGCTCATCACCCACAGCGAACCGGACAGCGCGATCACCACCATGACGACGGTGAAGATCAGCGCCATCATGGTCCAGCCGTTCTCGGATTTGGGGCTCATGTGCAGGAAGTAGATCATGTGCACCACGATCTGCACGACCGCGAAGGCCATGATGACCAGCGCCGTGATCTGCTTGCTCGGAAGCGCGCCGCTCATCACCAGCCAGAACGGGATCGCGGTCAGGACGACCGAGAGCATGAAGCCGAGCATATAGGTCGAGAACGAGCCGTGGGCGTGGCTGTCGCCGTGGTGATGATCGTCCGCGCCAGCTGCGTGGGTATCGGTGCTCATCGCAGAACTCCCAGGAGATAGACGAAGGTGAAGACGCCGATCCAGACCACGTCGAGGAAGTGCCAGAACATCGACAGGCACATCAGGCGGCGCCGGTTGGCCTCGATCAGGCCGAACTTCCAGACCTGAACCATCAGCGTCACCAGCCAGATCAGGCCGCAGGACACGTGCAGGCCGTGGGTGCCGACCAGCGTGAAGAAGGCGGACAGGAACGCGCTGCGCTGGGGTGTCGCGCCTTCATGGATCATGTGGGCGAACTCGGAGAGCTCGATGCCGATGAAGGCGAGGCCGAACAGACCGGTGATCGCCAGCCACAGCTGCGTCTGGGCGATCTTGTTCTGCTGCATCGTCAGCATGGCAAAGCCATAGGTGATCGACGACAGCAGCAGCATCGTGGTGTTCACCGCGACCAGCGGCAGCTCGAACAGGTCCTTCGGCGCGGGGCCGGCGGCGTAGTTGCCGCCGAGCACGCCGAAGGTGGCGAACAGCATCGCAAAGATGAGACAGTCGCTCATCAGGTAGATCCAGAAGCCGAGCGAGGTGCTGTAGCCTTCCGGATGCGGGTGTTCGTCGGCGAGATAGAAGACCGGTGCGCCGGTCTGGGCAGGGTTGACAGCGATCGACATTTACTTGGCTCCGGCGAGCAGTTTGGTGCGCGCGTCCTCGGCCCGGACGACGTCGTCGGCCGGAATGTCGAAGTCGCGGTGATAGTTGAAGGTGTGACCGATCCCGACGACGAGCATCGCGATGAAGCTCGCAGCTGCCAGCCACCAGATGTACCAGATCAGGCCGAAACCCATCGCAGTGGCGAACCCGGCGAGGATGATGCCGGTGCCGGTGCTGCTGGGCATGTGGATCGGCTTGAACCCGGTGAGCGGACGCTGGTAGCCGCGCTTCTTCATGTCCCACCACGCGTCGTTGTCGTGAACGACGGGAGTGAAGGCGAAGTTGTAGTCCGGCGGCGGCGAGGAGGTCGCCCATTCCAGCGTGCGCGCATCCCAGGGATCGCCAGTGACGTCCTTGAGCTGCTCGCGCTTGAGGAAAGAGACCGCGAACTGCATCAGCATGCTGAGGATGCCCAGGAAGACGAGGAAAGCACCGATCGCGGCGATGACGAACCATATCTGGAGAGACGGATCGTCGAACACGCGCAGGCGGCGGGTCACGCCCATCAGGCCGAGCACGTAGAGCGGCATGAAGGCGAGGTAGAAACCGACGACCCAGAACCAGAACGACAGCTTGCCCCAGAACACATCGAGCTTGAAGCCGAACGCCTTCGGGAACCAGTAGTTGATGCCGGCGAACGCACCGAACACCACGCCGCCGATGATCACGTTGTGGAAGTGCGCGATCAGGAACAGGCTGTTGTGCAGGACGAAGTCGGCGGGCGGCACCGCGAGCAGCACGCCGGTCATGCCGCCGAGCACGAAGGTCAGCATGAAGGCGATCGTCCACATCATCGGCAGCTCGTAGCGGATACGGCCGCGATACATCGTGAACAACCAGTTGAACATCTTCGCGCCCGTCGGGATCGAGATGATCATCGTGGTGATGCCGAAGAACGAGTTGACGCTGGCGCCCGAGCCCATTGTGAAGAAGTGGTGCAGCCACACCAGGTACGACAGGATGGTGATGACCACCGTGGCGTAGACCATCGAGGTGTAGCCGAACAGGCGCTTGCCAGAGAAGGTCGAGGTGACTTCCGAGAAGATGCCGAAGGCGGGGAGAACCAGAATGTAGACCTCGGGATGGCCCCAGATCCAGATCAGGTTCACGTACATCATCGGGCTGCCGCCGAAATCGTTCGTGAAGAAGTTGGTGCCGACGTAGCGATCGAGCGAGAGCAGCGCCAGCACCACGGTCAGAACGGGGAAGGAGGCGACGATCAGGATGTTGGTGCAGAGCGAGGTCCACGTGAAGACCGGCATCTTCATCATGGTCATGCCGGGGCAGCGCAGCTTGACGATGGTGCAGATCAGGTTGATGCCGGATAACGTGGTGCCGACGCCTGCGATCTGTAGTGCCCAGATGTAATAGTCGACGCCGACGTCAGGGCTGTAGCCGATGTTCGACAGCGGCGGATAAGCCAGCCAGCCGGTGCGGGCGAATTCGCCGATGAACAGCGAGGCCATCACCAGCACCGCGCCGCCGACCGTCATCCAGAAGCTGAAATTGTTGAGGAACGGGAACGACACGTCGCGCGCGCCGATCTGGAGCGGCACGACGTAGTTCATCAGGCCCGTCACCAGTGGCATCGCCACGAAGAAGATCATGATCACGCCGTGGGCGGTGAAGACCTGGTCGTAGTGATGGGCGTTGAGATAGCCTTCGGAGCCGCCAAAGGCGAGCATCTGCTGGCCGCGCATCATCAGCGCGTCCGCGAAGCCTCGCAGCAGCATCACGATGCCGAGGATCATGTACATGATGCCGATGCGCTTGTGGTCGACGCTGGTGAACCACTCGCGCCACAGATAGCCCCACAGGCGGAAATAGGTGAGGCCGGCGAGCAGCGTGACGCCGCCGAGTGCGACCATCACGAAGGTGCCGACGACGATCGGCTCGTGCAGCGGCAGCGATTCGATGCCGAGCCGGCCGAAGATGAGCTTGAGAAGATCAGGAGACATGCGAGCTCTCTTTAGGAGTCTGACTTCGGACGCTGTCCGAGGAAGAAGGACGAGGACTTGAGCGGCGTGAAGGTCGGCCGCTTGAGGCCGGCGCCGGTAAGCGGCGCGGTGTCGACGGGTGCCGTGATGGAGGCCGTGGTCTTGCCCTGCGGCGCCTCGGGCGTGCAGGTGCCGGCGACGAAGGTCGGCTCGGGTCCGAACGCGGTGCCGCGGCGGGCGTATTTGTCGTAGGCCAGCGGCAGCGTGTTGTTCAGGCCCTCATGGCCGCGACCGCCCTTGGCATCGATCGCCATCATCTCGCTCTGGCACATCTTGCCGGTCTCGACGCACATGTTGAGGATCAGGCGGTAGAGATCGGAATCGATGGTGCCGTAGCGGCGCACCGGCTCGTTCTGGCTGGGCTTCTCGAGCTGGAGATATTCGGCGCGACCGAGCGAGCCGCCGGCGGATTTGGCGCTGGCGACCCAGGCGTCAAAACCCTTGTCGTCGAGGCCCTGGAAGTTGAAGTGCATGCCGGAGAAGCCGGCGCCGCTGTAATTCGCCGAGAAGCCCTTGTAGGTGCCGGCGTGGTTCACCACGGCGTGGAGCTTGGTCTCCATGCCCGGCATCGCGTAAATCTGGCCGGCCAGTGCGGGGATGTAGAACGAGTTCATCACCGAGGACGCCGTGATGCGGAAGTTGATCGGGCGATCGACGGGCGCGGCGAGGTCGTTGACGGTGGCGATGCCGTAGTCCGGATAGATGAAGAGCCACTTCCAGTCGAGCGCGACGACATCGACCTCGAGCGGGGCCTTGGACTGGTCCACGGCGCGGTCGGCATGGATGCGGCCGAGCGTGCGATAGGGGTCGAGCAGATGCGTGCCCATCCAGGTCAGCGCGCCCAGGCAGATGATGATCAGCAACGGCGCCGACCAGATCACCAGCTCGAGCTTGGTCGAGTGATCCCATTCCGGCTCGTAGCGGGCCGAGGTGTTGGACTGGCGGTAGCGCCAGGCGAACATCACCGTCAGCGCCATCACGGGGACGACGATCAAAAGCATCAGGAGAGTGGAGATGATGACGAGGTCGCGCTGCTGGGCAGCGATGTCGCCGGCTGGCGCCAGCACGACGTAGTTGCAGCCACTAAGCGCAACTGCCAAGGGTAGCAGCGCCAGGATCTTGAGACGGGACACGGGCCGAGCCTTTGAGAATGAGTTTCTTTTGCGGGGGCAACGGGTAGCTGCGGCGCAGCAATCCGGACATTGGACAATTTGTCCAATGTTGCAGTGCGGAATGTTGGGCCAGACAAGCCCGGATCGCCTGGCGCCCCGCCGGGCGGTTGGCTTTGGTTTTCAGGACGTTAAGGGCGCACGAATGGCGACGGCACAGACCCCCGCAATGGCAGACCTCCACTCGGGCGAACACGGCCACGACCTAGCCAGTCCCGGCGAGATCGCCATCGGCGTCATCATCGGCCGCACCTCGGAATTCTTCGATTTCTTCGTCTACGCGATCGCTTCGGTGATCGTGTTCCCGCGCCTGGTGTTCCCGTTCACGAGCGAACTGACCGGAACCCTCTATTCCTTCATGATCTTCGCGCTGGCTTTCGTGGCACGGCCAATCGGAACCGTCATTTTCATGACGATCGACCGGGAGTACGGCAAGACGGCCAAGCTGGTCTCGGCGCTGTTCCTGCTCGGCACCGCCACCGTGGCGCTCGCCTTCCTGCCCGGCTATTCCGAGATCGGCGTTGCTGCGATCTGGCTGCTGGCGCTGGCGCGCATTGCGCAGGGTCTGGCCTGGGGCGGCGCCTGGGACGGCATGGCCTCGCTGCTGGCGCTGAACGCGCCGCCCTCCCAGCGCGGCTGGTACGCGATGGTGCCGCAGCTCGGTGCTCCGCTCGGGCTGATCGTGGCGAGCGCCCTGTTCGCCTATTTCGCCGGCAATCTCTCCGCCGACGATTTCTTCGACTGGGGCTGGCGCTATCCGTTCTTCGTCGCCTTCGCCATCAACGTCGTGGCGCTGTTCGCGCGCCTGCGCATGGTGACGACGGAGGAATATGCGTCGTTGTTCGAGACCCGCGAATTGCAGCCCTCGCGGATCTCCGAGACCGTTGCGCGCGAAGGCCATAACATCATGCTTGGTGCGTTCGCGCCGCTGGCGAGCTTCGCGCTGTTTCACATGGTGACGGTGTTTCCGCTGTCCTGGGTGTTCCTGTTCACCCGCGAAAGCCCGGTGCGCTTTCTGATCATCGAGATCGTCGCCGCCGTGTTCGGTGTCGTGGCGATCGTGCTCTCCGGCGTCATCGCCGACCGTGTCGGCCGCAAGTCGCTGCTGATGGGATCGGCGATCGCGATCGCGATCTACAGCGGCTTCGCCCCGCAGCTGCTCGACGCCGGCGCGTTCGGTGAGACCATCTACATGGTGATCGGCTTCATCCTGCTCGGCCTGTCCTTCGGCCAGTCCTCCGGCGCGATCGCCTCGAACTTCAGGCAGGCATATCGCTACACGGCCTCGGCGCTGACCTCGGACATGGCCTGGCTGTTCGGCGCGGGCTTCGCGCCGCTGGTCGCGCTGCTGCTCGCCACCAATCTCGGCGTCATCGCTTCGGGTGCCTATCTGCTCTCCGGCGCGTTCTGGACCCTGCTCGCGCTCTGGCTCGCTGGCCAGCGCGAGGCTGGCGACATGGACGCGGGCGCTTAAGCCGCCCGCGGAAGCCTGCACAAATCCCAGATTGCGCTGCGCTCCATTTGGGCTACGCTGACAGTCTGCAGCGTCAATCCGCGACGATCTTCACGCGATCGCGCACCTTCACCTGCGCGCTGCGATCGAGCCCGTTGAGGACGCGGAAGCGTTCGGCGGGGTGATCGACACCGGCCATGCGGTGGGAGAGCGATTCGACGGTGTCGCCGGGCTGCACGGTGATGACCTTGATCCGCAGTGGGCGGGCGGCCTGGATTTCGTCGAGGGTCAGGCGGCGGAATGAATTGACGGTCTCGCGCGCGTTGCGCTCGCTCTCGGTCGACTTCTGCCGTGCCGCGAAGATGAAGCGATAGACGTCGCTGCCGAAGCGCAGCGCGTAGACCTTGAACTGCCACTGATCGCCCTTTGCGGTGGCCGACGCCGCCGGAAAACCGTTGATGGTGATGTCCTCGATCGACGCCTTCTCGACGCCTTCCATCCATCCCGAATTCAGGTAATCGCCGAGCGACTGCTCGGCCGGCACGCGCACGACGTCGAAGCGCATCGCCTGCGAGCCGCCGTCGCGCACGCCGATCACCGCCTGCGCGGTGTTGTCGAGCGTGAAATTGTCCGGTGCCTGGAAGGTGAAGCCGAGCTTCGGATGCAGGAAACGCCGGCCGCGGACGAAACCCTCGCTGGGATCTTCGCCATAGACGAGATTGTCGATCGCGGCGAGATAGGTCTCGCGGTCGCGCTCGCCGCCTTCCGGAGCGATATATTGCCGTGCGATGGTCTGCGCGTTCTGCACGCGCTCCGGGGTCGCCGGATGCGACGAGGTGAAATCCTGCGCGCGCGGATCGAGCGAGGTCTTGCCGGCCTTCAGCTCGGCATTGCGCTCCATCGCCGAGAGGAAGCGCGCGGCGCCGTAGGGGTCGAAATGCGCCTTGGCGGAAATGCCGACGCCGATGCCGTCGGCCTCGAACTCCTGGTTGCGCGAAAAGCTCGCCATGGTGAGCTTGGTCTTGGCGAGCGCCAGCGCGGTGAGATCGGGGTCGTTGCTCATGTCGGTGACGACGCGGGTGACGATCGCGGCCTGGCGGGCCTGGTCCTCGCGCATCGCGGCGTGCTTGGACAGCACATGCGCCATCTCGTGGCTAAGCACGGAGGACAATTCCGAGGTGTCGCTGGCGAGCGCAAGAAGTCCGCGCGTGACATAGAGCTGGCCGTTCGGCAGCGCAAAGGCGTTCACCGCGCCGGAGTTGAGAATGGTGACCTTGTAACCCTGGTCGGGACGGTCGGAAGCGGCAACGAGCCGGTCCACGGTCTTGCTGACGAGGGATTCGAGCCTGGGATCGTCATAGGTGCCGCCATAGCTGGCCAGGATGCGCTCGTGCTCCTTCTCGGTGGCGGGGGTCTGCGCGACGGCCGGCTTCGGCTTCGGCATCGCGACCGTCTGGGTCGGCATCGCGGCCTGGAACCGGCCCATGTCGCCGCAACCGGCGAGGGCCGTGCCCAGCATGAGGCAAAGCGCGGCCGGCGCTGCCCGCAGGCGGCGGCAATCACCTCGTCCGTGCCGTTCTAGCACCCCATTCACGTCGCTTAACCCGTGCCTGACCCCTCAGGGCCTTACCCCTGTCGGCTCGATTGCGCCCAGCAACTCGATCTGTCCCACCCGGAGCACATCGATACGCGGCCCGGTATTCCCCTCGACCCAGCCCCGGACGCGAATGCGCCGATTTTCCAGGGACTTAAGGGACATTCCGGCGCTTTCGAACGCCGGCAGCATGCGCCTTGAAATAGTCACGGCAAAGCCGCGTGTCCAGTTCCGTCCGAAGTTGAGGTAGGTCACTGCCCCAGCTTGCCGGACCGACAGGACTTTGCCTTCGACCACCATAAAGCGCCCGATCCCGGCCAAAATATCGTCCTGACTTTCCGCGTTTTTTATGGCCGACGGGTCAGCCCAATTGCCCTTTTTTTCGCGCCGTGCCTCGGCCTCCGACGCCATCAGGGCCGCTGCGCAGTCCCTGTCGGTGATCTCGGCGGAGACGATGGCGTCGCCTTGGGCGAGGAGGGCGGCCTGCACCGAGGTATCGTCCTCGCCGACGAAGACCAGCGCGCCTTGGCGGCCATAGCGGTCGGGCGTGTCGTCAGCGCTCCGCAGCGTGACGTCGCGGCCGACCAGCAGCGATGTCAGCGCCGGCTTCGTCGTTGCGGTTGGCTCGATGCCGGTAAGGCGGACCTCGCGGCCATCGTCGAGACGCAGGCTGCGTGCGTCGACGATGGCGGCGACGCGGCCTTCGCCTTGCGTTTCGAATTGGCACGGCGCGGCGAACGCCGTGTGACTCGCGACGAGAGGAAATGCGACGACGAGATGAAGCAGTCGCGTCACGGCGCCCGGAGAGGTTGCGTTGCGCGTCAATCTTAACTCAAGCGTAGCGGGTCGCGAAGAGGCTTCCTCACACTCCGTCATTGCGAGCGCAGCGAAGCAATCCAGACTGTCTCTGCGGAAAGATTCTGGATTGCCTCCGCCTTCGCTAGAGCATCGGCGGACAAGTCGCTACGCTCGCAATGACGTGGAAACATTTATCCGCATCTCACCATTCCGCTTTGCGGAAATCGCGCGCCGAACATGCGGCCTCTTCGCACCTGCGCTTGCTGCGCTCTTGCGCATGCGGCATGATTGCGGCAACAGCCACAATCAAGCGCCCAAAGAGTGCGGCGCGATAAGGGAGGTCTCTTTACGATGAAGAATATTTTGTCGGGCATTTTTGCCGCGTCGCTTGCTCTGAGTGCGAGCGCGGTGCAGGCCCAGGACAAGCCGCCGCTCAAGATCGGCGGCATCCTCGACATGTCGAGCCTTTATGCCGACATCACCGGCCCCGGCAGCGAGACCGCCGCCAAGATGGCAGTCGAGGATTTCGGCGGCGAGGTGCTGGGACGCAAGGTTCAGGTGCTGGCGGCCGATCATCTCAACAAGGCCGATCTCTCCGCCAACATCGCCCGCGACATGCTCGACAATCAGGGCGTCGAGATGATCTACGACGTCGCGGCCTCCGCGACTGCGCTTGCCGCCGGCGAAATCGCGAAGGCGCGCAACAAGATCATCATGTTCAACGGCCCGGGCTCGATCCGTCTCACCAACGAGGCCTGCGGTCCCTACACCATCCACTACGTGTTCGACACCTATGGCCAGGCCAACGTGACCGGTCTTGCGGCCGTGAAGTCGGGCCTCGACACCTGGTTCTTCCTCACCGCCGACTACGCTTTCGGCCAGGATCTGGAAAAGGACACCAGCGCCGTCGTCACCAAGACCGGCGGCAAGGTGCTCGGCGCCGTGCGTCATCCGCTCAATACGTCCGATTTCTCGTCGTTCCTGCTTCAGGCCCAGGCCTCCAAGGCCAAGGTCATCGGGCTCGCCAACGCCGGCGGCGACACCGTCAACGCCATCAAGCAGGCGGCCGAGTTCGGCATCACCAAGGGCGGCCAGAAGGTCTCGCCGCTGCTCGCCTTCGTCTCCGACATCGACTCGATCGGGCTGGAGACCGCGCAGGGCCTGCTGCTCGCCGAAGCCTTCTACTGGGACCTCAACGACGACACCCGCGCCTTCTCCAAGCGCTTCATGGAGCGCACCAAGCGGGTGCCGACCTCGGCACAGGCCGGCGTCTATTCCTCCGTCACGCATTATCTGAAGGCCGTGAAGGCGGCCGGCACGACTGACGCGGCCGCGGTCATCAAGGTGATGAAGGAGACGCCGGTCAACGACTTCTTCGCCAAGAACGGCAAGATCCGCGAGGACGGCCGCATGATCCACGACATGTACCTGTTCGAGGTGAAGAAGCCGTCGGAATCCAAGGGCCGCTGGGACGACTACAAGCTGCTCGCCACCGTGCCCGGCAGCGAGGCATTCCAGCCCCTGGAGCAGTCGCGCTGTCCGCTGGTGAAGAAGTGACGGCGTGAGGCGTCGTGGCGACACGCGCGCCCAACAACAGGTCGTCATCCCGGGGCGCGCGTAGCGCGAGCCCGGGATCCATCGGGCGGCAGTGACGGTTGAGAAATGGATTCCGGGCTCGCGCTTCGCGCGCCCCGGAATGACCGAGCAAAACAACAACAAGGGAGACCACCCATGAACGACATGGTCCTGCAAAAGCTCGAAGGCGGGCTGCTCACCATCACGATGAACCGCCCCGAGCGAAAGAACGCGCTCAACCCCGAGATGGTCGCAGGACTGGTCGAGGCGGCGCGGCGCGCGGCCGATGATCCCGAGGTGCGCGCGGTGCTGTTCAAGGGCGCGGGCGGCTCGTTCTGCGTCGGCGGCGACGTCAAGTCGATGGCGGCGGGCCGTGCGCCGCTGCCGTTCGAGGTGAAGATGGCGAACCTGCGCCGCGGCATGGAGGTCTCGCGCATCCTGCATCAGATGCCGAAACCCGTGGTGGCGCAGCTCGATGGTGCGGCGGCCGGTGCGGGCCTGTCGATGGCGCTGTCCTGCGACCTGCGCATCGCGTCCGAATCCTGCAAGATCACCACCGCTTTCGCCAAGGTCGGATTCTCCGGCGATTACGGCGGCACCTATTTCCTGACCCAGCTGCTCGGCAGCGCGCGGGCGCGCGAGCTCTATCTGACGTCGCCGGTGCTGACGGCGAAGGAAGCGCATGCGATCGGCATGGTGACCAGGGTCGTGCCCGACGCCGAGATCGACGCAGCCGCGCACGAGCTCGCGCTGTCGCTGGCGCAGGGCCCCTCGATCGCGCTCGGCTTCATCAAGCGCAACATCAACAATGCCGAGCACCTGCCGCTGGAAGATTGCTTCGACGGCGAGGCGATCCACCACACCCGCTGCAGCGACACCGAGGATCACAAGGAGGCCGCCAAGGCTTTCGTCGAGAAGCGCAAGCCGTCCTTCAAGGGGGCATGACGATGGCGCCCTATATGCGGCTGCGGCAGATTTGTCTGGTCGCGCCGCAGCTCGCGCCCGTGATCTCGGACATCGCCGAGATCATGGGCCTCGCGGTCTGCTACCGCGACGGCAATGTCGCCAAATACGGCCTGGAGAACGCGCTGCTTCCGGTCGACACGATTCTGCTGGAGGTGGTCGCGCCGTTCAAGGACGGCACCACGGCCGGCCGCTTCATCGAGAAGACCGGCGGTCGCGGCGGCTACATGGCGATCTTCTGCTGCAACGATCCGGACGAACGCGGCCGCAACGCCAATGCGATAGGCGTGCGCACCGCCAATGTGATCGACCACGCGCCCTATCACGGCGTGCAGCTCCACCCCCGCGACTGCCGCGCCGCCTTCATCGAGTTCAACCACACCGACGGCAGCGACGACATTCTTGGTGCCTATCCGCCGGCGGGTCCCGACTGGCAGACGTTCATCCGCAAGGATGTGACGCAGGCGCTGACCGCGGTGGAGATGCAGAGCCCGGATCCGCAAGGGCTGGCGGAGCATTGGGGCAAGATCATCGGCGTTGCGCCGGGTGGCGATGCCGAACTGAAGCTGCCCAATGCGACCTTCCGGTTCGTGAAGGGCGCCAGCGAAATCATGAGCGCGCTGGAGTTTCGGGTGGCGGATGCTGCGAGCGTGCTGCATGCCGCGAAAGCCAGGGGGCTCGCGGTGGCGGGGAACGAGTTCTTGCTTGGCGGGGTGACGTTCCGCGTCAGTTGATTCGCTTCATCGTTATCCGTCACCCCCGCGCAATGGCGAAGCCATTGTCGCTGGAGGTGCTCGCCCCTTCGGCGAGCCTCGAAGGGCGACGGCCACCGGCGGGGCCGCTCATCCTTCGAGGCTCCCTGCACGGTGCTGGGCACCGCGCAGCTCGCGCCTCAGGATGACGGGTTGAGAGAGGGCGTGCAGCGATACGCCGCTGCAATCACCGCCCCTTAAAATTCGCCGTCCGCCGCTCTTCCGTGGCCTTGACGCCTTCCTTGAAATCTTCCGTCGCGCGCAATCTCGTCTGCTCGGCGAGCTCGTGATTCGTCGCGGCCATCACACGGTCGGCGAGGCCCGCGCGCATCGTGGCGCGGGTGGAGAGGAGACCGAGCGGGGAGCATTCGGCGATCTCGGCGGCGAGCTTCATCGCGCCAGCCTTCACCTGGTCCTGCGGCACCAGTACATTGGCGAGGCCCCACTTCACCGCTTCTTCGCCGGTGACGCGGCGGCTGGTGTAGAACATCAGCTCCGCGTTGTTCTTGCCGATCAGCTCCGGCAGCGTCGTGGTCAGGCCGAAGCCGGGATGGAAGCCGAGCTTGGTAAAATTCGCGGAGAAGCGGGCTTCGGGGCAGGTGACGCGGAAGTCCGCCGAGACCGCGAGGCCGAGGCCGCCGCCGATGGCCGCGCCTTGCACGGCCGCCACGATCGGCTTCTTGGCGCGGAAGATGCGCACGGCCTGGAGGTAGAGATGGTTGATCGGGCCGAGGTTGTCGGCCGGGTCGCCCTTTTTCTCGGCCTCGCGCGCTTCCTGCTCTTGCCGCGCGGGATCGCCGAAATTGGCGCCGGCGCAAAACGCCTTGCCCTGTGCCGACAGCACGGAGCTGCGGATCTCGATGTCGCGGTCGAACTCGTCGAGCGCGTCCGCGATCTGGTTGATCAGCGAGATGTCGAAGAAGTTCAGCGGCGGGCGCCGGATCTCGATGGTGCCGACGTGGCCGACTTTTTCGACGCCGATATCTGTATAGGTGCTCATGATGTCCTCGAAGCGTTAGCGCAGACCAAGTCCGCGCGCGATGATGCCGCGCAGCACCTCGGTGGTGCCGCCCTGGATGGTGAGTTTCGGTGCGGTCTTGATGGCGAAGTCGAGCTGCTGCTCCAGCGTCTCGCGGTTGGTCGCGGTCTCCTCGACGAAGGCGGCGAGATCGCGCACGCGATGTGGAAGCTGCTGCTCCCAGACGGTGCCGATGTCCTTGACGATGGAGGCCTCCACCACCGGTTCCTTGCCGGCCTGCAGCATGCCGGCAACCGAGACCGACATGCGCCGCATGGTGTGGAGCTGCGCCACGAGCCGGCCGATGCCTTCGGCGCTGCGCGTGTCCGGGTTGGGGCCGACCGCGCGGACCAGCTCGGTCAGCACGTAATAGGTCTCGAGGAAGCGCTCGGGGCCCGAGCGTTCATAAGCGAGCTCCGACGTCGCCTGCTTCCAGGCGCCGTCGACCTCACCGAGCACGTGATCCTCGGGCACGAAGAAGTCGGTGAAGACGACCTCGTTGAATTCGTACTGGCCGGTGATCTGGCCGATCGGGTTCACCTGGATACCCGGCTGCTTCATCTTGACCAAAAACTGCGTCAGGCCGTGACGACGGTTTTCCTTGGTCGGCGGCGAGGTCCGGAAGATCGCGATCATGTAGTCGGCGATATGCGCCGACGAGGTCCAGATCTTGGTGCCGTTGATGAGATAGCCGCCGTCGGTCTTGGTCGCGCGCGTCTTGGCGGCGAACAGGTCCGAGCCGGAGTTCGGCTCGCTCATGCCGATGGCGAAGCAGATCTCGCCGCGGCAGATCCGCGGCAGGATATCCATCTTGATATGCTCGGGCGCGTACTTGATCAGCACCGGCCCGCTCTGACGGTCCGCGACGAAGAAGCGCCGCGTCGGCGCGTTGGCCACGCGCATCTCCTCGGTCACCACGTAGCGCTCGAGGAAGGAGCGCTCCTGGCCGCCATATTTCTTCGGCCAGGTCATGCCGAGCCAGCCCTTGGCGCCGACCCGGCGGGAAAACTCCGGCGCGTCGGTATCTTCACGGTTGGGCTTATGCGGATC
Source organism: Bradyrhizobium betae (assembly GCF_008932115.1). Lineage (NCBI taxonomy): Bacteria > Pseudomonadati > Pseudomonadota > Alphaproteobacteria > Hyphomicrobiales > Nitrobacteraceae > Bradyrhizobium > Bradyrhizobium betae. The sequence goes on from NZ_CP044543.1 coordinate 3,704,043, forward strand.
GAAGGTGCCGGCGGCGATTTCCTCGGCGAGGAATGCGCGCACTTCCTTGCGCAATTGCTCGCACTTCTCGGGCAGGCGGATCGGATCGAAACGGAGGGCAGCGGTCATTGTTGTTTCGTCTCCTGATCAGCGCGACGCCACGAGCGGCCACAATTCATCGGCACCACGGCTCGCGACCAGCTTGCCGAGCTCGACGGCCCAATGGCTCTCCGAGCCGAAATCGTCGCGCCAGGCCAGCGCCCGCAGCGAGTAACGGTGCAGGATGTGCTCGATGGTGAAGCCGATCGCGCCGTGGACCTGATGCGCGATGGCGCCACCCTTTTCCGCGGCTTCGGCGCAGCGGATCTTTGCGGAGGCGGCTTCGAGATAGACCGCGTCGTCGAATGACTTTGCATTCGCGATCGCGTCGGCCGCGGAGGTCGCGGCTGCGAGCGCTGCGGCGGACTCGCCGGCAAGACGGGCGAGATTGTGCTGCACCGCCTGGAATTTCGAGATCTTCTTCTCGAAGGCGACGCGCTCGTTGGAATAGCGCACGGAGATGTCGAGCATCGCTTCCAGCGCGCCCGCGATCTGAAGGCTGCGCGCGACGCCGCCCATCAGCATCAGGCTGGTCTGGTCCACGCCATCAGGCGCGGCCTTGATGGTGACGGGCTGGACCTTGTCGAGCGTGACGGTGTCGCTGTGGTCGTAGCCGACATTGAGGCCGGATTCGATGCGTCCCTTGCCGGCGTCGACCAGTGCGATGCAGACGCCGTCCTTGCCGTGGGCCAGCACCGCGAAGTGCTTGGCGGCCTTCGCAAAGGGTACGCCACGGGCACGGCCCGAGAGCGCGCCGTCGGCATCGAGCGTGATGCGGTCTCTTGGAGAGGCCGGCAGCACCGTCATCTCACCTTCCGGCGAGGTGATCTTCGCCTGCGCCAGCAGCCATCCGGCCAGCATCGTTTCGGCCAGGGGAACTGCGACCGCGAAACGGCCGGCGGCGTTCAGCAGCGCAAAGCCGTCGGCGAGGCTCGCACCGGAGCCGCCGAGATCGTCCGGCACCCATGACAAGGGCAGGCCGGCTTCGCTCAGCGCCTGCCACAGCGGCGCCTGCCACGAATTCTTCTTGTCATTATTGATCGTCTGCGGGTCGGCGAGATCGGCGAAGATTTTCTCCGCGGTCTCGACGACGATATTGTCACTCTCCGCCACAGCGTTCCCCGTGTTTTGCCATTGGCGCGGTCCGCCCGGTCGGTGCGGCGCGCGGTCTCTTTCTGCGCCCGATGATCGGAAAAAGCCATGGCCCTGACAAGCGTTGACCGCAGGCCCATCTGCGGCTCCGGCATGGGCGCGAGGAGCACTCTGGACTAATTCCGCTTAGCGGAGTTTGCTCGATTTGCAGGGCGCGGCAAACTCGCTAAACAAGGCGCCAGCAATTCGATAACGGGGAAGGAAATCCGGATGGCAAAAGACAGTCTGTGCGCAATCGTGACGGGGTCCGCATCCGGACTTGGTGCGGCGACCGCGGAAATTCTCGCGCGGAGCGGGGCGCGGCTCGTCATCAACTATTCGTCGAGCCAGAAGGAAGCCGAGGCCACGGCAGAGCTCTGCCGCAAGGCCGGGGCCGCAGAGGTTCTGGTCGCGCAGGGCGATGTCTCGAAAGATGAGGATTGCCGCAAGATCGTCGCCGCCGCCAGCGGCTGGGGCCGGCTCGACATCCTCGTCAACAATGCCGGCACCACCAAGCATGTGGCCCATGCCGATCTCGACGGATTGTCGGCGGAAGATTTTCAGCGCCTCTACGGCGTCAACACCATCGGACCATTCCAGATGGTGCGCGCGGCGCGCAGCCTGCTCGAGGCGGGGTCGAAAGCCTCTGGCCGGCCGTCGGCGGTGGTCAACGTGTCCTCGGTCGCCGGCATCAGCGGCGTCGGCTCGTCGATCGCCTATGCCGCGAGCAAGGGCGCGCTCAACACCATGACGTTGTCGCTGTCGCGCGCGCTGGCGCCGCTGATCCGCGTCAACACGGTATGCCCCGGCTATATCGACACGCCCTGGTTCACCAAGGGCCGCGGCGAGGCCGGCGCCAAGCAGGTCCGCGACGGCGTGGTGGCCAAGGTGCCGCTGAAGGTTGCTTCAACCGCCGACGACATCGCGCAGCTGGTCTGCTTCCTGGCGATGCCGGCGTCGAGCAACATGACCGGCGAAGTGGTGCGCATGGATGCGGGAATGCATTTGATTACGTGAGTGATACCGCGCTGCGCGCGTCACACGAGATGTCGTCCCCGCGAACGCGGGGACCCATAACCCCAGGGAGGAGTTTGACGGGATACGGGTCACTCCGAGTCGTCGCCAAACTCCTCGCTGTGGCTATGGCGACGAGCGCAAGCGCTCGCGCGGAGGTCCCGGATCTGCGCTTTGCTTGTCCGGGACGACAGTGGAGTTTGTGGCGCGAGATTCGCGCTTCGCGACAGCCGCTACCCCTTGATCACGCCACTCGCCACCAGCCGGTGCCAGATGAACAGCACCACCACGGCGCCGATCGTGGCCATGATGAAGCCGGCACCCTGGTCGGGGCTGTAGTGTCCGATCTCCTGGCCGATGAAGGTCGCTAGAAATGCCCCGGCGATACCGAGGATGGTGGTGAGGATGAAGCCGCTCGGGTTGTTCGGTCCCGGCGCGAGCCAGCGCGCGATGAGGCCGGCGATGAAGCCGACGACGATGATCCACAACAGGCCGCCGAAACTCATGACTGTGCTTTCCTTCCTGAATTCGTAGATCAGGCGCTGTTAAATTCTGCCCGAGAGCTCGTTCTCGGTCGGCAGCCGCCCGTCCGGCGTCAGATGGTCGATCACTTGAGGCAGGTACTGGCTGAGGCCGGAGAGCAGTTCCTCGCGTGACAGGCCGCTCTGGGCGGACAGGCTTTCGATCTGGTCGGCGCCGAGCGCCTTGGCGAGATCGCCGGGCGCGATCGCCTTGTTCTCACCCTTGCCGACCCAGGTGCTCGCGGTGTCGCCATGGCCGCCCTGCTGGAGCTGGTTGAGGAGATCGCCGAGCCCGCCGCTGAGCACGCTGCCGGCCGCGCCGCCCGCCAGCAGGCCGCCGAGGCCGCCCTTCAAGAGGTCACCAAGGCCGCCGCTTCCGCCAAGTGCGCCACCAAGTGCGCCTCCGAGGCCACCGCCTGCGCCCGCATTCACCGGCGGGGGGAGCTGCGTCGGCGCCGGGGACGGCTGTGGCGCGCTGCCGGACTGGTTGGCTGTCATGTGCTTGAAAGCTTTCCAGGCGAGCAGGCCGAGCAGCGCCATGGTCATCGGCGACATGCCGCCGGAGGATTTCTCAGAGCTTGGCGTGCTCGGGCCGCGCGGGCCGTTCTGCATGCCGTTGAGGACGTCGAGCAAACCCATGGCGTTCTCCTTTGGCGATCTTTTGCCGGAAACAAGCCCCATCCGAAAACATATGAGGCTCTCATGACCGTTACAAGGCGATTGCACTGCAACCGTTCCATGGGCAGCAGTCGTCTCCTCTGCTATCGAAGGCGTGTCGTTCAGGGGAGCAAGGTCTGGTGGTTACGGATCGACCGATCGTGGTGGCCGGCGCGGGCGCCATCGGCTGTTTCGTCGGTGGAATGCTGGCGGCCGCTGGCCGCCGCGTCGCGCTGCTGGCGCGGCCGCGGGTGAAGGCCGAGATCGAGCGGTTCGGCCTGCGGCTGACCGATTTCGACGGCTCCGAGAAGAAGTTGGGTCCAGGCCAGCTCGCGCTGTCGGAGGATGCTTCGATCCTCTACAGTGCCGGCATCGTGCTGGTCACGGTGAAGAGCGCCGACACCGCCGATGTCGCGGACCAGATCGCGCAGCATGCGCCGCAGGATGCCGTCATCATCTCCCTGCAAAACGGCGTCGGCAATGTCGCGGTTTTGCGCGAGCGCCTGGCCGGGCGGCGCGTGCTCGCCGGCATGGTGCCGTTCAACGTGATCGCGATGGGTGAGGGGCGCTTCCACCGCTCGACCTCCGGCGACATTCATGTCGGCGAAGACGAAGCGAACACGGCTGCGGCGCTGTCGGTGCCCGGCCTCACGATCCGTGCCAGCCGCGACATCGCCGGCGTGCAATGGGGCAAGCTGATCATCAATCTCAACAACGCACTCAGCGCGCTGTCCGACATGCCGCTCGCCGCGCAATTGGCGAACCGGGACTGGCGAAGATTGTTTGCCGACCAGATGGCCGAGGGCCTGGCTGCGCTGAAGGCGGCCGGCATCACGCCGGTCTCGGCGACGCCGATCCCGGCGAACTGGACGCCGGTCTTGCTGAGGCTGCCGGATGTGATCTTCAACGCGATCCTCGGACGCACGATGAAGATCGACCCGGAGGCGCGCTCGTCGATGTGGCAGGATCTGAAGCTGGGCCGCAAGACCGAGATTGACTACCTCCAGGGCGCGGTCATCGCGCTTGCCGAGCAAAACAAGGTCGGCGTGCCGCTGATGCGCCGCATTGTTGCGCTGATCAAGGAGGCCGAAGCAGCCGGCAGCGGTCCGCCGCGGCTGACGCCGCAGCAGATTCGGGGCGTGGCTTGAAAGTGATGGAGGGACGCGATGAGGCGTTGTCTAACGATCGGGCTCGCGCTGGCCGCGCTCTGCGGCGCATCGACACTCGCCCTGGCAAGGCCACCGACGGTGATGAACTCTCCCGGCTATGACAGGCGATTGCAGGAGAGCCGATCGCAATTGGGCAGCTCGCCGGCGGTCATGGAGCCGGCGGGCACGTCGGTGGTCAAACCGAAGCGCAGTAAGAAGAAGCATCCGAACTGAGCTTGTAGGGTGGGCAGAGCGAAGCGTGCCCACCATCGTCTTTCTTGCCGGAGTGGTGGGCACGGCGCGCCAAGCGCGCGCCTTTGCCCACCCTACATTCTAAGCTCGTCCGGGACGACAGCGGAGTTTGCCGCGTCAGCAGCTCACCCCTTCTTCGCCGGCTTGCTCGGCGTCGGGTTGAACAGCTTCTTCAGATCGTTCAAGCCTTCCGATAGCCGCGGCCATTCGCAGGAGAACGAACCCTTGGCACAGGGGGGGCCCTTCGGCCGCGGGCCAATGGCCTGCTGCACCTTCGGTCGCTCCACCGGGACGGGCACGCGCTCCACCTCGGTGCGCAGCGCGACCTGCTGAAGCTGCTGCGCCTGTCGTTCCTGCTGCTCGCGCTGCTGACGCATGGCGGCCTGGGCCGCTTCATTGCTACGGCGCTGATTGGCGAGATAGGCGGTGTAGGATTCGTCGATTTTCTTCTGCTCGTCCGGCGTCGGATTAGGACCTGCGATGTCGAAGGTGCGGTCCTGCAGGAAGTCGTAATAGGAATAGCCGCCACCGGTCTTGCGCCGGCCGGCGAACTTCGCATTGCAATCGGCAAGCGCGGAGGTCTTCTCGGTCTTGGTCGCGGCCTTCTCGGCGGCGTCGGCGCATTCCTCGAAGTCGACAGGCGCGCGCTTCCACCATTGGGCCTGGGCATGCGACGGCGTCAGCAGAAAAAATCCTGCTGCGGCAACGAGAAGCGCCGCACGACGCGATGCAGACACGACCGACATTCTACGAGAGCATTCCTTGCAAAACTCAACCCGAACTGAGTCGAGGCGGATTTTTGCCTCTTTATCGCCGGCTTGTCACCCGTGGAACCCGGGAATTTCAGGGATGCAATGCTGACATTTTTTGCTTGACGTGGCGCTGCAGTCACAGCCGCGCGGCACCTGTTGCGTCTAGAGTTTTATCGATTTGAATGCGAAGGGGAATGTCCGTCATGAGAGCGCTGGTCAGCTTCGCCGCAATCGCGTGGGCGCTCCTTTCCAGCCATGCTCTCGCAGCCGACGAAGATGCGCCCAACCGCAAGCCGGTGAAGGCCATCGGCGATGCGCGGCTTGCGGTCGGCGGCCGGGGAATGCTGCCGCTCTACCTCTCCCGCGACTGGTCGATGCCGCTGCCGGCGATCTCGCGCGCGATCATCGTGCTGCACGGACGCTTGCGCAATGCCGACGAATATTACATCTCGGCCAACAACGCCCAGGCCGCAGCGGGCGACGACGGCAAGAGCGCGCTGATGATCGTGCCGCAATTTCTGGCGGAGATCGACATCGAAGCGCACAGGCTGCCGGAGGACATGCTGCGCTGGTCGCTGGAGGGATGGGAGGGCGGCGATGCCGCGCTCGCACCGACCCCGGTGTCGTCCTTCGAGGCGCTCGATGCGATCCTGGCAAAACTCTCCGACCGGCGCATCTTTCCGAACCTGAAGCAGGTCGTGGTGGCCGGTCATTCCGGCGGCGGCCAGGTCGTGCAGCGCTACGCCATCGCCGGAAAGGGCGAGGCGAAGCTGTCGCGCCAGCACATCGACATCCGCTATGTCGTCGCCAATCCCTCGTCCTATGCCTATTTCAGCGCGGACCGGCCCGTGCCCAAGATCGCCGCATCCTGTCCGGGCTACGACAACTGGAAGTACGGAATGGGTGACCGTCCGTCCTATCTCGCGGACGCGACGCCGGCGGCGCTCGAGCAGCGCTATGCCGAGCGCGAGGTGATCTATCTGCTCGGCACGCTCGACACCAATCCCAAGCACGCCGCGCTGGACAAGAGCTGCATGGCGGAGGCGCAGGGCCCCACCCGCTACGCCCGCGGCCACGCCTATACCGACGCGATGGCCAAGCGCGGCCACGGAACGCCCAATCACCGTGTCTGGGACGTCGCCGGCGTCGGCCATGACGGCGACAAGATGCTGACCTCGAAATGCGGGCTCGCGGCGCTGTTCGATATTCCGGGCTGCGGGGCAGAGCGGTGATGCCTTGAAAGCAGATGCCTTGAAGGGTTTGCTCCGGCTGTTACACTTCGCACCGTGAGCGCCTCATCCTGAGGCGGCGCCAAGAAGACGAAGTGGAAACGCCTGATGCTGCTGCCCCTGTCCGATGTGCCGCGCTGGTACGCCGAGCGCAAACCGCAAGGCACGATCGCCGTCCAACATGGGCAGGATACGCTGACATGGGATGAGCTCGAGCGCGGCGCCAACCGGCGTGCGCGCGCGTTTGCCGCCAAGGGCGTCAAGCCCGGCGATTTCGTCGCGATCGGCCTGCCGAACGGCAATGCGTTCTTCGAGACGTCGTTTGCGGTGTGGAAGTGCGGGGCGACGCCGACCTCGCTGTCGTGGCGGCTGCCGCGCGGCGAGGCCGCCGCGGTGCTCGAGATCCTGAAGCCGGCGCTGGTGGTCGGCGGCGAGGCCGACTGGAACGCGCCGAACCGTTTGCCCGCGGATTTCGTCCCGGAAGGGTTTTCGGATGAGCCGCTCGCCCCGCCGGTGTCGCGCTACTGGAAGGCCATGACCAGCGGCGGCTCCACCGGCCGGCCAAAGGTGATCCTTGATCACCAGCCGGCGGTGATCGACACGGCGGCGGCGCTGCCGCTCAGCATTCCCTTCGGGGCCTCGCTGCTCAATCCGGGGCCGCTCTACCACAATGCGCCGTTCATCGTGTCGCATTACGCGTTGTTCGGCGGAGGCAAGCTCACCGGCCTCGTCAAGTTCGATGCCGAGGAGACGCTGCGCCAGATCGCGCGCGAACGCGTGCAATGGGTCAATTTCGTGCCGACCATGATGCACCGGATCTGGGCGTTGCCTGAGAACGTGCGCAACTCTTACGACGTCTCGAGCCTGCAGACCGTGTTCCACATGGCCGCGCCGATGCCGCCGTGGCTGAAGGAGAACTGGATCGACTGGCTCGGCCCGGAGAGGGTGTGGGAGCTCTATGGCGGCACCGAGCGGCAGGGCTCGTGCATCATCTCCGGCACGGAATGGCTGACCCACAAGGGCTCGGTCGGCAAGATCGGCGAGATGGCCAAACTGCGCATCATCGGCGAGGACGGCAAGGACGTCGCGCCGGGCGAGACCGGCGAGATCTATTTCCTCAACAACGACGGCAGGGACGCCACCTACCATTATCTCGGCGCCGAGCCGAAGCGCCGCGCCGACGGCTGGGAATCGCTCGGCGATATCGGCAGGTTCGATGCGGACGGCTATCTCTATCTCGGCGACCGCCTCGCCGACATGGTGCTGCGCGGCGGCGCCAACATCTATCCGGCCGAAGTCGAGGCTGCCGTCTCCGCCTGTCCCGGCGTGCGCTCCTGCGTGGTGGTGGGATTGCCCGATCCGGAATTGGGCCAGCGCGTGCATGCCATCATCGAGCCGGAGCCCGATGCGGACGGCCAGGCCATTGCCGATGGCATGGCGGATTTCCTGAAGGATCGGCTCAGCCGCTACAAGCACCCCGAGAGTTTCGAGATCGTGGCCGTCCCGCCGCGCGATGATTCCGGAAAAGTCCGCCGCACCCTGTTGCGCGACGAACGCGCAGCGTGGATGAAGGAAGGGCGCGCTTTCCGGATCAGGCCGGCGAAAGCATCTTCGCACGCCGAATAAGAAAATTCACGAAAGGACTCTTTTGACATGACGATCACGATCGCCGCGAACAGCGTGCCGAAGCCGCCCGCCGAGATCATCGAGGGCTTTCGAGGTGCGCCGACCTCGGTCATTTCAGACAATCTCGCCCGGCTGCCGGGTGCGGTGGGCCTGAAGCCCTATCACCGCGGCGGCAAGCTGGTGGGGACGGCCTTCACCGTGCGCACGCGCCCCGGCGACAATCTCGCCATCCATCGCGCGCTCGAGCTGGTCGGTCCCGGCGACGTCATCGTGGTCGACGGCGGCGGCGACGAGACCCGCGCGCTGGTCGGCGAGATCATGAAGAACATCGCGCAGTGGCGCAAAGCGGAAGGCTACGTGATCGACGGCGCGATCCGCGATGTCGCGTCTTTCGCCGGCGATGATTTTCCCTGCTATGCCCGCGCCGTGATCCATCGCGGCCCCTACAAGAACGGTCCCGGCGAGATCAATGTGCCCGTGTCGATCGGCGGCAGCGTGATCTCGCCCGGCGACATCGTGGTCGGCGACGAGGATGGCGTGGTGTCGTTTCCCGCGGCTGGTGCGGCCGCACTGCTCGAAGCAGTCCGTGCCCAGGTCGCGCGCGAGGAGGAGACCATGAAGGCGATCCGAGAGGGGCGCTACCAGGGCTCCTACGGCAAATCCTGAGCAGAAAAAGAGAAAGGGAGAATGGCGTGAGCCAGAAGGAAGAATTCCACAATATCGACAACCCCGCCGACGGGCTGTTCCGCGAGCTCGCGGCGGGCGTCACTACGCGCATCTTCTCCGGCGAGCAGGCGATGCTGTCGGTGGTGACGCTGGGCCCGCATGCGCAGGGCACGCTGCACCATCATCCCGAGGAGCAATGGGGCGTGCTGCTCGACGGCTCCGCCATCCGCGTCCAGGGTGACGAGGAAATCCCGGTGAAGAAGGGCGATTTCTGGCGCACGCCGGGCAACGTGCCGCACACCATGCGCGCCGGCCCCGATGGCGCCCGCGTGCTGGACATTTTCAGTCCACCGCGGCCAGAATACAAGAAAGCGGGATCGGGCTTCGGGATGACCTGAAGCCTGCCGCACGCGCCACAGAGCAAAAGCCGGGCGCAAGACAATAAAGGGAGGGGACCATGACGATCACAAGACGCACGCTGCTGGCCGCGCCGGCCATTCTTGCAATGGCGCCGGCGATGGCGCAGGCCGGCAAGATCACCTTGGTCGTGCCGTTTCCGCCGGGCGGCTCGACCGATGCGATGGCGCGGCTGCTGCAGAGCAATCTGCAGACCAAGCTCAACCGCATCGTCGTGGTCGAGAACAAGTCGGGCGCCGCCGGTGCGCTCGGCGCAGCGCAAGTCGCCAAGAGCCCGCCGGACGGATCGACGTTCCTTGTCACCTTCGATTCCCACGCGGTGATCCCGGCCATCCTCGACAAACCGCCGCTCGACGTCGAGCGTGAGCTGATGCCGGTGTTCCTGGTCGGCACCGCGCCTTACGTGATCGCGGCCGGCGCCGGCCGTCCCTACAAGAGTTTTGCCGACGTGGTCGCCGCCTGCAAGGCGACGCCCGGCGCGGTCAAGTACGCCTCCGTCGGCATCGGCACGCTCGGCCATCTGGCCATGACCGTGCTCGGCAACAAGGCCGGCGTCGAGATCATGCATGTGCCTTATCGCGGCGGCGGCCCGGCGATGAACGACGTGCTCGGCGGCCATGTCGATCTCATCGCGGGATCGGCGGCGCTGGTCGCAGCCCAGCTCGGCAGCAACATGCTGCGCCCGATCCTGCAGCTCGGCCGCGAGCGGCTGCCGGCGCTGCCGGATACGCCGACCGCGATCGAGGCCGGCTTTCCTGATTTCGAGACGCTGGCCTGGTGGGGCATCTTCGCGCCGACAGGCACGCCGCCGGACATCGTCTCCGCCATGGCGACGGCGTCAAGGGAGATCCTGAGCGAGCCTGCGACCGCGGCCCAGCTCAAGGAGACCCAGCAAATGACGCTGTTGCTCGAGGACGGCCCCGCCTTCAAGACCTTCTTCGACAAGCAGGTCGCCACTTGGGGCAAGGTGGTGAAGGACAACAATATCAAGGCGTGAGGGGCGGGAAGACCTCCGCATTCGGCCGGCGGAGGGCTTCCGATCCCGCCCTCGCTTTGATATGAACACCTCTAGGCAACCCGCCTGACAGGCGGGTTCCGCGGTCCCGTAGCTCAGCCGGATAGAGCGGCGGTTTCCTAAACCGTAGGTCGGAAGTTCGAGTCTTCCCGGGATCGCCAGTCATTCCGACGCAAGAAACCCAATAAATATCGGCATTTCCTCTACGTACGCGGTCCGTTCTGAGGCCCATTTGGTAGTCTCAGGGCCGATTCCGTATGCTCCGTGCAGCACGTGGAATTACAAGGGGTTACCTGGGACGACGTCTGCTCCATGCAACACGGATGTAACACGAAGCTGTCAGCATGTTCGTCCTTCGTCCTGTCGCATCTGCGCGGCACAGAGCCGGGATTTCTCGCGCGAGCGGTGAAGCGTCGTCGAGGAGATGCGCACCTTAAGGGCGAGCTGCAGCTTTCATGTCGCACGACTTGATGGAGTCACCGGCTCCGGCAAGACCGACGTCACCGCGCGGTTTCCCGATGTCTCTGCTCTGCAGTTGCCATGAACCATTTTTTCTTCGACGCGATTCGCAGGCTATTCGGATAGCTCGACAGCCATGCGAAGCTCGCCAAATCGCTGTCTGGCGTCTTTCCGGACTTGTCTGAAGTCCGTCGTTGCCGAGCTGATCCGGCATTGCCACCACGATCTTCGGAGCGAGGCTTCCCAAGCTGTATACGAGGGTTCGCCTTCGCCCGCTCCATCTCGCCAAACGTCGACAGGATAGGCATTTCTGCAATTTCCAAAGGGCAACTTTGTCGCTTCAAGTCGGCGGTTCGTACAACGATCGTACAAACCTTGCAGCGAAATTAGCGCAGAGTTCCAACATGGTGGCTCAAAATCCTTGAGCGAAGGGCGCGGGGTCCCTCGGAGAGTGGGCTAAAATCACGATGTCGACGGTTCGATTCCGCGCCAATTTCAAACACCCGGGTCACAACAAGGGAAAGGTCTTGGGAGGTCGGCATTGGTGACACAGCCGCTTCGGTACTTCCAAGGAGAGCCGACCCGTTCGCGCTGAACACCATCCTCATGACGGATTAGGTCGTCACCGCGATCAAGCAGCTCGGTGCCGACGACGAAGACCCCAGAGGTCAGATTAACCCTTGAGGAATTTGGCGTAGGTGCGGATGTCAATCATCGGCACCGTCGCCTCAGCCTGCAAGCGGGCAATCAGTTCTAGTAGAAACGCCGTGGCAGCCCGCGTGCTGGGTTCGATCGACGTCGCATCATTCGTGCGATAGAAGTTGCCATGCGCGGCGCCTTCCGTCCGCTGCACGATCAAATGCCAGCGCAAGCGGCGCGCGGATCGGCGCTCAGACCCGGTCGGAATAGCGATCGTAGGCCGTCATGCGACGGACAGGATTTCCGCGTCGGGCTGCCGGTAAATTTCGCTGCGAAGAAATTCGCTCTCGGTCTCGAGCTTGTCCTCGGCGACATCGGTATGCCAGGCTTTCGGCCGACCATCGTTACCGTCATTCCATCTGTAACTGCGCCTCTTAAGGACGTCCTTCATCTCGAACGGGGAGCGATCATGATGTCGCGGATCGCCAACCCGATCGCGTTCGTCGACGAGATCGATCGTGCGGGGGAAAGCACGTACAATGGCAATCTATGGTCGGCGATGCTTCCCTTTCTGGAGGTCACGACATCACGCCGGTATCGCGAGGTTGGCATCGACGCGGAACTGGATTTGTCCCACGTCCTCCATTTTTCCACAGCCAACTCCGTCGAAAAGCTGCCTTCTCAGCTCAGGGACCGCTTCCGCGTGATCCGTATGCCGTCCCCGACCTTGGCGTACCTCCCGGCCTTGGCGGCGCTGATCATGAAGGAGCTGGCCTCGGAGGGCGATCGTCGTTTCGACGAGCCGCTCGCCACGGATGAGCTCCACAACATCGGGCCGGTTTGGAAACGGGAACGTTTTTCGATGAGGAAGTTGAAGCGGCTGATCGAGGCGACTCTCGAGGCCCGGGACGCATGCGCGGTGAGGCACTGATGTCGTTGAAGGAGGAGTTGGGTACGGATATCGAAAGCTACCTGCGTGGCGAGCAGCCGTCGCAGGATGCCATGACGAAAGCCGCGCGGATCGACGACTGGGCGCCTCTGATTTCGCGCGGCCTACGCGGCGGGTACGTCATGACGCTGGTGGGCAAGGTCTCGAACCATCCGGCGGTTGCCGACGGCAAGGTCACGGAAACCAGCGAAATCTGCTGGCTCGATCGCGAGAGGCGATGGGCGCGGACCCGGTCCAGGCTTTGGCTGCTCGGAGAGCCCGAGGGCAGCGAGATCGCGGTCGACGGTCTGGAATTGTGACCCGTTCGCGGTCCGCTGCGCTACGGTCGCGGACAGCCTCGCCTCACGACGGAGGCCTTCTAACGGATCTCGTTCAGGAGGCCGTCGAAGTATCTGCGCAGGTCGCTCGATCGCTGCTCCCCCTTGGAGGAGAAGAAGGGCAACACCGAACTTTTGAAAGAGCTCGACGATGCCGAGAAGATGCTTCGTTCTCTGCGCAAGGCGCTTTCCTAGCTTCGATACTCCCCCTCAAAGGAGCTGGCGAGCGTGAGCGGTCATCATGACGGCTGCAATTTCGCTGATGTCGGTCTAACCGGCCAACTGAGACCGCGTGAATCTCGTAAGAGGGATGAGAATCCCTCCCTCTCCGCCATAATAAAACGGCTTCGAGAAAGCCCCGTAAAATCAGGCCTTGCTGCACGCCAGAGGTCACTGGTGTAGCCCCTGGGTGTAGCCCCAAGGTAGCGCCCAATCTGCCATGATCGGCAGAAATTTTCAAACGACCGCAGGCCGCCCCGGCGTCTTTCCCGACTAGACGGCGGCGATCGTGACGGACGAAGCAAGCCTTTGCGGTTGAAGGCTCTACTGCGCCGACTGGCTTGCGCTGACGCGCCACACCGCGTTGCCAGTATCGTCGGCAACTAGCAGCGCGCCGGTGCGGTCAAGCGCTACGCCCACAGGTCGGCCCCGCACCGTACCGCTATCGTTGCCGAGGAATCCAGTGACGACCGGGACGGGTTTGCCCTCCGGACGGCCATCAACCAGCGGCACGAAAATGACCTGATAACCGTTGACAGGGCTGCGGTCCCAACTGCCGTGCTCGCCGACAAAGACGCCGTTACCGAATTGGGGGGACAGCGTCTCGCCTTTGCTGAACGCAAGACCGAGCGCGGCCACGTGTGAACTCAGGCCGTAGTCGGGCTTGACGGCCTTAGCCACCAGATCGGGTCGCTGCGGATGGACCCGAACGTCCACGTGCTGGCCCCAGTAGCTGTAAGGCCAGCCATAGAAGGCGCCCTCACGAACCATGGTGAGATAGTCCGGGACTAGGTCCGGGCCAATCTCGTCCCGCTCATTCACTACTGCGAACAGCCGCCCTGTGTCGGGATCGACGGCGAGATTGGTCGGGTTGCGCGTGCCCGAGGCATAAATGCGCTTAGCACCGGTGGCGCGATCCACCTCGTATATCGCGGCTCGGCCCTCTTCGGCGTCAAGCCCATTCTCAGTGATATTGCTGTTGGATCCGACGCCGACATAAAGCTTGGATCCATCGGGGCTGGCGACCATCGATTTGGTCCAGTGATGGTCAATCGGTCCGGCGGGAAGGTCCGCAAGCTTCGTCCCTGGCTCCGTGATCTTGGTCTGCCCGGGCGCGTACTTGAACGCCATGATCGCGTCCGTATTAGCGACATAGAGCGTGCCGTCCACATACGCCACGCCATAAGGTGAGTGAAGGCGGTCGACAAGCACCGTTTGCTGCTCCGGCTTTCCATCGCCGTCGGCATCGCGGAGCAGGGTGATGCGGTTACCTCCCTTGCCGGCTGTTCCGGCCCGCGCCTTCACCTTCCCTTGGATGAAGTCCTTAGGCCGGAAAGGTGTGGTGCCGGGGCTGTTGCCCTCGACGACCAGGATGTCGCCGTTCGGCAAAGGATAGACGATGCGAGGATGCATCAACCCTGTCGCCATCGCCTGGACCTTCATTCCTGCAGGCACCGTTGGCATCTCCCCCGATTCCCAGCCCACCGCCTTTGGGACGCTCATTGGCGGCAACAGATAGTTCTGAGGCTCCGGAAGGTAGGGATCCGCCCCGTATTGCCGCATGGGATCGCCGCCTTGGTCGCAAGCGGTCAGAGCGAGTAACGCGCAGAGGGCTGGCACGGCTCGAAGCATTGCGTGGGTCACAGGCGGTCTCCGGCGGCGGTGGTACGAACGGTGGTCACCCTCCAACCTGTGGCAGCCGCCAGTAGCAGCAGAATCGTCACGATGGCGGAGAGCGAAATTCCCTGCGGCACGACGGAGGTCCAGGCATCGCGGCTGTGAACGAAAACATTCAGGAGCGAGAGCAGGGCTGCCGCTGCCACAAGCAGGAACGGCATCCACCTGATCCGTCCGGCTCGGCTGGTGAGAAAGTCGATGATCAGGGTGATCGTGGCGACGAGAGCGAGGACCAAGCCTGCAGCAATCAACCACGCCGAGGAGTTTGCCCACTGCCAGTTCGATGTATTCCAGTACATGATATCGGTGGCCAACCCGGCGATAAGCAGGGTTGATCCGGCACCGATGAAGCCGGGATGCAATAACGATCTCGGACCGGCTTCGGACGCCAATCTGGCCATGTGCTCTCTCCAATCAGATGTTGGTTTGGTCCGCAGGCACGTTGCCGGGCATTTCGGAGATACCTTCTGCGGTAGCGGGCAGGCTGAGCTCGGGCCCGACATTATAGCTGGTCATCGAGAGCGACCCGAGGGAGTAGCCCCGGATGAGTGGTTGCGACCTGCCTTCCGCCGCCGCGATGCCTGCCGTGTATAGCAGGGGGATGTAATGGTCTGGCGTCGGCACGGACCGCGCGAAATCGGGATGCTGGTTGAGCTTCAGAATCGCCGCGGGATCTTCCGCCATTTGCCGCATGACCGCTTCGTCGAAGCGATGCGCCCAGTCCGCGCCCTCGGTCGGCCTGTTCCATTCGACAAGCCCAAGGTTGTGCACGACGTTGCCGCTTGAAAGAACGAGAACGCCCTTGTCGCGGAGCGACGATAGGCGCGTAGCCAAGGCAATATGATACTCGAACGGCTTGTGCGCGTTGATCGAGACCTGCACCACGGGAATGTTGGCCTTGGGATAGAGATGCGCCAGGACGCTCCACGTGCCGTGGTCCAGTCCCCATTGATCATGGTCGAGGCCGACCCAGTCCGGTTTGACCGCTTCCACGACTTCGCCCGCGACCTCCGGCGAGCCGTCGGCCGGGTATTCGAAATCGAACAACGTCTTCGGGAAGCCGTAGAAGTCGTGGATGGTACGGGGCCTGGCCATCGCCGTCACCGCCGTGGCGCCGATGAACCAATGCGCCGACACGACGAGGATTGCCCTCGGCTTGGGCAGCTTTTCGCCGAGCGACCGCCAAGCACGCGTGAAGCCGTTGAGCTCGAGTGTGTTCATCGGGCTACCGTGTCCGATGAAGAGTGCCGGCATACGGCTCGTCTGCATGTTCATGTGACCGCCACTCTTTCACCGTGCCTAGAGAGCGTCATCGGAGCCGACAATGCCGCCTTCGCCTTCCAAGCGTGCGATCTGTCGCGCATCCTGACGGGTGAATTTTAATCTGACGCCCGCGCCAAAACCATCGGATTCGTCGATAGCAATGACACCGAAATGGTCGAAACCGCGTCGGACAGCTTTTGCGTCGCTCTCCGAGTGAAGCCAAGCACTGCCATTCGCTTCCATCTGCTGCAGGACTTCCTGGGGAAGTCCCGCTGCGGTCGCAAAGTCATCCACACTTATCCCGGTCAGCGCACGCGCTGCGGCGATCAAGCGGCCGGTCATCATAGTCGCCTCGCTCACGCAATCCTCCCGTGGGTACGACCGCTCAGAGATCTATGAATGGTTGGAGGCGATCCATTTCGCGAAGGACTGCATGAAGCCTTCGAAGAACTTCCGTGTCCCGTCGTTGACGAGTTTGCCGCCCGCATCGAACAGCTTATCCGCGCCTCCGATGTAAGCCTCCGGCTGAGCCATCGCCGGAACGTTCAAAAAGACAAGCGACTGCCGCAGATGGTGGTTGGACCCGAAGCCTCCGATGCCGCCAGGCGACGCAGTGACGACTGCGCCCGGCTTGCCGTTCCATGCGCTTTTGCCGTAGGGTCGCGATCCGACGTCGATCGCGTTCTTGAGCGCTGCGGGCACTGACCGATTGTGCTCCGGCGTCACGAAGAGGACCGCACTGGCGGCTGCGATGCGCTGGCGGAACGACGTCCATTCGGATGGTGGATTGTCGTCGCCATCCTGATTGTAGAGCGGGAGCTGGCCGATCTCCACGATGGACAGCTTCAGATCAGCGGGCGCAACCTCCATCAACGCATGCGCAACTTTGCGGTTTATCGAGTCCTTCCGCAGGCTGCCCACGATCACTGCAACATCTCGCCTATCCATTGAATATCCCTCCTTGGCTAACGTTTGCATGCGGTATTGGCGGCCTCGGGCATCGCGAGGAACGTGATGGTGGCCGGAGCGAATGTGACGGAGCCAGCGGCCGTCGCCTGAGCTTTCAGTTCCGGCAAGGCGTCGTTCGGACCCAGTTCGAGTACTGCATCGTTGAGTTTTACGGTTTCGGATTGAACCGGATCGGCCGTCAGAGTGTAGCGAAGACTTGCGGCGTCGAGATCGATCGCGGTCGAGGCGCTGCGGCTGTTGTTGATCGCGAGAAGTGCCACTCCGCCTGGCTTATCGCGCAAGCATTGCGCATAGAGGTGAAGTCCTTCCCGGGATGGCCCCACATCCAGGACCGTCGTCCCCATCAATCGCCGCCAGAGTAGGCCCCCCCAGTAGTTTGGCTTCGGTGCGTAGGTTCGTTCGTCCAACAAGCCGTAGTCGCTCGCCGCGAGCGTGTTGTGGATGACGACTTTGACGTCTTGCCGCGCGAGGCGTCCGAGTTGATCGAGGTAACGGAAGGTATCGAGAAACGTACCGGCCCACGGATTTCCCCCGCATGCCGCATCCGCGGTCTCCGTGTTCCAGAACGGCTTGCCGGGCATCGCTTTGTCGCGGACCGCGCGATAGTAGGCCAACGTCTTGTCGGTTCGCCCGAGCCAGTCTTCCGAAAGCGCGTCGGCGGCGCTCGTTCCCGTCGCTGTGCAGCGTTTCGAGGCCGCTCCGTAGTGGTGATAGGAGAACGCATCGGCATCGCCAGTAAACGCGGCGAGGTCGCCGGCTTTCAATACGGTCATCTCGCCGTAGCCGCCGCTCGCCACGCACCAGGATGCGTCAGCTTCCCCGACGGAACCGGGGCCAAGAATTCTGACGCGAGGATATTCCTTACGCATGAACGCATCGAAGACTTTGAAGTCGCGGCCGAAAGCGGTCGCGTCATAGCCCTTCGGCGCGCCGCCCATGAAGGCCAGAGTTGGTTCGTTGAAATATTCCGCAGCGGCGATCGTTCCGCCGTGTGCCATCGTGAAGGCCAGCCAGCGGCGGGCCTGGTCGGGTCGCCACACGCCGTCGGGACTGCGCGTGCCCGCGCTGGTCGGAAGGGAGGTCACGATCGGCGCATCGACAGCGCGCGAGAACGCGATCGCTCCCAACCACTGATCCCGCGTCAGCACGCCGTTGTAGCCTTCGGGTGGCGACTTCGGCGGTGTCTTCGCGTCGGTGAAATAGGTCGTGTTCGCCCAGGTGCCGCTCACGCGCACGTAAGCCGGGCCCAAGTGTCGTGCGAGCGCGCGCAAACGCCTGTTGGTGAGATCGATGGGCGGGCGATATTGATAGAGGTCCGGACTCATGCCGGCTGGCGCGGCCGTGCTTGACGCGGCTCCGGTGGCTTGGTCGCTTGCCGACGCGGAGGTCTTCTTGATGTCCTTGTAGGGCTTCCAGAAGCGGCCGCCGGTCACCTCCAACATCTCGATATTGTAGGACTGGAAGCGGTCGTCGACGGTGGATATCTGCTGTAGCTTCGAAGGTGTGATCAGTTCCGCGCTTGCGTAACCACCTGCAACAAGACCTAGGGCAACCGTCGTCACAGTCGCACAAGCCTTGGTGACAACATCGTTGCTTTTCTTGATGTCGACCTTCGTCATGCGCGCACTTCGGGCCAGCAGCAATTCGCGACGGGCCGATGGCCGGCGCTAGGAGCCCGTCATCTTCTGCTTGGGGCCCATGAACCGGTACCCACCTGATCGGGTGAGTTCGGGCGTTTCGCTAGAGGCGCAAAAAACGATTATTGCGAGGGATCCGATCTGAGAATGCCGGCCATCACCGCTCGAAGGACGAGTTGTGCCCGGGAGTTGGCGCCGAGCTTGCTCTTCGCCGCCTCCACGTGAGCGTGCACGGTGTTTGGCGAGAGGCCCAAGATCATGCCGATTTGCGGATCGCTGCGGCCTACGGCGACCCACCTCAAGCATTCCGTCTCCCGCCTGGTCAGGGAGGGCGGAGCCGCGTGCGGAGCAAGGTGCATCTTGAGACCGGCTTGCGCATAGGCCTCGCACATTCCCTGCAGAAGAAAACGCTCATAATCGCCGAGATCGAGCAATCGACCCGTTCCCAGCATCACCACGCCCAGCTCGTCGTATTCCGCCCGGATCGGTGCGCAGAAGCCGTCGTAGAGGCCGTATCTGCGACTATCCTTGAGGATAGGGGCGCCCAGGCGCGACGTGCGAGCTACCTCGTCGAGCGTGAAGGCGCCTGTCATGCGGCAGGCTGCGGAAACGACGGGGTCGTTGATTTGGTAATGCTGGGATTGATAGCGCTCCGCCCAATTCGGGACGGTGCCGCCGAACAGAAATCCGGCGGAGTGGAACTGGCCTCGGCCGAACACGCGGATATAGCCTGCAGTGTGGAAGCCGAGGCTGATGACCCGCTCGACGAAAATCCGGTCGATTTCGGAGATGTCCTTCGCGCCGGCCAGAGCCGTTACCATTCCCTCAGCAGCGGACCTGAACGCGTCGAATTCGCCCGCGGGGTAATGTTTCATGCACTCTCTCCGGGCGGCTGAGGCGACTGAACTCTACCTGCGACAGAATAGCGCATCAGCCCGGTTGCAGCGAGTCCCAATCGGGTGAGGCTTGGAAGGTTCAGTGTTCCGACGCCGGTAGCTCTGGCTGCTATTTCCGACTTACGGGTTAGGAGGGCGTTGACGTTTCCCGTTGAACGGCGTCGTCAATCGACCCGTGGTCGCCGCGATTTCATGCGGTCGGGAGCTTCGAGCACGCTCCAAGCCTGTCTAGGCGGAACGCGTTCATGACGAGCCGCGGATCTCAGAAGCGCCGCCGTCACTGAAGTATGTCGAGCGCTCCATACCGATAGACCCGACCGCCTTTCATGACGAAGTCCACCTTCGCCGTGGCGGCAATGTCCGCCAAGGGATCACCTGGCATCGCGATGATGTCCGCCTGCTTACCAGGCGCGATCACGCCGAGGTCGTCGCGTTGCAACAGTTCCGCCGCGACGCTAGTGCCCGCCTTCAGCGCCCGAACGGGAGCGATACCCGCGGCTACCATGGCCTGAAACTCCAGGACGCCTTCGCTGAACGGAAACATTCCGCAATCCGTCCCGAAAGCCACCTTAGCCTTGCTTCGTGCGATGCGCTTCTGCGCCTTCTCGATCTCCGCGACGTCGCGGCGGAATTTCCAGACCGCGTGCTCTGGAAGCTTGCCCGCCTTCATGAGCGCCTTGTCCTCCCTCGTCATCTGCATCGTGGGAACGAGAAACGAGCCGGCTTTCTCCGCCATCGCGACGCCCTCGTCGTCGATGAGGTAACAGTGCTCCAAACTTCGCGCGCCAGCTCGCAGGGCCTGCTTGCACCCCTCCGCCGCGCCGGTATGGACCGCCAACGGTAGGCCGAGCTGCTGCGCGGTCTGCCCGAGGGACAGCATCTCGTCGTCGAACCAGGTCACTCTGGCCGGATCGTCACCCGCACTCATGTAGCCACCGGTGTTCATCGTCTTGATCCAGTTGCCGCCGAAGGCATGCTCCATCCGGACCAACTCGCGGATCTTGGCCGGAGAGTCCGCGACCCTGGACAGACCCATGTGGCACCGGCACGGAAACATCCCTTGCATGTCGCCGTGCCCGGCGGTCGCACTGATCATGTGAGGGGCAACGATCAGACGCGGCCCCCGGGCCATCCCGCTGTCGATGGCGTCGCGAAGATTCACGGTCGGCCATTCGGGGTCCAGCGTGCCCATGTCTCGAAGGGTGGTGAAACCGAAACGCATGTATTGCTGCGCGTAGTACAATCCGGCGAGGGCTTTCGCGGGCGAGCACTGCAGCGTTTGCCTGGCGAGATTCAGGCCGTCGATACAGAGGTGGACGTGAGTGTCGATGAATCCCGGCGAGACCGCACGCTCGCTTAGGTCGATGACTTCGGCGCCCCTGGGACGGCCTACCGAGGTCGACACTTCGACGATGGTGCCCTCGTCGATCAGGATTTCCATCGGACCGAGCATCATGTCGCTCTGGCCGTCGAATAGCTTGCCGCATACCACGACTTTGCTTGTCATCTCCGGCCTCCTCGAACCATCGGTTACGGTTCAACCCAAGTTAATCGCTGCGGCAGCTTGGACTTACCGACCTGATCAGGTCGGTTTCTCGACCCCGCCAAAAGGCCGATCTTCCCGTTAGGAGATGCCTTCGGAGAGCGATAATGCGGAGGGTCTTGATTTCGGCGGGAGCCGCGGGAATCGGCAAGGAAATCGCCGCGGCTTTTCTGTTGGCGGGCGATAGCGTCTACACGTGCGACATCGACCGTGCCGCGCTCGATGCGACGGCGCGTGAACTGCCGGGACTGAAGACCGGCGTATGCGACGTCGGCGATCGAAAGCAGATCGAAGCGATGATGAAGGACGCGGCATCTCAGCTCGGGGGCGGCGTCGACATCCTGGTCAACAATGCAGGCATCTCGGGCCCGACCGCTCCCGTCCAGGACGTCGATCCCGATCAGTGGGAAGCCGTCCTCAAGATCGATCTCACGGGCACGTTCCTCATCACCAAGGCCGCTATACCGCACCTCATCGAATCGGGCTGTGGCGTCATCATCAACATGTCCTCGGCGGCGGGGCGCTTCGGCAACCCGAACCGCAGCCCTTATTCCACCGTGAAGTGGGGGTTGATCGGTTTCACGAAGACGCTTTCGATGGAGCTCGGCGCCCACAACATCAGGGCCAACGCGATCCTGCCGGGCGCCGTCGACGGTGACCGGATCCATAGGGTCTTCGAGGGACGGGCAAAGGCGAGCGGGAAGTCCGTCGAGGAGATCAAGGCCGAATCGATGTCCGATCAATCGCTGCCATATCTGGTCGATCCGAAGGATATCGCTGCGCTCGCCGTGTTTCTCGCTTCGGACGCCGCCAAGTCGATCTCAGGCCAGATCGTGCCGATCGACGGCGATATGCAGAGAAACTGAAAGGGTGCCGCACGGCGAGGACAGCGATCATGACCGAGAAGAGTCTGCGCGACCGGCTCATGGCCCTGGTGCCTGGTCTCCTACGAAAAACGGCCAGTCGACGGTTCGCCGTCCTTTTACCCCATGGGCACCAATCCAAAGGAGATTATCATGTGCACGCCCGACGGCTTCATGTCGGCGCGACTCTCCAAGCCGGGCCGCAAGCCGTTCGCCTCCGGCCACTGGATTGTCGCGACCGATGCCGAGTTCAAGGGCGAAGCCACCAGCTAAATCGCCTACACCGGCCCGTTCGACGTCGACGAGGCGAAGCAGCATCTTACGCACTCGATGTTCATCTCCCTGCTCCCGAACTGGATCGGTCCGACCCAGGCGCGCGACGTCCGGATCGACGGCGACCGCCTCTTCCTGGGCAGCGCCAGCCCGATCTCGTCGGCAGGCAAGACCGTCATGTCCTATCTGGAGTGGCGGCGAGCTGACGCATCCGCCATGACGCCAGGCAAATAATCCGCCGCTTAGTGGAGTTTCGAGGCAATGGGGCGTTCGACATGAAGATCCGGACGATCCTGCCGCCGAAAGGGCGCGACTATCGGCTCGACGTTCTGCGAGGTTTCGCGAACTGGGCGATCTATCTGGACCACATCCCGAACAACGCGGTCAATTGGCTCACGCAACGCAACTACGGCTTCAGCGATGCCGCCGACCTGTTCGTCTTCATCTCCGGATATACCGCCTCGTTCGTCTACGGGCGGATGATGCTCGATCGAGGCTTTACGATAGCGGGCACTCGTCTGATCAGGCGCGCATGGCAGATCTACGTGGCGCACATCATCCTTTTCGTGATGTACATCGCCGAGATCGGATATCTGGCGAAGCGCTATGCCGACCCCAATCTGCAGAACGAATTCAACGTCGCCGGCTTCATGGCGAACCCAGCGGAGACACTCTACCAGGGGCTGATACTGGCGTTCAAGCCCGTCAACATGGACGTACTTCCGCTGTACATCCTGCTGATGGTCGTGTTTCCGCCCGTCCTCTGGACCATGCTTCGACTGCCGAACCTGACGCTCGCGGCGTCCTTCCTACTGTATCTGGCTGCGCGGCATTTCGAGTGGAATCTAGCGGCCTTTCCGACGGGTTACTGGTATTTCAATCCCTTCTGCTGGCAATTCCTCTTCCTTTTCGGCGGATGGTTTGCGCTCGGAGGATCGATCGTAGCGAGGCCATTGATCCGGTCGCGCGCCATGTTGTGGCTTGGGCTCGCCTACCTGCTGTTCGCCTTCGTCATGACGATGGCGGAAAGGTTTCCGGAGATCGGTCGCGCGATGCCCGTCTGGCTGTTCGATGCGTTCAATCCGAACGACAAGACCAACCTGGCACCGTATCGCCTTCTGCACTTCATCGTCCTCGCCTTCTTCATCAACCGCTTCCTGCCACGTGACTGGCCCCCGCTCGAACGGCCGCTGTTTCAGCCGCTCGTCAAATGCGGCCAGCAATCGCTCGAGGTATTCTGTACCGGCGTGTTCCTAGCCGTCGGGGCGCACGTGGTTCTCGTCGAAGTATCCGACTCGATCTGGATGCAGATCGTGGTCAGCGTCGTCGGAATCGCGTTGATGACGGCCGTCGCGTACTACCGCTCCTGGTCGAAGGCCGCGGACAAGAAAAAAACGCCGCCCCCGGCTATGGCAAGGACGAACGGGTGAAATCGAACTTCAAGACTATCGCAAGCTACTGTTCAACATCGAAGGAGACGCCCATGAATACGACCAAACAGACTTCCTCCGATCCGGCGCTGCGCAATCTCGACGCTCTGCTTCCCGACCTGGCCGACCTCTACAAGGACGTTCATTCCCATCCGGAACTATCGATGCAGGAAACGCGCACGGCCGGAATCGCTGCGAAGCGGCTCACGGCGGCAGGCTTTGAAGTGACGTCGGGCGTCGGTAAGACCGGCGTGGTGGGCCTGCTTCGCAACGGCGACGGCCCGACCGTCATGCTCCGCGCTGACATGGACGCGCTGCCGGTTCAGGAGGCGACCGGTCTCCCGTACGCCAGCACGGCGACCGCTACCGACAGGGACGGCAACACGGTCCCCGTGTCCCACATGTGCGGCCACGACATGCATGTTACCTGGCTCGCCGGTGCAACGAAGCTGCTGGCGGAAGCGCGATCGTCCTGGCGCGGCACGCTGATGGCCGTGTTTCAGCCGGCGGAAGAGACCGGGGAAGGCGCGAAGGCGATGATCGACGACGGCCTGTTCAAGCGCTTCCCGAAACCGGACGTGATCCTCGGACAACACGTGATGGTGGGGCCGGCCGGCACGGTCGCCGGGCGCGCCGGTGCGATCACCTCGGCCGCGGACAGCCTGCAGATCAAGCTGTTCGGGCGGGGAGCCCACGGCTCGATGCCGCAGGCCAGCATCGACCCCGTCGTCATGGCGGCCTCGACCGTGCTGCGTCTGCAGACGATCGTCTCTCGTGAGGTGGCCGCGACCGAATCGGCCGTGCTGACCGTCGGCGTCCTCCAGGCCGGCACGAAGGAGAACGTCATCCCTGACGATGCCATCATCAAGCTCAACGTACGGACCTTCGATGCCGGAGTGCGCACGCGCGTGCTGGCGGCGATCGAACGGATCGTCAACGCCGAAGCGGCCGCATCGGGTGCGCCTCGGAAGCCAGAGATCACGACGATCGACCACTATCCGCTTAACGTGAACAATCAGGAGGCCACCCAACGCGTGGTGGAGGCGTTCCGCGGACACTTCGGCGCCGCGCGCGTCCGGCCTACCGGGCCCGCGCCCGCAAGCGAGGATTTCGGGTCTTTTGGTACGGAGTGGCACGTCCCGTCGGTCTTCTGGTTCGTCGGGGGCACCGATCCGGCCGTCTATGCGAAGGCGAGGGACGCGAACAAGCTCAACGAGCTCCCGGTGAACCATAGCCCGAAATTCGCGCCCGTACTCCATCCTACCCTGGAGACGGGCGTGGAATCCCTGGTCGTCGCGGCGCGAGCGTGGATGCCGGCGTAGGTCGGTTTAGGGGCCGTGGGGCGCGTCCTCGGCCCCTCGCGATAAGGAAGGTTGGAAAGTATGGAGAAGCTCTCGCTGGTGCTCGACCTGACGGGCACATTCGTCTTCGCTCTGAGCGGCGCGTTGGCGGGCGTCAAACGACGATTGGACATCTTCGGCGTCCTCGTCCTGTCCTTCGCGGCCGCGAATTCCGGAGGCATCACGCGCGATATCCTGATCGGGGCGGTCCCGCCGGCCGCGCTCGTCGACCTGCGGTATCTCGGCGTATCGCTGTTCGCCGGCCTCATCACGTTCTACTCCTCATCGCTCATCGCGCGGTTGTCGACCGCGATCTTGGTGTTCGATGCTGCGGGATTGGCGTTCTTCGCCGTCGCAGGCTCTTCAAAGGCGCTGGCCCACGGCCTGAACCCGGTGATGTCGGTCGTGCTCGGCATGGTGACCGGGATCGGTGGAGGTATGGTGCGGGACGTGCTTCTGGCCGAAATACCGACCGTTCTGCGCGCCGAGCTTTACGCCGTCGCTGCACTCGCCGCCGCCGGCGTAGTGGTGATCGGTCACCTGCTGCAGTTGCCGGTCACGCCGGTCGTCGTCGTGGCGTTGATGCTGTGCTTCGGACTTCGTGTGCTGGCGATCCGCTACAAGTGGCAGCTTCCCGTCGCGAAGTCGGAGATCGCGGAGGAGCCGCCGAAATTCCGGAAGTGACGCGTCGCAACCTCTTTGCCGAAAATCTGCGTTGAACCTCGACGGCCGATCACTTTCACAGATCGAAACGCAGCAGTGCGTCAGGTACGTCGTAGCCCCAAATCTGATACATGCGGGCGATGACGTCCGCCATCACTCCAAGTTCCGGCATCTTGTCGCCCTGGCGGTGGCTCATGATGATGGGAGACGTCGCAGGCTCGGCGAGCCGCTTATAGCGCACGCCTTCGACCCGCGATTTCTGCACCGAGACCGGCACGATGCAGGCGCCTTCCTCGGCGGCGACGAGGCCGACCGCAATCTGAAGTTCGCGCGCTTCATGTGCAACCCGAGGTTCGAGTCCTCGATCATGGAAGAGAGCGATGACCTGGTCGGCGTAGCCCGGGCGGGGCGCGCGAGGGTAGAGAATGAGGCGCTCTTCGGCGAGTTGCTCAAGGGACACGGGACCGCTCTGCTTTTCCAATGGGTGATCCATCGGCAAAGCGACCACCAGTTGCTCCTCGCGCAAGATGATGCGGCGAACCTCGTCGTCATCGAAGCGCACGCGTCCAAATCCAATATCGATCCGGCCTTCCTTGAGGGCGGCGATCTGCTCAAGAGTGACGAGCTCGACCAGATGGAGCTCGACCTCCGGTGCCGCGCGGCGGAACTCCCGGATGAGCTCGGGCAGGTGCCCGTACAGCACCGAACCCACGAACCCGATGACGAACCGTCTCTTCTCGATCTTGAGCGTGCGCTTCATCATCGTGCGCATCTCCTCGACACGCGCGAGCACCTGGATCGACTGTTCGTAGAAGAGCCGGCCCGGCTCGGTCAGCCGCAGCGGCCGCGACGAGCGGTCTATCAGCTCGGCACCGACTTCGGCTTCGAGCTGCTGGATCTGCCGGCTCAGCGGCGGCTGGGCGATGTGCAGCCGGTCCGCGGCGCGCGAGAAATTTCGCTCGTTCGCGACCGTCACGAAATAACGCAGCTGCCGGAGGTCCATGCCCTAATTATACCGTTTAGGTATAATATGTAAACCCAAACGATCTTTGCCGAACGCGCCGTCTACCCGTAGTTCTCAGGCAAGAACTGAGAAATCGAGGAAACGACGGTGATAGTGAAGCCCGCCCATATTGATACCTTTATCGTCGACGTGCCCACCATTCGGCCGCACGTCCTGGCGATGGCGACGATGCGTAGCCAGGCGGTGCTCCTGGTCCGGATCGATTGTTCGGACGGTGTCGTGGGGATCGGCGAGGGCACCACGATCGGTGGCCTCAGCTACGGTGATGAAAGCCCCGAAGGCATCAAGCTCGCAATCGACACCTACATCACGCCGGTCCTGAAGACCTGCGACGTCTCCCGCGTCGCCGAGACGATGGCGAAAATCGGCAAAAGCGTCGTCGGCAACCACATCGCGAAATGCGCGGTGGAGACGGCCTTGCTCGATGCTGCAGGCAAGCGGCTCGGCGTGCCCGTCTCCGAATTGATCGGCGGCGGCCGCGTCCGCGATCGTTTAGCCGTAGCCTGGACGCTCGCGAGCGGAGATACCGCGCGCGACATCGAGGAAGCCGAGGCGATGATCGAGACCAGGCGGCACTCGATCTTCAAGCTGAAGATCGGCAAGCGCAGCGTGGCCGACGACGTGGCGCACGTGGCGGCGATCAAGAAGGCCGTGGGACGCCGCGGCAGCGTCCGCGTGGATGTCAATCAGGGATGGGACGAGGCGCAGGCCGATCTCGGCATGAAGATGCTGGAGGACGCCGGTTGCGACCTAGTCGAGCAGCCGGTCGCGCGTGACGCGCTCGCGGCCATGGCGCGTCTCTCCGCACGCCACGGCATTCCGCTGATGGCAGACGAGGCGCTGCACGGTCCGCGCGATGCCTTCCGCGTCGCCGCAAGCGCGGGAGCCCGCGTCTTCGCAGTGAAAATCGCCCAGTCGGGCGGTCTTCATGCCGGGCGCGACGTCGCCGCCATCGCCGACGCTTCGGGCGTCGGGCTCTACGGCGGCACCATGCTTGAGGCCGGCGTCGGCACGGCAGCCTCCGCCCACCTCTTCTCGACCTTTCCGAAACTCGCGTGGGGCACCGAACTGTTCGGCCCGCTGCTGCTCACCGAGGAGATCCTCGCCGAGCCCCTCGACTACGCGGATTTCACCCTGGGCGTCCCGACCGGACCCGGCCTCGGCATCACGCTCGACGAGGACAAGATCGCTCGCTTCCGCCGCGACCGTACCGCGCCGACCCTGCACGTCGTCGCGAAGGGAGCTTGAGCCATGCTGACGATGGTCCAGATGAACGTGCGGATCCCGTTGGATTTCGACAAGCAGGAAGCCGAGCGCCTCAAGGCGCGCGAGAAGGAGCGCTTCCAGGAACTGCAACGCGCCGGCAAGTGGCGGCACATCTGGCGCGTCGTTGGCTGCTACGCGAACGTCAGCATCTTCGATGTCGAAAGCAATTCCGAGCTCCACGATATTCTGACGAGCCTGCCGCTCTATCCCTTCATGGAGATGGAGGTGACGCCGCTCTGCCGGCACCCGTCCTCGCTGCATGAGGACGACCGCTAACGTTTCGAAACACGAACGTCCGCGCCGCGGACACAAAACCAAGGGAGAGACGACATGGATGCGAGCTTCGTGAAGACCCCGGAAGTCCAGGCCTTGTTCGACAAGGCTGCCGGTCTCAATCAACCGAACGGCGATGCCCGTCTGAAAGCGATCGTGCGCGACATCGTCGAGGCCGGCGCCGAGATCATCGCCCGCCACGACGTCAGCGAGGATGAATTTTGGGGCGCGGTGAATTTCCTGCAGAAGGGTGCGCCGGAATACGGCTTGCTGGTGCCGGGCACTGGCCTGGAACATTTCCTCGATCTCTTCATGGACGCGAAGGACGCCGAAGCCGGATTGACTGGTGGCACACCGCGCACGATCGAGGGACCGCTCTATGTGGCGGGCGCGCCGCTGCAGGAAGGTGACGTCAATCTGACCAAGGATGCCGACGATACCGGCAGTCTCTACATGAGGGGTCGTGTGACTGGTCCCGACGGCGAACCGGTCAAGGATGCCGTGCTGCACGTCTGGCACGCCAATTCGCAAGGCTGGTACTCGCACTTCGACCCGACGCGTGAGCAGACTCCCTTCAACAATCGCGCACGTATCAAGCTCGGCCCGGACGGCAGGTACGCGTTCCATTCCAAGATGCCGAACGGCTACTCCGTACCGCCGGGCGGCGCCACGGACACGCTGATGAAGGCGATCGGGCGCCACGGCCATCGCCCTGCACACGTCCATTTCTTCATCGAGGCGCCCGGTTATCGCAAGCTGACCACGCAAATCAACTTCGGCGACGATCCGCATTCTGCCGACGACTTCGCCTTCGCCACCCGCGACGGCCTGCTGCCGGTCCCGCAGCGCCAGGGCGATAGTGCCTACATCAACTTCGACTTCCAGCTCCAACGTGCCTCCGACGGCGCCGACGAGCACTTCTCGTCACGACCGCGCGCCGAGGCTGCGTAGCCTTCGGCATACCGGCGCAAAAAGGAAATCATAGAGGAGAGGAACGATGACGACGGTACTGGAGCGCATTGACGGTGCGGTGGTCGAAGACAAGGAGCGCGGACTGTTCAGGTGCCGTCGCGACATCTTCACCGACGCCGAGATGTACGAGCTCGAAATGCAGCACATCTTCGAGGGCAACTGGGTGTTTCTGGCGCACGAAAGCCAGATCCCTGACAACAATGACTACTTCAGTGCCTGGATCGGCCGCAAGCCGATCATGATCACCCGCGACAAGGCCGGCGAGCTCCACGCCATGATCAACGCTTGCGCTCACCGTGGAGCTATGCTGTGCCGGCGCAAGCACGGCAACAAGGGCAGCTTCACCTGTCCCTTCCACGGTTGGACCTTCAGCAACACGGGCAGACTGTTGAAGGTGAAGGACGGCAAGGCTGGCGATTATCCGGCCTCGTTCAATACGCAGGGCTCGCACGACCTGGCGAGGGTGCCGAGGTTCGAGAGCTATCGGGGCTTTCTTTTCGGCAGCCTGAACGCGGACGTCCCGTCTCTCGAAGATCACCTCGGCGGCGCCAAGGCCGTGATTGATCAGATCGTCGACGGAGCTCCTGACGGCATCGAGGTGCTGCGCGGCAATTCCTCCTACGTCTACGACGGCAACTGGAAGCTCCAGATGGAGAACGGCGCCGATGGCTATCATGTGAGCTCGGTTCACTGGAACTACTCGGCGACGATGGGCCACCGCAATTACGAAAACGAGGGAACGAAGACGGTCGACGCCAACGGCTGGTCCAAGAGCGTGGGTGGTGTCTACAGCTTTGAGAATGGTCACATCCTGCTGTGGACCAACCTGCTCAATCCCGAGGTCCGTCCGGTGTTCAACCACAAGGAGGCGCTCGAAGCGCGCCTTGGCAAGGAACGCGCCGGCTTCATTGTCGGGCAGACGCGCAATCTCGGAATCTATCCGAACGTCTATCTGATGGACCAGTTCTCGACGCAGATCCGCGTCGTGCGCCCCATCGGCGTCGACAAGACCGAGGTCACGATCTACTGCTTCGCCCCGAAGGGTGAGGATGCCAAGGAGCGCGCAATCCGCATCCGGCAGTACGAAGACTTCTTCAACGTCTCTGGGATGGGCACGCCGGACGACCTGGAGGAGTTTCGCGCATGCCAGACGGCCTATGTCGGCGCCGGCGAGCTCTGGAACGATCTCAGCCGCGGTGCCGTGCACTGGATCGACGGTCCGGACGAGAACGCCAAGGCGATCGGTCTGAAGCCGCTCCTGAGCGGTGAGCGCAGCGAGGACGAAGGGCTATTCGTGCGCCAGCATGAATTCTGGGCGAAAGCGCTCCGCGAGGCGATCCTCCGGAATGGCGGCGAGACGGCTCGCTTCAAGCCGATGCAGGGAGAAGCAGCATGACCGTCGCAGCCAACGCCACTCTCTCGCCTTCAGTGAAGTTCGACCTCGAGCAGGTGAAGGCCTTCCTCTATCGCGAAGCGCGCCTCCTGGACGATCGGCAGTGGGACGAATGGATCAAGCTCTATTCACCAGACGTCAGTTTCTGGATGCCGTCCTGGGACGATGACGACCAATTGGTCGAGGATCCCCAGAAGGATATCTCGTTGATCTACTACCCCAACCGCGAGGGACTTGAGGACCGCGTCTTCCGGATCAAGACCGAGCGCTCCGGTGCGAGCACTCCGGAGCCGCGGACCAGCCACAACATCTCGAATATCGAGATTGTGAGGGAGCGCGACGGGGAGCTGGATCTGCGCTTCAACTGGCACACGTTGAGCCACCGCTACAAGAAAACGGACAGCTTCTTCGGCACTGCCTTCTACACGCTGGATACGAAAGGCGACGAGCCGCGCATCGTGGCGAAAAAGGTCGTCCTGAAGAGCGACTACATCCACCAGGTGATCGACGTCTATCACATCTGACGTAGCGCGTCCGGATGACTGGAGAAGGTGACATGACCTACCGCGTGGCACTCAATTTCGAAGACGGAGCGACCCGCTTCATCGACTGCAACGAGGGTGAGAAGGTCCTCGACGCGGCCTACCGCAACAAGATCAATCTGCCGATGGACTGCTCGGACGGTGTCTGCGGCACCTGCAAATGCCGTTGCGAGCAGGGCGAATACGATCTCGGCGACGAGTATCTCGAGGACGCGCTGAGCAAAGCGGAAGCCGAAGAAGGGATGGTGCTGACCTGCCAGATGGTGGCGTCCTCGGATTGCGTCATAGCCGTTCCGGTGCCGTCCGGAGCCTGCAAGGTGAAGCCAGCCGAGCATGGCGGGGAGGTGAGCTCGGTCGAACTCGTCTTGGATAGCACCATCATTCTCAAGCTCAAGCTCGACAAACCCGACGCGCTCGGATTCCTGCCGGGCCAGTATGTGAATCTCACGGTGCCGGGGACGAGCGAGCACCGCTCCTACTCCTTCAGTTCGAAGGTCGGAGCGACGGAAGCCAGCTTCCTCATCCGCAACGTGCCGGGCGGTCTGATGAGCGGCTGGCTCGCCAAAGATGCCAAGACCGGCGCCCGGATGACGTTTGTCGGTCCGCAAGGAAGCTTCTTCCTGCGGGCGGTAGAGCGCCCGGTCGTCATGCTCGCCGGCGGCACGGGACTGGCGCCGATACTGTCGATGCTGGAAGTCCTTGCGGATCGCGGCACCGATCAGCCGGTGCACCTGATCTACGGCGTCACAAACGACGGCGACCTGGTCGAGATCGAGAGGATAGAGGCACTTGCCAAGAAGCTTCCGACGCTGACCTGGGTGACCTGCGTCGCCAGCCAGGAGAGTTCGCATCCGTTGAAGGGCTACGTCACCGCACATCTCGCCGACGAGCATCTCAACGCCGGCGATTGCGACGTCTATCTGTGCGGTCCCCCGCCGATGGTCGAGGCGGTACGGGCATTCTTCACGGAGAAGGGCGTCAAGCCTTCGCACTTCTTCTACGAGAAGTTTTCTGCGACCGAAGCGGTGGCGGCATGATCTTCGCCGACCGCTTTGCCGGAAAGAGACTGGTTGTGACAGGCGCTGCGCAAGGTATCGGGCGGGCCGTGGCGCTGCGCGCCGCGGCCGAGGGCGGCGATGTCCTGTTCGTCGATCGGGCGGATTTCGTGAACGACGTCGCGACGGAAGCAGGCGCTCGAGGACACGGTTTCGTCTGCGATCTCGAGACTTACGATGGGGCTTCGGGCGCGATGGCCGAGGCGGTGAGCCGCTTCGGCGGCATAGATATCCTCATCAATAATGTCGGCGGCGCGATCCGGATGCGGCCATACGACCGTTTCGAGCCCGAGCAGATCGAGGCGGAGATCCAGCGTTCGCTGATGCCGACGCTGTGGTGTTGCCATGCCGTGCTGCCGCACTTCCTCAAGGGCGGCCGGGGCACCATCGTCAACGTGTCGTCGAATGCAACACGCGGAATTCACCGCGTGCCCTATTCCGCGGCGAAGGGTGGGATCAACGCCGTCACGCAAAGCTTGGCTATGGAATACGCTTCGCGCAACATCCGTGTCGTCGCGACCGCGCCGGGCGGTACCGAGGCCCCTCCGCGACGAGTGCCACGCAACGCTGAGGGCGACACTATCGAAGAGCAGGAGTGGATGGCCGAGACCGTCGAGCAGGTAAAGGATTCCAGTTTCCTCAAGCGCTACGCCGCGATTGACGAGCAGGTAGCGCCAATCTTGTTTCTCGCCTCGGACGAGGCGAGCTACATCACCGGCGACATTCTGCCCGTCGCGGGTGGCGACCTAGGGTGACTAATTAGGAGTGCACCGTGATCGTCTGTAGTTGCAATGTCCTTAGCGACAGTCAGGTAAAGTCGACGATTGCTGACGTAAAGCCTTCGAGTCCAAAGCATGTTTACGAATTCCTATGTTGTACGGCCAAGTGTGGCCGCTGCGCGCGTACGATCCAAGCGATACTGGAATCGAATATCGCGACAATGAGGACAGACAACACCGAGAATGGCGCCTTGGCTTTCTCGTCTTGATCTTGCCCGCGTCCGTTGGTCTTGAATCCGAGCCGCACTCAACCGGAGTTGGCGTACATTCGATCTCTTCCATCAGGGCGACGAGCACTCTGATCTCCGAACATAGGAAGCTCGGAGCGAGTCCCTAATTGAGGCGGCGAAGCTGCTTGATGATCTCGCGCAGATCGTTCGCATACCCCTCGATGACCCGGCGCGACTCGTCAACGCGAGATTGTTGCGGCTTTCGCGCATCCTCGCTGGGGCGTTCGTCCTGTGCACTCTTAGCACTCATAGGACTAATGCTCGGCCAAGAACCGGCGTGTCCCTTGAGGTAAATCAAGGAAATCGGCCCCTTTCGACACCAGCGGGGAACGGGGCGTTTGGCGTCCTAGGTGTGAATAGGCGTCCAACATTGACCCCTCCATGTCGAGATTAATCAACTACTTAGGACGCCGATCGGCGTTCGGACCCCATGCCGAACAACAGATACAGGGCCAACCTACCGGCCGTTTCGGTTGACGCTTCACTTTCCCATGACGAACGACAGGTTCATTGCCCTATTATATCTGTCGACTCCTTCCATCAAACGGCGCAGATTTTCTTTTGGAGGAGGGCGCCTTGCAAGAGGAGACGATCATGAAGACTGATCTGGAACTTCGCCAGGACGTCGAGAGACAACTCGCATGGAATCCGAAAGTCGATGCCACCAAGATCGCGGTGACTGCCAAGAATGGCGTGGTGACGCTCACGGGGGAGGTACGAAACTTTCTCGATAAGTGGGAAGCGGAGAAGGTTGTTAAAGGCGTTCTTGGCGTCACCGGTATCGCAGAAGATCTGAAGGTGAACTTGATCGGCGCAAAGCCGAGCGACACCGATCTGACTGAGAGGGTGGTCAACTCCCTCAGGTGGAACGTTTCCGTGCCGTCGGAAAAGGTCAAGCCGATGGTTCGCGACGGCTGGGTCACGCTTGAGGGTAAAGTGCAATGGTACTACCAGAAGACGGCGGCCGAAACCGCCGTTCGGCATTTGCACGGTGTGAAAGGTGTGACCAATTCCATCACCATCGACAACCCTGCTGAACCGCAGGACATCAGCAACAGGATCACCGAGGCGCTCACACGCAATGCCCGTCTCGATGCGCACCAGATCACGGTGCAAGCGCGTGGTCATACTGCGATCCTGAACGGGTCGGTCCGGTCCGTAGCGGAGCGCGACGAGGCCGAGATGGCCGCGTGGTCGGCACCGGGCGTGAACTCGGTCGAGGACCATATCTCGATCCACTATTGAGATCGAGAGGAGGCTGGCGCGGTGGGCACACCAGCCTCTATTGAAGATTGCCCTCGTGGGAAGTGGAGCGCCGAGATGGCTGCACTCACGCTCTTGGCAGGTCTCAAGCAGATCGGTGCTGCCAGCGTAGTGGTGGTGCTTTCCGTTGCGACGGGATCGTCGCCGGCATTCCCCGCGGGCGACGGCGTTTGGCGAGGCGGCGCTGATATTTACAGCAAGATTTGCACGTATTGTCATGATGTTGGTGTCGGGCCCGTCATCAAGGGGCGCCAGTTGCCGCCCGAGACTATTACGCAGGTCGTTCGTCGGGGTCTGATCGAAATGCCAGCGTTTCCGGTGTCTTTCATCGACGACAAATCCCTGCAGGATCTCGCCAAGTATATTTCCCAAAGTGCGGCGCCACGAAAATAGGAGGCTGAGATGGAGCTTGATCGTCGCCTCATATTGAATGGCATCGTAGCCACCGGCTTAGTCGGCTTACCAGCGAGCACATCGTTGGCGTCCCGAGCCTTGGCGTCTGATGATGGGGAAGCGGGGCTTCCGACGCAGCGCGCCATCGCGCTGGTTAATGATGCAGCCGAACAATCCACCTTCCTTCAAGGCATCGCCGCGACCCCGCAGGGCACGACTGTAGAAATCATTCGTGCCGATTTCAGCGTGGATTTCGTGCAGAAGCTGAATCGGCTGCTGCGTTCCCGCCCACCCGTCCACATCATCGGTCTGGTCGATGACGGCACCGGCGCGTTCGTCGTTCAGATGGCCAGGGCCACAGGAGCGCGTTTGCCGTGGCTCGCTCAGCATGCCGCGCGAGGCGGGAAACCAAGCCACTACGTCATGAACGCGGGGTCGCCCGACCTTGCCTCTCAAAGCTCTTTCGCTGACGCCCAATCGTGGCCGGCAGCGTTGGGATCGATGCTTGCCTTGTTTGGCGGCGGGCACGCCACGGCAGCCCTCTCAGGTGTACCGAGAACAGGAAGCCCACCTCTCACGGGGACTTTCGTTTCGTTCCTGATCGAGCCCTGAAGGAGTTCACGAAGATGGCAGAGCAGAACAGCGCCGTCCTTCCCCGCGGCGTGCCGCAACAGGCGTTTCAACAGGCGGTCGACAAGTTCCGAGCGTTGTTGGGGGAGGATAGCGTCCTGCTGAGGAACGAACAGCTGGTCTCCTACAGGAAAATCATGATGCCGAAACCGGAGGAGGAGTTTGCGCCGTCCGCGGCGTTGACCGCCACCACGGTCGAACAAATCCAAGGCATCGTGGCCATCTGCAACGAGTATAAGATTCCGATCTGGACGGTCTCGACGGGTCACAATTTCGGCTACGGTACAGCGGCACCGCACGACAGGGGACAAGTCATTCTCGACCTGAAGCGGATGAACAAGATCATCGAGGTCGATCCGGTGATGTGTACCGCACTGATCGAACCGGGCGTGACCTATCAGCAGCTCGTCGATTACATCGGGGAAAGGGCTATAAGCTATGGGTCGATCCGCCGGCGCCATCTGCGATCGTCGGACCCGTCGGCAACACGCTTGATCGGGGCGTCGGCTACACGCCCTACTCGGAGCATTTCCTGTTCTCCTGCGGCATGGAAGTCGTACTGGCCAACGGCGACGTACTTCGCACGGCGATGGGCGGCGTCAAGGGTGCCAATACCTGGCAGGTCTTCAAATGGGGTTACGGACCTTATCTCGAGGGCCTATTTACGCAGTCGAACTTCGGTGTCGTGACCAAGATGGGCTTGTGGCTGATGCCCGAGCCGCCCGTCTACAAGCCGTTTGCCATCAAGTACGAAAAGGACGAGGACATCGAGGCGTTGGTTGAGATGTTCCGGCCGCTCAGCATCAACGGAATCATCCCCAATGGGGTCGTGCTCGTCGGCACCCTCTACGAGGCCAGCGCCACGGTACGGCGTTCCGACTACACCACCGAGGCTGGCGCCACTCCCAAGGCAATTATCCAGCGCATTCGTGACGAGCATAAGATTGGCGCCTGGACGGCTTATGCGGCCCTGTACGGGACCAAGGAGCAGGTCGACGTCAACTGGAAGATCGTCACCGACCAGGTCAAGGCATCAGGCATCGGGGAAATCGTTACCGAAGAGCAGGCTGGTGAGGAGGTGGCGTTCAAATATCGCGCTGATCTCATGCGCGGCAACATGACCATGACCGAATTCGGCCTGTACAACTGGCGCGGCGGCGGTGGCTCGATGTGGTTCGCTCCGGTGGCCCAGGCGCGCGGCTCCGAAACCCTCAAGCAGGTCCAGCTTGCGACGGAGATCCTCAACCGATTTGGCCTCGACTATGTCGGGGAATTCATCGTTGGCCAACGCGCGATGCATCACATAATCGATGTGCTGTACGACCGGACCGATCTCGACGAGAGAAAGCGCGCCCATGATTGCTTCGCCACGTTGCTGGATGAGTTCGCGAAGCAGGGATACGCCGTGTACCGGGTCAATAACGTCTTTATGGACCGCGTGGCCGAGATCTACGGCCCGGAACAACGCAACATCAACCAGACGCTGAAACGCGCGCTGGATCCGAATGGCATCTTTGCTCCCGGCAAATCGGGAATCACTGTTTAGCACACGGAGAATTCTGAGTTTCTTCTCACTAAGTCCGTATACGCGGTCTTGAGGCTACCGGTTCAGGTGGACAGCCGTCCATGCAAATCGGATGCATAAACTGTTGCAGGCCTCAGTCGCTCTGAAACCGGGAGATTAGGCGATGACGAAGTACAAGGTCGGGTATCTGATCGGTAGCCTCGCGACCGGATCGATCAATCGCAAACTTGCGAGAGCCCTTACTCTTCTCGCCCCGGAGAGCCTCTCCTTCACGGAAATCGTTTTCAAGGACTTGCCGCTTTACAGTTATGATTACGATCCCGATTTTCCGCCCGTGGCACGAAAATTCAAGGATGCCATCAAGGCGGCCGATGCCGTGCTCTTCGTCACGCCCGAATACAACCGCTCGATCCCTGGCGGGCTGAAAAATGCAATCGATTGGGCGAGCCGCCCCTATGGCACCAATTCCTTTACGCACAAGCCCTCGGCGGTTATCGGGGCGTCTCCCGGCGCGATCGGCACCGCCGTAGCGCAGCAGAGCCTGCGAAGCGTCCTGAGCTTCTGCAATTCACCCCAGATGAATGCACCCGAGGCCTATATCCATTTCACTCCCGGTCTCATCACCGACGCCGGCGAAGTTACGGTGGAATCGACCGAACAGTTCCTGCGCCAGTACATGGTGGAGTTTCACGCCTTCATCGCCAGGGTGCTGTCGGTCTTGCCCCCGGAGGCTTAGCCGCGCGCTTGGCGAGCTTTATATGGTTCGATCAGCGGGAGTTCGCTCATGTCATCGCAGCCGGTTCCAACGAGAGAATGTCAAGCCGCTGTCGTCCGCAACAAGGGCGGCCCATTTGCGCTCGAGCAGGTCACCATAGGTCCGCTACGCCCCGACGAGATCTTGGTGCGCATCGTTGCGACCGGGATGTGCCATACCGATATGGTGGCGCGAGATCAGGTCTATCCGGTTCCGCAGCCGATCGTACTCGGCCACGAGGGCGCCGGGATCGTCGTGGTGGTCGGGCCCGGTGTCGAGAAAGTCGCGCCGGGCGATCATGTCGTTCTGACGTTTCTTTCGTGTGGTCATTGCCGGGCCTGTCTGGAGGGCGCACCGGCCAGTTGCGAGAATTTCAACGAGCTGAATTTCTCCGGCCACCGGCATGATGGCTCGCATGCGCTGTGCGATCATGAGGGGCACGAACTCCACGACCGCTTCTTCGGCCAATCATCGTTTGCCGGCTTCGCCATTTCGAATGTGCGCAATGCGGTGAAAGTCCGAACCGACGCGCCGCTGGAACTGCTCGGGCCGCTCGGTTGCGGCATCCAGACCGGCGCAGGCGCCGTCATCAATGCGCTCAAGGTGGGCGCGGGCGCGAGCTTTGCGGCGTTTGGCGGCGGCGCCGTCGGATTGAGCGCGGTCATGGCTGCGGCCGTCACCGGTGCGACGACGATCTTCGCCATCGATGTTGTGCCGTCGCGGCTCGAGCTTGCGAAAACGCTTGGCGCGACGCATGTCATCAATAGCCGGGAGCAGGACCCAGTCGAGGCGATCCGCAGGGTCACCGGAACAGGTGTCGATTTCTCGCTGGATTCCACCGGGCGCCCCGAGGTGACGCGCTCGGCGGTCGATGCGCTGCGCCCGCGCGGGCTGTGCGGCGTGATCGGCGCCTACAAGCCTGGCGCCAACCTCGCGATCGATGCCAACGATTTGATGCAGAGCTGCAAGCGTATCCGAGGCATCGTCGAAGGCGACAGCGTGCCGGACATCTTTATCCCGCATCTCGTCGATCTGTTCATGCAAGGCCGCTTTCCGTTCGATCGGCTCGTCAAATTTTA
Source organism: Bradyrhizobium betae (assembly GCF_008932115.1). NCBI lineage: Bacteria > Pseudomonadati > Pseudomonadota > Alphaproteobacteria > Hyphomicrobiales > Nitrobacteraceae > Bradyrhizobium > Bradyrhizobium betae. The sequence goes on from NZ_CP044543.1 coordinate 3,742,864, forward strand.
CGACTTCGACGAAATCAACACTGCTGCGGCGGACAGCGAAAAGGGCGGCACGATCAAGCCGATCGTCCGCATCAACCCCAACCCGTGAACCCGAGAGAGCTGGAGGTTTGATATGCCGGCGTCGCAACCGATGGTGAACCTTCAGCCAACGCCTTATTCCAATCTAGACCGACTGGCTATTGCCGGAAAGTGGGTTCAGGGCCGCTCTGCACGGCGTAATATTGACCGCGATCCGTACACCGGCGATGCTCTCGTCGAAATCCCGCAGGCGAGCCGGGACGATGTCGACTCCGCCTATGAAGCGGCGGCAAACGCGCAGCGCGATTGGGCTGCCCAACTCCCGGACCAGCGCGCGCAAGTCATGTATCGCGCGGCGACCATCCTTGATACGCGGCACGAAGAAATCGCCTCATGGCTAATCCGGGAATCTGGCAGCACCCGGATCAAGGCCAACGTCGAGATCGCGAGCGCACGCGGGATCATCATCGAATCTGCCAGCTTTCCCGGCCGCGTCGAGGGGCGGATCCTTGCCGCCGCCACTGCCGGGCAGGAAAGCCGCGTGTACCGTGAGCCCCTGAGAGTGGTCACCGTCATCAGCCCCTGGAACTTTCCGCTTCATCTCAGCATGCGCTCGGTTGCGCCGGCGCTGGCGCTTGGAAACAGCGTCATACTGAAGCCCGCCAGCGACACGCCAGTGACGGGCGGATTGTTGCTCGCGAAGCTATTTGAGGAGGCTGGGCTTCCTCCAGGCGTCCTCAACGTCGTGATCGGGGCCGGCGGTGAGATCGGCGACTACATCGTTGAGCATCCAACGCCCCGGCTGATCTCCTTCACCGGATCGACCGCTGTTGGGCGCGGGATCGGGAGGATCGCGAGCAGCGGGACGCACATCAAGCGGGTGGCTCTCGAACTGGGCGGCAACTCGCCGCTCGTGGTGTTGGCCGACGCCGATATCGAGCAGGCGGCGCGTGCGGCGGTTGTGGGGCGCTTCCTCCATCAAGGCCAGATTTGCATGAGCACAAACCGGGTGATCGTCGATGCCGGGATCCATGACTCATTCGTCGACGCCGTGGCTGACAGGGTGCGCCGGCTCCGGGTTGGCAATCCCAACGATGCGGATACGGTGATTGGGCCGATCATCAACGAGCAGCAACTGAAAGGTCTGCTCGAGAAAATCGACCATGTGAAGCGTGATGGAGGGCGCGAGGTCATCGGCGCCAAACCAACCGGCAATCTCCTGCCGCCGCACCTTTTCACCGGGGTGGACCCCGATTGGTCAATCGCGCGCGACGAGAGTTTTGGGCCGCTTCTCCCTGTCATCAAGGCGCGGGACGAGAGCCATGCGCTCGAGCTCTCCAACGCCACAGAATATGGGCTATCGAGCGCGGTCTTCACCCGAGATTTCGAGCGCGGGGTCAGGTTCGCGCGGGGTATCATTGCGGGCATGACTCACATCAACAGCGTCACGGTGGATGATCAACCAAATGCTCCGTTCGGCGGTGAAAAGAATTCCGGGCTGGGCCGGTTCAATGGTGAGTGGGCAATGGATGAATTCACAACTGCTCACTGGATCACACTTCAGTACAAAGCTCCCTCCTATCCATTTTGACGTTTCGTAATTGCCTCTTTAAGGCGTCCCAAGGCTGGGACGACGATAAGGAGCTTAACGCGCAAATGAAGGCTGCGGCGTTGATGCATCAGGACGCCGAGTCCGAGGAGATGACCGGGATGGTATTGTTTCTCTGCTCGGAGGCTGCATCTTAGGCGACCAGTCAAGTCTATCTTGTTGACGGTGGCCAAACGGCGCGCGGTCTTTTGCCTATCGATTCCAATCTCATTTCAGCACATTTCAGCAAAGGCGTGAAAGCGGTGGGCAGACGCCTGATTGGCCGGCTCGCTCAAGGGGGGGATCGTGCCAACGGGCTACCCAGCGCAAAACTTGGTCACAGCGCCGCATCGTCCTTTCCATTGCGGTTTAGTGGAGTCGAACTCAAAAACGTTAACCCAAACCTGCGCTCGCCTACTTCTCCGGCAGCGGAATAAACTCGGTTTCGTCCGGCACCGGCTTAAACCGTCCAGTTTTCCAGTCCTCTTTCGCCTGCTCGATCCGCTCTCTGCGCGAGGAGACAAAATTCCACCAAATGTATCGCCGACCTTCCATGGCGTTGCCCCCAAGAAACATCAGACGTGCAGTCCGCGTTGCTCGTACCGTGATAGGGTCGTTCGGGCGAAAGATCAGGAGCCGGGGCCCCTCGAATGTCTCGCCTGCGATATCGATCTCGCCTTCGACCACGTAGATGTCGCGTTCTTCATGATCAGGATCGAGCGGCGCGCTCGCGCCTGGTTCGAGCATCACTTCAGCATAAAACCACTCCGAAAGCACTCCCACTGGAGATTTCTTGCCGAACGCTGATCCGGCAATGATCCTCGCGCGCGTGCCTCCCGCCTCAATGATCGGCAGGCTTGCGGCATCGAAGTGCTGAAATGACGGAGCGGTTTCTTCGTGCGCTTCGGGAAGCGCGATCCAGCTCTGAATCCCGAACATGCCCTCGTTGCCCCTGCGCGCGCTTTGTGGGGTGCGTTCGGAATGCGCAATTCCGCGTCCTGCCGTCATCAGGTTCAAGGCGCCAGGCTTGATTTCCATTATATTGCCTTCGCTATCCCGATGCATGACGCGGCCGTCGAACAAGTATGTCGCGGTGGCCAGTCCGATATGCGGATGCGGCCTCACGTCCATGCCCTGGCCAGCCATGAACTGAACCGGCCCCATTTGGTCGAAAAAGATGAAAGGACCAACCATCTGGCGCTTGCCGCTCGGCAATGCCCGGCGTACTTCAAAGCCGCCCAAGTCTCGCACGCGCGGAATAATGACCAGTTCGAGAGCATCGCAAGATCGTTTGTCGCCAGGCTCGGGATCATTCGATGGTAGCCAGCTCATGGAAGTAACTCCGTCTCTGACCTAAATAACGAGAGCAAACTCTTCACGCGTTGCCGCCTCCGGTTTATGAAAGCGTTTCATTTGTAGGTTTGCGTGGGAGCTCTGCAGCAATCAGATGCGTAACCTTTGGCTTGCAGTGAACATGACGATGCACCGTTTCCTGCAATATGCGATCGGCGTTTGTCACCCGCTTGTGCTGCCGCAGATGTTCGAGCCAGGATTCTACGAGAAAAGTTTCGAGGAAGCGGCCCTCCTCGGCGGTATCTTCGAAGATTCCCCACGCGTAGGCGCCGTCGCGACGGCGTTCATGCTCCAGTCTTTCCAGCGCGGCGAGGAACGCCTCGCGATCGTCGGGATTTATCCGGTACTCGACGGTGACGAGCACCGGACCCCGGTCATCTTCGACGTGCCGCGCGACGATAGGCATCGGCCAGTGCATGGATGGCGTGAGGTCGGGCCCGCGACCGGTGCGAAGCTTCCAACGCCACGTAGCCGGAATTGCGACGATGGCGCCGCCCGCCGCGATGAAATGAGCCAGGGGAAGTCCTACCATGCCGGCAACCTGCCCCCAGAGCACGCTTCCGATCGTCAACGTTCCAAAAAATACCGTGACATACATGGCAAGGCCGCGTCCGCGCACCCAATCAGGCAAGGCATACTGAGCCGAGATATTGAGGCTCGCCAGCACGGCGATCCACGAGACGCCTGCGATAAGACTTGCCGACAAGGCCAGGATCGGCTCCCGCGCGAACCCGAAAAACACGAGAGTCACAGCCGTCCCGACTTCCCCGGCAGCAACGAGCGCGTTGGCTCCGATTTTTGCTTTCAGCCATGGCAGTACAAAAGCACCGCCCACCGCACCGACGCCGATTGCACCTAGCAAGGCACCATAAAGTTCTGGTCCACCTACGAGCTGATTGCGGGCAAGCAGTGGAAGCAACGCCCAATACGCACTGGCAAACAGAAAGAACCCAACGGCTGGCGCCAACGTCGCGCGCAGAGACCGATTGTGACGCACGTAACGAAAACCCGTGCGAATAGCGCTGGTGAATCGTTCGGCTGGCATATTGTCCATATGCTTTTGCGGCGAGCGCCACCACAGCAGTACGCCGATAACTCCGAGATTGCTGATGGCGTTGAGCCAAAACGGCGCGGCGATGCCAAATCCAATAATGATCACGCCGCCGATCGCTGGACCGATCGCGCGGCTGATATTGATGCCGACACTGTTAGCCGCGATTGCGGGAGCCAGGTCCTGCTTGGACACTAGTTGCGGCACGATGGATTGCCAGGCTGGAGCCTCCAACGCCCCGAATAAGCTGATCAGAAATGTGAATAGCAACAGCGTAGCCGGACTCACGAGATCGGCCGAGACCAGTGCGGCGAAGATTGCGGAGACTACAGTGATCAAAATCTCGAGGACGATGATAAAGCGGCGCCTGTCGATGATGTCCGCCAGCGCCCCGGCCGGCACCGCCAACAGGAACATCGGGAGGGCGTTTGCAGCCTGGACCAGCGATACCATCAGGGGACTGGCGTCCAGATTCGTCATCAGCCAGCTAGAGGCAGCGCTGTACATCCAGCCGCCGACGTTGGAGACGACGGCCGCGACCCATAGCATGGCAAAGACACGATGCTGAAATGGCGCCCATGGCGATGCCTTGACGTTTGTCGACGCCCCCTGTTGTCCCGATAGCCTCTTATCCGCCGATGCCATGCAGGCTTTTCCCGATTAAACGTATAGCAGAATCTCCGAACGAAATTTCAACCGAGGCGCTGGGGCACGGCAAATTGTCTGGGCAGTGTTATATTGGTATCTCCTGCGGCTTCGACGATCCACGTCTTACGGGCCCAGTGAAAGTTGCTTGATTTAGATTAAGCGGTTGCCGGTGACCCCAATACCATAACGCGCCAATATGCTCGGCTCGTGTCTGAGTGGATCGGAAGTGTCGCGCTGGACCCGAGGCTATTTGGGACGCATTCACTGCAACGGACAAAAGCCACCTTGATCCATCGGCAGACTGGCAAGCTCAGGGCCGTCCAATTGTTGCTCGGGCATACCAAGATCGAAGCACTGTCCGATATCTCGACATAGAGGTCGATGACGCCCTCACAATAGCAGAGCGGACATGCGCTGCCCGCCTCCAACCGCCGTTTGTCACATCAGCGGACCCGCTCCACATTGATCGACCATTTGGCGGATGCCTTCGCCAATCTGATAGAATTGTGGTCCTACCAAAATCGCTCTCCGCGCTTCGCAGCCTTCTCCATGTTGAATTTGCTGTACCGTAAATCGCCCGTTATTTCCCTTCCAACCCAACCCGGCAATTCCAGCACGCGGTCCTCTCGATCCAATTCGACTTCGGCTATTACGACGCCGTTTAGAATGCCGTCATAAACGTCAATTTCCCAAGTCAGCCCTGCATACGGAACGTAATTTCGAACTTTCTCTATGACCCTATCATCGCACATTGTGCGCAAGATTTCTTCTGCATCGGAAGTGGGTATCGCATATTCGAACTCGGAGCGACCTACGCCCTCGCGCGCACCCTTGAGTGCAATTGTCGCTTGATCTTTTATAACTCGCACGCGCGCTTTACGACCATTGGTAAACGCGACGAGACCATCGCGTATTCGAGCGCATTTGACGACGGATGACTTCCATCCATCATGCGCTAGTAGAAATTTTCTTTCAATTTCTTGCGGCATGGTGTCTGTCCTGAGCCTTGCTGCCCCGGTAGGCGGATCACGGCTAATGGTGCCGCGATGTCGCCTACGGGGTCATTCTCGACCGTATTAGGTTATCCTCGGCATGTCAGGTGTGGCCCCGATAGCCGCCGGAGAGTGGCCACTCCGGTTCGGCAGCTACTGTCTTCCGCTCCTCACTACTGAAGTAGGTTCTCCGCGCGTAAGGGCTCTATGCCGTAACCATCGGCGCCGTGAAATTTGAGAGCCGGAAACCTCGCAGTAGTTTAGTGCAGCCCCAATAGTACAATTTTGCCGGTTACTTTGGCCGTAGGCCAAATCGGCGAAGTCATTCCGGCCGCGACGGCGATCTTCTGTCCAGCTCCGGTGTCATAGGTAATGACGCCGCCGGCAATGGCTCCTCCGAGGTTCTGGGACCAGAGCACCTTTCCCTGAGCGGCATCGAACACGTAGAAGTTTCCTCCCATGTCCCCCGCCAAGACAATGCGACCAGAGGTCGGCGTGACGCCGCTCATGATCGGATACGGAGACTTAAATTGCCACTTTTTTGTTCCAGTAGCTGCATCGGTTGCTATCAGCCAGCCGGCCCAATCCGATGTGTTATCCATCACGCCGAAGCCGTCTTTCGACCCGCTCCACGGCTGGGCTAGAGGCACGCTCCGGACCAAAGTCAGCGGGTCGGTGTGAATGGTGGTGCACCAATCGACTTCACCGGTGAGGATCAGGTCGGTAGTCGGATCGTAGGCGGGGCCATTCCATTCGGCACCACCTTGGCTACCCGGACAGAAACGTGTGCCGCTTGTCGTCAACGGAGCCTTGGCATTGGCGACCGTCGTAACCGGCCGCCGGTACAGGAGCCTGTCGGTCGCGATATCGAACGCGTATAGATGACCATCTTTAGGTGCAACCGCCATTAAATGCTTGCCGGATTTTGTAGTAAATAGGGCTGGCGCTGTCGAGGCATCCCAATCGTGGAAATCGTGCTTCACGATTTGGAAGTGGCGCTTGTACGTACCAGTCTTTGCATCGAGCACCACGATTGACGACGTCAACAGATTGGCGCCCTCCCTCTCTTCTCCGACAAAATCGGGTGCGGGGTTCCCCCCCGGAACATAGAGCAGTCCCTTGGTCGGATCGAGCGTGTACGACGTCCATACACCGCCCCCGGTGATTGGAGATCCCGATGCGTTTTTCCATGATGCGCGCATGTCCACCGGAGCGCCCTTCGCCTCAGGCCCGCGCAGGGTATCTTCCGGGCCACGTGGCACGAGATAAAACTCCCATACAATCTTCCCAGTGGCCGCATCGAGCGCGTAGATGCGCCCCTTTACACCCTTGTTGTCGCCGCCAGCGTTACCGATGAACACAAGGCCGTTCCAGGCGATCGGAGATGCCGGAATACTCTCGCCCTTTGCCGCATCGGCAATGGGGGTGGTCCACAAAATCTTTCCTGACTTGGCATCGAACGCCCGCACTTGTCCGTCGTTGAACCCGCGGAACACATGGCCATCCAGAACGGCGACGCCGCGGTTTACTTGGAGCATGCTGTGCGGAATCTCTTGGTGATCGCGCCACTTTTCTTGGCAGGTGTTGGGATCGATGGAAAATGTATCTTGCTCGGTACTCGCGAACAGAGCGCCGTCGACTTGTAAGAGACCAGTCTGAAAGCCCGTCATCTGCTTTGTGTCATAAGTGCAGAGGACCTTGAGCGACTGAGCATTCGTCGTGTCAATTTGATTTAGCGGAACGAATCGCTCCGACGTTAGCGTTCGGTTGTAACTTGGCCAGTCCACTTGAGCCGCTTGGGCATTCGACATCTCAGAGGCCAAGCCGGGTACAAGCATGAGCGCGATTCCGGCGCCGCGCACGTCTCTGATGCTTAATGCCATGGTATCCTCCTCTCGAGAATTAATGACCCGCATGTCACCCTTCTTGACGTCCGCTCCTTCGGTAAACAGACGCTCGTTCAGGAAGGCAGTAACGCGGGGCACAAGATCCACGCGCTGTATGGACTGGATGCGACTGTTGATCTCTGTGGTTTCCGCCGTCGGGGCGGGAGTCTGCCGCGACCACTCCAACGGCCGGCGGCCCCGCGGGATCAACTTGCGCAACTGCATTGACCGCAAATAGATCTGTTACCGCGAAAATCGTAACCGATAGCGAAGAACAAGCGCGCATGCATTCCCTCCTTGTCAACAAAGCAGACGAGGGCGGGCCTTGCGATCTAACCACGGAGTGTGCCGCAGCATCAATGAGCAGCGTGATCGGCCCCTCGATGCCCTTTAGCGCCTTGGGCGATCAAGCGCTGCCGCCCTGGCCTTCGTCTACGCAATGTTCCAGCCACATTGCACAAAGGGTCAATACACTTGACCTTCGGAGTGACATAGGAGTTGCGATTGAGGTATCGCCTTGATGAAGGCAACGAAGAGGTTGCAACGTTCCGGGGCGATTTTCGATCTCCCGCTTGTAGAGCAACCACTAGCCCTGCTTATCCATCTTCGTTCTCATCCGACGCAATATCTTTTTCGGGTACGTTGATTTTCGCTTGCGGCAAGTCATCATAGCCCCGCCGGCTACTATAGAATACGAGCGCCATAAGCCCACATCCAACCAGTAACGAAAAGAATACGCCAAGCCCCATCGCCATATAGCCGTGCGTGGAAATCTCAACATCGGAAGCGGCCGTCCAACCTTGATAGGCCAGCCAGCACGTCGCGGCCAAAATAGCCAACAAAATGGTGATGAGTGCAGCGGCTCCTTTCGTCATGACGTCCCTCCCTGACAGTGGCATGGATTCCGATAGCTTCAAGGATCTTATGTCATTTGCGCGTTCTTCGGCTATCAGGTGGGCGACCGCCGGTTTGGCACGCAGGAAACGGTGCGCTGCTCCTCAATCTACGATCCGCTTTCGTTCACAAGCCTATATCCATCGTGTATTGGGTGTCTGCGTCTACTTGATCGTGCGGATGTCAAATTCGGTGCTTCTTTTCGACGCGGCAGGTCTCGCGCTCTTCGCCGCTGCGGGCGCCGGAGGGGCTCAAGGCGCCGGTCACCATCGATTAGATCCTGGAGGCGCTTTGCGCGTTGGATGAAGGACCCCGGAATCCTCCGGGCTGAAAGCCCCGCGGCCGGTCGAACGAGCCGCGGCCTAGGAGACGGACGATGCAGACCATGGACCTATCGCAGGAGACCCCAAAAGCTTTGGTGATCCACAACACGCTGGCGACGAGCGATTACGGGCTCCTCGACCAGAAGACGTTCGAGCCCAGGCCCAATTACTGGGGCGCGCTGTTGTGGCGCAGGCTGATGGGAACGACGGTTCTGGATTCCGGCGTCGAGATCGCGGAGGAGCGGCATGTCTATGCCCATTGCCTGAGGGGCTCGTCCGGAGGCGTGACGCTCCTTGTCATCAATAACTCGCGGACCGAGACAGCGATCGAGGTGCCGCTGCGAAAGCAGGCGCTACACGTTGTCGGCTGTGCCGCTCCAGAACGGCGACGTCGAATTGAACGGGGCGGCGCTCAAGGTCGACGGCGGCGGCAATCTTCCGCCGATCGAGGGAGCGGCGACCGCTGCGGGATCCGTATCGTTTGCGCCAGGCACGATCACGTTTCTGACGGTCGAGCGGTCCGGAAATTCCGCTTGCGGAGGTTCGTAAACAGGCGTTGGATGATTTCGGGGACATCCGTAGGTCGGGCAGGCGCCGATTTCGTACCTCGGCCGACTGTAGATGGTACGGGGAATCGCTTCGCCAAGGTTAGCGATAGGGGTCGGATACGGGCTGGCTGCCTGAAGAACACGTCCACGGCATCGGAGGGCTGACCCATGACTTCCGAGAAGAGCAATGTTCGCGTCACTGTTTCCGAAAACGGTCCCTACATGGTCACGGGCGACATCCCTCTCGCCAAACAGACCATCACGACGAGTGCCGAGGGTGGGTCCGAGGCGTGGCAGGAAGGCTCGGCCGTCGCGCATCGAGAAACTTATGCGCTGTGCCGCTGCGGTGCGTCGCGCACCAAGCCGTTCTGCGACGGTTCACATCTCAAGATCGGTTTCGTCGGTACCGAGACGGCGAGTCGAGACACTTATCTCGATCAGGCGAAGCTGCTGGACGGCCCGATCCTTCAGCTCACAGACGCAGAAAGCCTCTGCGCGTTCGGGCGTTTCTGCGACCCGAATGGCAATGTTTGGAGTCAGGTCTCGCAGACCGACGATCGCGCAGTCCGGACCATGTTTATCCGGCAGGTGAACGAATGCCCCTCGGGGCGTCTGGTGGCCTGGGACAAAGCCTCCGGTAAACCCGTCGAACACGCGTTGCCGGTATCGATCGGCCTGATCGAGGACCCCGAGCAGCAGTGCAGCGGACCTCTGTGGCTGCGAGGTGGTATACCGGTCGTCGCTGCGGATGGGTTCGAATATGAGGTTCGCAATCGCGTCACTCTCTGCCGCTGCGGAGAATCGAAGAACAAGCCGTTCTGCGATGGGACGCACGCAGCAATCAAATTCTCGGATTCCTAACAGTGGAGTAGGCCATGGTTTCGAATCAGGCAAGTTCTCCCGATTCAGCATTGCGCGATCTCGAAAGACTCCTCCCAGACTTGGAAGCCCTTTACAAGGACGTGCACTCGCATCCCGAGTTGTCGATGCAGGAGACGCGCACGGCGGGACTGGCGGCGGATCGTCTTCGTGCGGCCGGCTACGAAGTCACGACAGGTGTCGGAAAAACTGGCGTGGTCGGCCTGCTACGGAACGGCGAGGGGCCGACCGTCATGCTGCGCGCCGACATGGACGCATTGCCCGTCGCCGAGGCGACGGGACTTTCCTATGCCAGCAAGATCACCGCGAGGGATCGTGACGGCAACACCGTCCCGGTCGGTCATATGTGCGGGCACGACATGCACGTGACCTGGCTCGTCGGCGCCACCAAATTGCTCGCCGAGGCCCGGACGACCTGGCGCGGGACCATAATGGCGGTCTTCCAGCCCGGCGAGGAGACGGCGGAAGGTGCCCAGGCCATGATCGACGACGGGTTGTTCAAGCGCTTCCCGAAACCGGATGTGGTCCTCGGCCAGCATGTCATGGTGGGGCCATCAGGCACCGTTGCAGGACGACCAGGCGCGATCACCTCGGCGGCGGACAGCTTGCAGATTCGCTTGTTCGGTCGTGGCGCGCACGGGTCCATGCCGCAGGCGAGCATCGATCCGGTGGTGATGGCGGCCGCGACGGTACTGAGGCTGCAAACCATCGTGTCGCGCGAGGTGGCCGCCGCGGAGGCAGCGGTCGTGACCGTCGGCGTGCTGCAGGCGGGGACGAAAGAAAACGTCATTCCGGACGAGGCCATCATCAAACTGAATGTGCGGACCTTCGACGTCGGCGTCCGGACGCGCGTACTGGCTGCGATCGAGCGGATCGTCAATGCCGAGGCGGCGGCCTCCGGAGCGCCTCGCAAACCGGAGATCACCTCGCTGGATCACTACCCTCTCAACGTGAACGACCGGGAGGCCAGCAAGCGTGTCGTCGAAGCGTTCCGAGGGCATTTCGGCGCCGAGCGCGTCAGGGAAACCGGGCCTGCCTCTGCGAGCGAAGACTTCGGATCGTTCGGGACCGAATGGCACGTACCCTCGGTTTTCTGGTTCGTCGGCGGCACCGATCCGGAAACTTACGCTAATGCGAAGGCGGCAAACAAGCTCACCGAGCTTCCGGTGAACCACAGCCCGAAATTCGCACCGGTTCTTCACCCCACCTTGCAAACCGGCGTGGAAACGCTGGTCGTCGCGACCCGCGCCTGGTTGCCGGCATGAGTATGATGACCGATCTCGCGGCGATCGCCTGATGCCGGAAAGGGTATCATGGATAGGCTTCCACTTGCGCTCGATCTGACGGGCACCTTCGTCTTCGCGCTCAGCGGCGCATTGGCCGGGGTCAAGCGAGAACTGGACTTGTTCGGCGTGCTGGTGCTGTCGTTCGCGGCGGCGAATTCGGGCGGCATTACCCGAGACCTGCTGATCGGTGTCGTTCCGCCCGGCGCGGTTGCCGACTGGCGCTATCTCGGCGTCTCGCTCTTCGCCGGCATTATCACTTTTTACTTCTCGTCCTTGATCGTGCGGATGTCGAACTCGGTCCTTCTTTTCGATGCGGCAGGTCTCGCGCTCTTCGCCGTCACCGGTGCATCGAAAGCGCTGGCCTACGGATTGAACCCGCTCATGGCGATAGTGCTCGGCATGGTCACCGGGATCGGCGGCGGGATGGTACGCGATGTCCTGCTCGCGGAAATTCCGACGGTACTCCGTGCTGAACTCTATGCCGTCGCGGCACTGGCGGCTGCGGCCATCGTGGTGGTCGGGCACATGCTGCAGTTGCCAGCGGCGCCGGTGACGGTGGTGGCGCTGATGTCATGCTTCTCGCTGCGCGTCATGGCGATGAAGCGCGGCTGGCGGCTTCCGGTTGCGAAGGTCGGGGATCGATACGATCCGAGCGCCGAAAAGATCAATTCCAAAGGCCCCGAGAAATCCTAGCGCCGGATGCATTCTGTGGAATGATGGCGGACGCCCAAAGGCCATCAGTCGGTACAGTTCCGGCAGAGGAAAATTCATATGGCGAAAACCGTCATCATCTGCGGAAAACTGTTCGACGGCCTGGGCGACAAGATGCTTGGCCCGACTGAAATCTTGATAGAAGGCGACAGCATTGTCGAGGTATCGGGCTCGGTCGGCCGGCCCGGCGGCGCGAATGTGCTTGATCTCAGCGACCGCACTGTTTCTCCCGGCTTTATCGACACCCATGTTCATCTCTGCATCGACGGGCTGAATCTGGCGCGGCAAACGCTGCAGTGCTCGCCTGCAAAAGCGCTGGCCGGACTGCATTACGCCCAGCAATACATGCGCTACGGCTTCACGACGCTTCGCGACATGGGGACGCTGGATCCCGAATGGCTCACCGTCAACCTGCGCGACGCCATTGATAGCGGCATGGCTCGCGGACCGCGTCTGATCGTTGCTCCACATATGATCAGCGCAACGGCGGGCCACGGCGACATGCAGGGCATGTTTCCGTGCCGGTGCAATATGGGGCTGTCCAGGGTTGCGGACTCGCCAGCGAAAATACGCGAGCTGGTCCGCATGGAGCATGCGTTCGGCGCCGACTGGATCAAGACTATGAACACCGGCGGCTATATGAGCGCCGGCGACGATCCGGCCAGAGTGGCATGGTTCGAAGACGAAATGCAGGCTCTCGGACAAACCGCGCACCAGCTTGGCCTGCCGTTGGCCGTCCATACCGGGGCAGCGGAGGGGTGCCAGCAGGCGCTGCGCGCGGGTGCCCGCAGTCTCGAGCACTGCTACCTCATCGAGGACGAGGGCGTCGCTATGGCGGAGAAGGCGGGAGCGTTTCTCGTTCCGACCATGCAAATGACGCGTGAAGACAAGAGGCTTCTGACGGCGGGTAGGCTTCCCGAGCACGCGGTCTGGAAATTCCGCCGCGACGTGGCGGCGATCGACGACGCAGAAGCGCATCGCACGAAGCAATGCGAAAATAGCCTTTGAGACGGATTGCGGCATGTTCCCGTTCAACGAAGGCGTTCTCGAGTTTCAGGCGATGGTGGCGGCTGGTATCACGCCCGGCCGCGCTCTGAAGGCTGGTACGAGCGCCGCAGCGGAATTGTTGCAGCGCGATGATCTCGGCGCGATTGCGCCGGAAGACCCCCTGGAGGATATTTCCGCGACGGCGAAGGTGGACTTTGTAATGAAGGGCGGCAGGGTCTACCGGCATGGAGCTCTAGATGTACTCCAGTGATGAGCCCTTCGGTGCGTGACGGCCCGGTTGCTCCCGATGTCAGTTCGCCTCTCGCCGTCTAGGAATTCACTTCGATAAAAGCGAAGGATGTCCAAATGACTAACGCGACCTTGAGCCTCGCCGCGGCACCCGCCTACGAAGGTACCAACCGGTTGATCCTGGGAATTGTCTTGGCGGTCGTTACCTTCTGGCTCTTTGCCCAGACCACGTTGAACGTTGCGCCGACCATGCGCGACGACCTGCACATCACCAACAGCGAGAGCAACATCGCGGTCAGCATCACCGCACTGTTTTCGGGGATTTTCATTGTCGTCGCCGGCGGACTGGCCGACCAATTCGGCCGGGTCAAGCTGACCAATATCGGCCTCGCCTTGAGCATCCTGGGCTCGCTTCTGATCGCGCTCTCGCCGCCCGGTACCGCGATGTTCCTGATGGCGGGGCGCATCATCCAGGGCATTTCCGCCGCCTGCATCATGCCCGCGACGTTGGCGTTGATCAAAGCCTATTTCACGGACAAGGAACGACAGCGGGCATTGAGTTTCTGGTCCATCGGTTCTTGGGGCGGCTCTGGTGTGTGCGCGCTTTTTGGCGGCCTCGTTGCGTCGACGATGGGTTGGCGCTGGATCTTCTGGATGTCGATCGCCGTGGCGGTCGCGAGCTTTCTCCTGATCAGGGGCACTCCAGAAAGTAAGGTCGAAACGGCGGAACGGAAGCCTTTCGACTGGTTCGGACTAATCACATTCATCGTCGCTATGGTTGCCGTCAACGTCGTGATCGGACAGGGCTCGGCGCTCGGTTGGGTGAGCGCGAAGGTACTCCTTCTGACGGTGCTCTTCATCGTCTCTGCGTTCTTGTTCCTCAGGACCGAAAGCCGCAGCGCTTCTGGCTTCGTGGACCTCACGCTTTTCGGAAACACGACCTATAGCGGCGCGACATTGTCGAACTTCCTGCTCAACGGCGCAGCCGGGACCTTGCTGGTGACATTGACCTTGGTTCAGCAAGAAGCGGGATTGTCCTCCCTGCAATCGGGTCTACTGACCGCTGGGTATCTGATCGCCATCCTGTCCACGATCCGGGTCGGCGAAAAACTCCTGCAGAAGATGGGGCCGCGAAAGCCGATGCTGATCGGCTGCTGGATCACCGCAATCGGAATTCTGCTGACGACCTGCACTTTCCTGCTGGCGCGCGAATATCTCGTCGCGGCCTCCGTCGGATTCACGCTGTTCGGGATCGGACTGGGTCTCTACGCCACGCCGTCCACCGACGCAGCTCTGTCCAACGTACCACAGGACAAGGCGGGATCAGCCTCCGGCATCTACAAGATGGCCTCATCGCTCGGCGCCGCCTTCGGGGTCGCGATTTCCGCTGCGATCTTTACGGGCTTGAGCCATTTGCAAGACCTCGGTCCCATTGCGGATATTGCGATGGGAAGAACCGACAATGTCAACGTCCGCTTCGCCGCCAGCATGGCGCTGATGTTCAACGTCGTGATGGTTGTCATCGCCATCGTCGCGATCGCGATGACCGTGCCGAAACGTCGTCAATCATCGGGATGAGATTCCACCCATAGCACGGGCTGGTCCAATCAACTGACGGAGTTTGCCGTGAAGGCTCGCTCACGCGGAGATCAACGGCGGCCGTCTTGGCGGGCGGCGCGCCTCTCTCGTCGCGACGGCGCGCGCGCAGTTTCCGAACCGTCCGGCAAAGCCGCTCTCGCCGTGCGCGCGCTGGTCGGAACGCTCGCGGGCGGATGGCTGCAACGGCTGGCGCTGGTTGCGCGGTGATGCACCGGCCTCCAATCCTGTTCATGGATGAACCGGAGTCCTGCGGCGACCATATCCCAATCGTCGCCATGAAGCGTGCGTAGGCGATCAAATTCAGCTTTTCACGCAGTATCAGGCCTCCACCCAACAGCACCCGACCTCGGTCGAAGCGGCGTTGAACGGCGTTCGCGCCGCCGTGGATGCGGTCTCGAAAGCCGTGGCCGAGGCGGGGACGGCTGCGGACGCGGAGATGTCGGCCAACTAGCACCGCAATCACCGAGTTTCTCGATCGGAGACTCTACGGTGTCCGACCGCGGCAACAGCCCAGCTCGCGGTCGACGGCCAGGCGCGCTCTCTATCTATCCTCCCCGATAGGCCTTGGGCACGGGCGACGCGACATCGCGATTGCCCGTGAACTGCGCAAGCTGCACCCCGACCTCGAGATCGACTTGCTGGCGCAAGACCCGGTAACCCGGCTCCTCACGGCAGTCGGTGAGCGCATTCATCCCCTGAGTTCTCGCCTTGCAAGCGAGTCCCGGCACATCGAGCTTGAGTCGGGAGAGCACGATCTGAACGCGTTCCAGGCGATTCGCCGAATGGATGAAGTGCTGGCCGCCAATTTCATGGTGTTCCAGGATGCGGTCGAGGATGGCGACTACGAGTTGGTCATTGCGAACGAAGCGTGGGACATAGACCATTTCTGGCACGAACATCCGGAATTGAAGAAGGCAAAGCTCGCATGGCTGACGGATTTTGTCGGCTTTCTTCCGATGGCCAGCGGTGGCGATCGCGAGGCGTTTCTAGCGCGCGACTATAATGCTGAGATGATCGAACATGTCGAGCGCAATCCGGGCGTTCGCGATCGGGCGATTTTCGTCGGCAATCCCGAAGACATTGTCCCCCGCCCCTTCGGCGACGACCTCCCGGATATGCGGGACTGGGTGCCGAAGCATTTCGATTTCTCCGGCTACATCATTGGCGAGCACCCCCAGGCCTTCGGGTCACGTGACGATCTGCGTCAAAGCCTCGGCTACCGGCAGGGCGAACGTGTGTGCATCGTCACCGTCGGAGGATCGGGTGTCGGCGCGCACCTGATCAAACGAATCCTGCAGAGCTATCCGCTGGCGCAGTCTCGAATACCGGAGCTGCGCATGATCGTGATCGGCGGTCCGCGTATCGAGCCGATGTCCATCAAGGCGCCAGTCGGCGTCGAAGTGCGCTCATTCGTGCCCGATCTCGACCGACATCTGGCGGTTTGCGACCTTGCCGTCGTCCAAGGTGGGCTCACCACGTGCATGGAACTGACGGCGGCCGGTACGCCGTTTCTGTATTTTCCGCTTCAAAACCATTTCGAGCAGAATTTTCATGTCGCGCATCGTCTCGATCGTTACCGCGCAGGCAGACGTATGGACTACGCGGCGTCAACACCGGACACGATTGCCGACGCAATGATCGGCGCTTTGACCGACCGCACATGCTTCGCGCCGGTCGAAAGCAACGGCGCAGCGCGCGCTGCGCGCATGTTGTCAGAACTGATCTAACGGGTTGAGAATGATTTGAAGAGGGGGCCATGGCCGCACTTGTCTACGGAGTATTTTGTTACGTTCTATTCTTGTTTGCTTTTCTCTATGCGATCGGGTTTGTTGGGAACATCGTCGTGCCAAAGTCGACCGACAGCGGCGGCCCCTCAGCGGTCACGATCGAAGCGCTGATTGTAGACGTCGTGCTGCTTGGCCTGTTCGCAGTCCAGCACAGTGTAATGGCACGACAGGACTTCAAGCGCTGGTGGACCGGCCTCGTCCCGAGATCGGTGGAGCGAAGCACATACGTGCTTCTTTCGGGCCTTGCGCTCATCCTCCTGTACTGGCAATGGCGGCCGCTGACGGATATCATTTGGTCAGTGAGCAGCCCAGCCGGCGCGACTATTCTCTATGCCTTCTTTTGGCTAGGATGGGGGATCGTCCTGCTCAGCACATTCATGATCAACCATTTCGACCTGTTCGGCCTTCAGCAGGTCTATGCGCATTGGCAAGGAAGGGTATCGGAATCACCGCGCTTCCGAACGCCATTGTTCTACAGGGTGGTTCGTCATCCGATCTATTTCGGTTTTCTGTTGGCCTTCTGGGCCACGCCGACCAAGACAGCAGGGCACCTGCTCTTTGCAATTTCGACGACCGGTTACATTTTGATCGGCTTCCTGCTGGAAGAGCGTGATCTCGTCAGCTTTCACGGCGAGGCTTACATTGAATACCGCAAACGGGTCTCGATGATCGCTCCGCTGCCGCGTAGAAAGGCCTGACGAGATCTCTCCAAGCAAGAGCGTTGCTGCGAATGATATGTGAGCCGGTGGTAGAACTTGCTGCCATTTTTCGTAGGTCGTATGCGGATCGGCCTTTGGATGCCGCGTTGACGATTTCGTACCATTCTCAGAACGTTCGTTGATAGGATCGATCGTGCGACTTCCGCTTCTGGCGCAAGGCGGCCGTTGGTTGAAACAGGTCGTTTCGTCATGGGTGGGGCCGAAAATCTCTCGTGGTTCGATAAGGTGAGACGGCTAAGACGGCGGTATACAAAATGGCTTTTACAAAGATCGGATACGTACGGAAGACGCCGACCGCTTTTTCTGCGAGCCGGCCGGTTTGAACACACTGTTCGTAGGTCCCTTTGATGCCAGCAAGAGGCAAAGTTCTGCTTTCGATAGCGATATCAGCCTGTGAGACCTGCCTTGCGTAACCCACTGAGGAAATGTTCGCGGTCAGCGGCATTGCGATATCTTTCGCCGCGGGCCCGGGCGAGGTCCAGGGAGTTCGCGGGCGCGGGTTCGCCATTTGCATTCAGTTCACGATACCGTTCGCTGACGAACGCCTCCGCTTCGGATCGCGCGTCGCCAAGCGCCCCCATTTGCGCATAGCAGGCCGCCAGGAGGCCGTGCGACCACCTATCGAGGGATCGCGCCTCCATCAACGCTTTGACCGCCTGTTCGTACTCGTGCCCCGAATAAAGGGCGAGCGCGTGATACCAATGGTACAGGTTGGGCGGAAAGGGATGGAGCCGCTTGGCCATCCCGATCCATGCGAGCGCCTCCTGCCACCGCCCCCAATAGACCAGAATATTCGCGAAAATGGCCGCGACGTCGGCGTCGTTTGGATTGAGCGCGAGCGCCCGGCTGAAATGGATTTCCGCCTTGTCGTCCTGGTTCCGCAGGAACAGCAGCTGCGCGAAGACACCATGAGACCAGGCGTCGCCGTCGTCGATGTCGAGCGCGCTCTCGATCTCGCGATGCGCCTCATCCAGAGTAGCTGCGGCAGGCGACTCGAGAAACACGTCGCAGACGATGGTCCAAGCGATGTTGGCGCGGGCGCGGGCATATTGCGGGTCAAGCGCGACGGCGCGTCGGAAATACTCCCTGGCCTCAGCCATCCCCTTCACGGTCAACTGTCGCCAGCGCTCGTTTCCCAGCAGAACCAGATCGTAAGCCGTAAAGCTCAAGGTCGGCTTGCGTCTGGCGATGTCGCGGCCGGCGTCCTCCAGCCGGCCAGGCAGCGCTGCGACGATCGTTTGGACGATGTCGTCCTGCAGGGCGAAGATGTCTTCGAGTTCGCGATCGTAACGCTCGGTCCAGAGGTTGTACCCGCTCGCGGCGTCGAGAAGCTGGACCGTCACCCGCACCCCGCTGCCGATCTTGCGCACGCTCCCTTCGGCCACGTACCCGACGCCGAGTTCGCGGCCGACCCGTTTGATCTCGGCCGTCTTGCCCCTGTAGGTGAAGCTGGAATGACGGGCGACAACGAACAGCGACCTGAACCGCGACAATTCGGCGATGATGTCTTCCGTGATCCCGTCGGAAAAATAATCCTGCGCGGGATCGCCGCTCAGATTCGAAAACGGAAGAACCGCGAGCGACGGCTTGTCAGATCCCGCAGACACCGGCGACGCGGGCGGGCCGACTTCGGATCCGGTCGTAACCGGCGGCCCGATATAGCGGTAGCCGCGGCGCGGCAACGTTTCGATCCAGGCCGCACCCCCGTCGATGTCAGCAAATGTGCGCCGCAAGGCGGCGATCTGCACCGTGAGGTTGCTCTCCTCGATTGCAAGCCCCGGCCAGGCTGCCTCCATCAATGCGTCCTTGGAAACTGGCATTCCTGCGCGCTCGACCAGCAGGCGAAGTAGTGTCACCGCGCGGCGGCCAAGCACGACCGGCTCGGATTCCCGAAACAACATCTCGGCGTCCGCGTCGAGGCGGTAGGGACCGAATTTATGGATCGTCGCCATGGCCCTAGAGATTACATTTTCTGGGGAATTTGCAACTATTTCGGAACAGATTCAGGACCGCCGGGGAAACGGGCGGTGATGCTGCGACGGCGCTGACAGCTTGAGGAGCTGCGCCAGATACGCGATCCCAACAATGCGGTGGAGGCCGATGATTATGGCGCAGTCTGATCTGATCACCCATCCCGTGCCGTCTATGGTTGCCGGTGCCTCCGATCCGGTTTGCAGGGCGCTGGAGGCCGTTCGGGCACTGGCCCCGATGATCGCCGCGCAGCGCAACGGGTTCGATGGCGGCCGGCGATTGCCCAATGAGGTTTTCGAGGCGCTGGCCGATGCAGGGTTGTTCCGCCTATGGCTACCCGAAGCGCTCGGCGGGCCCGAACTGTCTCCCGTCGAATTCATGCGCGTCGTCGAGGCTGCCTCGGCGCTAGACGGCTCGGTGGGCTGGCTCGTCGGCAACGGCGGCGGCATGAGCCGGATCGGCGGCTATCTTGGTGAAGCCGTCGCACGCGATTGGTTTGCCGACAGGCGTATCTTTGTCGCCAGCTCGACCGGTGCGGTCGGTACGGCGACCCCCGTCGACGGCGGCTATTGCGTTTCCGGGCGATGGCCATTTGGCAGCGGCGCGCATCACGCGATGCGCTTCATGGTGCTGGCCAGCCCCAAGCCCGAGGACCCCGATTCGCCTCTTATCTGCTGCTATCTCAGCCAGAGTGACGTGACGATCCTCGACAACTGGCATGTTTCCGGACTGCGCGGCACCGGAAGTTGCGATTTCGAGGCACGGGATATTTTCGTGCCAGCAGCTCATGCCCATCCCTTTCTTGGACTGCAGCCGACCCAACCCGGACTGCTTTATCGGATGCCCCCGTCATCAGTGTTCGCGTGGAGCATCTGCGGGGTTCCGCTTGGCATCGCGTCTGGCGCCATTGCCTCGTTCGCGGAGCTTGCCTGTCAGAAAAGCCGCCTCGGCACCCGGGCACTTCTGCGCGATCGCGAAATTGTTCAGGCGACGGTCGGTCGGACGCGAGCGATGCTTCGCGCCGCCCGCGCCTTCCTGATGGATACCATGTCGGAACTGATAGCCGCGACCGATACGGGCGGCGAACGACTCGTCGATGCGCGCGCGAACGTTCGGATCGCCAACGCCCATGCGGCGGAGGCTGCGATGACCGTCACCGACATGCTGGCCGCCAGCGCAGGCGCTGCGGCCATCTTCGAGACTTGCGCGCTCGAGCGCGCGGCTCGTGACGTGCGTGCCGCGGCGAAGCATATCGCGATGAGTCCGAACAACTACATTATTGCAGGCCGGTTGGCCCTCGGGCTCAATCCTGGTACGGCGAGGTTTTGAACCTTACTTCTGACGGAGTTGCCCGATGTCCGTGATTTGCCGACCGGCGCGCGCGCAGGATCTGGAACTCGCCGATGCCCTCGTCGTCTCCAGCATCAACGATCTTACGGAGCGGCATGGTTTCGGACCCATGGCCGTCTCCTCCTCACCGAAGTTTCAGTTGTTTTCCCTGAAGGACGACCCCGACGGCTTATGGGTGGCCGAAGACGACGACCGGATCCTTGCCTTCGCGTGGAGTTGGGTCTGCGGCGACATGTGGTTTTTGGCGCAGTTGTTCGTGTCGCCCGATCACCAGGGGCAGAACGTCGGCAGCGAGCTCATCAAGCGGACTCTGGAACATGCCGAGAAATCGGGCGCCTCCAACAGGGTGCTCATCACCTTCAGCTTCAATACCGTCTCGCAAGGGCTCTATATTCGCCACGGCTTGCTTCCGCGATTTCCAATCTACAGCGTCAGTACGTCGCGAGAGCAGTTGATCGGCAGCTTGAGCGGCCCGCAATTCGATGTCACGCCGCTCGAGGACGATGCTTTGACGCTCGATCGCCTCGCGCAAGCGGACGAGCGGGTGCTTGGCGTGTCGCGCATAAAGCATCACCGCTACCTCATCAACGATAGTGGGGCGAGAGGGATTAATCTCTACGATGGAAGCGATTGGGTTGGCTACGCTTACCTGGACGCGGGCGGACACATCGGACCGCTCGCGGTCATGGAACCTCACGCCGTCGCTCCCGCCTTCAGGACGGCGCTGCACTTGGCAACAGAGAGCGGCTCGCCGCGGGTATCGGCGTTCCTACCTGGCGCAAGCGCGGCGGCTCTCAACACCGCGTTGGAGCACGGAATGCGGATTAAGTTTCCGATGTTGCTGATGTCGTCGCGCGAATTCGGCAATTGGGCCCAGTATCTTCCGCGCAACCCGGGCTTCATGTAGGCGGTGCCGACCAACATCCTCATGCCGAGGCCGTGGTTAGCTCGCCGCAAGCTCACGTCTGCATGCTTGCGTCGTGCAACCTGGACGTCTCAGAACCTCGCAATAGCAAGGCCAACTCCCGGGTCCCACGACGCCAATTTTCTTGTGTCGACATGGCGGTAAGGCCACTTGGCGCGAAGCGGCCGCTCGTGGTCTGGGCCGCGCCCGAATGATTGCCATGGTCCCTCGATGCAACACATTTGCAACACGATGGACTTAAGCTATTGACATTATTGATCTGAAAAAGGTTTCCTAAACCGTAGGTCGCATGTTCGAGTCATGCCGGGATCGCCATTACGGCTTCAGGACGCTTGTGAGAAAGCGTGATGTCGCCTCGCGCACGTCAGGTCGATTGAGGATGGTGTGCACCTCCGCATCCACGACGAAGACCACCGCCTGAGGATTGCCCTTCAGCGCGCCGGCGCACGTGCCGGTGACCGAATAGTCCTTGTTCCAGGGATTGCTCGGCGAGAAATAGGGGTCACGCGCCGAAATCGCATTGAAAACCGGCTGCTCGGGGCCGAAGCCCGGGCGTGGACCATCGACGAAGTAGTTGGCCTCGCAGGACCATGAATAGATCAGGCGCGCCACGCTCTCCGAACCGGCATAACGGCTGACCGCGACCGCCCCCTCGCTGGTGCCGGCGATGACGATGCGGGCGCGATCCACCCAGGCCCATGTCTTCGAAGCCTCCAGTGCATGTGCAAGCTCGGCAAGGCGCAGCGCGTGGACGCGTTCATAAATCTCGACCGGAACCGGCGAGACGTAGGTCAGCCGGTCCGGAATCGCGAGGCTGTCAGGCGCGACCGAGGCGAGCCCCAGCGTGTCGGCGAGCCAGACCTGAAAATCCTTGATGGCCGGGGCGATCCCGCTCGATCCATGCAGCAGCACGACCAGCGGCGCCTTGCCGGTTACTTCGGGCACGGCAGAGGGAACGCCCTGCCAGCGTTCGCGGCCGGTGAGCGAGGCCGGCAGCACGAGATTGACCTTGCTCCAGGTCGCGGCGACGTTGTCCGCGGTCGGATCGAGCGTCGTGCCCTTGATGTCGCCGGGCTTGTCCTCGGCCAGAACCGGTGTCGCGACCGCTGCAAGCACACAGGCAAGGCCCGCGAGCCATGCCAGCCTTGCGGGTCGTTTCCAAATCCGGTTCATGGTGAGGTCTCCAAAATCTGCGGCAGTGCTGCCATTCGGCGGGACTGTCCGCGCAATTTGCCTGCCCGGCTCAAAAATTGCTACAGGCGGTCATTGCTACAGGCGGTGAGGAGCCTTCCTGGCTGACATTCACAAGCCTCACCGCGCAATCCGGAGATGACGATGCCGTTCGACTTGATCCTGCGCGGCGGACGGGTCGTTGACCCCTCCCAGAAGCTCGATGCCGTGACCGATGTCGCCTTTGCGGGCGGCAAGGTCGCCGCAATTGGCTCAGGGCTCAAGGCCGATCCGGGCACGGATGTGCGCGACGTCTCGCAGTTCATCGTGACGCCGGGGCTGATCGATCTGCACACCCACGTCTATTGGGGCGGTACTTCGCTCGGCATCGATGCCGAGGAATTCTGCCGGCTCTCCGGCGTCACCACCGCGGTCGATACCGGCAGCGCCGGTCCCGGCAATTTCGCCGGCTTCCGCAAGCACGTGATCGAGCCGAGCCAGGTCCGCATCCTCGCTTACCTGCACGGCTCGCATGCCGGCATCTTCGGCTTCTCGCACCGGATCATGGTCGGCGAGAGCGAGGAGCTGCGGCTGATGAATCCCGTTGAGGCGGCCAAGGTGGCCGACGCCAACCGCGATCTCATCGTCGGCATCAAGGTGCGCGTGGGCCTGCACTCCTCGGGCACCTCGGGGGCGGTGCCGCTCGACATCGCGCTCGAAGTCGCGAACGAGGTCGGCATGCCCCTGATGGCGCATATCGACCATCCGCCGCCGAGCTATGAAGAGGTGCTGGCGCGCCTGCGGCCCGGCGACGTGCTGACCCATGCGTTCCGCCCCTTCCCGAACACGCCGGCGACCGCGCAAGGCACGGTGAAGAGAGCAGTGCTGGACGCGCGCGAACGCGGCGTGCTGTTCGACATCGGCCACGGCAAGGGCTCGTTCGCCTTCAAGACCGCGCGCGCGATGCTCGCCAACGGCTTCTATCCGGACACCATCTCGTCCGACATCCACCAGCTCTGCATCGACGGTCCGGCCTTCGACCAGGTCACGACACTGTCGAAATTCCTGTGCATGGGCATGGAGCTGTCGGATGTGATCGCAACCTCGACGGTGAACGCCGCAATGGCGTTGCGGCGTCCCGAGCTCGGCAGCCTCAAGCCCGGCAGCGTCGGCGACGCCACGCTTGTTACGGTCAGGCAGGGCCAGTTCGACTATGTCGACGTCGTCGGCGAGCACCTGACCGGCGACCGCAAGATCGTCTCGGAAGGCGTCGTCATCGGCGGTCGCTGGTGGCATCCGAATTGAGCGGCGTCGTCCACGGCCACAGCGACTGATTCACAAGGATCTCGCGATCAGCAGCTTCATGATCTCGTTGGTGCCGCCGTAGATCTTCTGGATGCGGGAATCGATGAAGATGCGCGAGATCGGGTATTCCTGCATGTAGCCGTAGCCGCCGAACAGCTGGAGGCATTCGTCGGCGGTCTGCACCTGCTTGTCCGAGCACCAGTATTTCGCCATCGACGCGGTGACGGTGTCGAGATCCCCGGCGATCAGGCGCTCGATGCACCAGTCGACAAAGACGCGCGCGATCGTCGCTTCGGTCTTGCGTTCGGCGAGCGTGAAGGCGGTGTTCTGGAAGTCCATCAGCGGCTTGCCGAACGCCTTCCGTTCCTTGGTGTACTCGGTGGTGAGCCTGACCGCGCGCTCCATCGCGGCGACGGCGCCGACCGCGAGCGCGAGGCGCTCCTGCGGCAATTGCTGCATCAACTGGACGAAGCCCTTGCCTTCCTCATTGCCGAGCAGGTTTTCCGGCGGCACGGTGACGTTGTCGAAGAACAGCTCCGACGTGTCGGAGGCGTGCAGGCCGATCTTGTCGAGGTTGCGCCCGCGCTTGTAACCGTCCGCGCCCGCGGTCTCGACCACGATCAGGGAAATACCTTTTGCGCCGACATCGCCAGTGCGGGCGACGACGACGATGAGATCGGCGGCCTGGCCGTTGGTGATGAACGTCTTCTGACCGTTGATGACGTAGGAATTGGCCTGTTTCTTCGCGGTGGTCTTGACGGCCTGGAGGTCCGAGCCGGTGCCGGGTTCGGTCATGGCGATGGCGCCGACCATCTCGCCGGAGGCCATCTTCGGCAGCCAGCGCTTCTTCTGCTCCTCCGAGCCGTAGTTGAGGATGTAGTGTGCGACGATGGCGCTGTGCACGGAGACGCCGGTCGTCAGCTCCGGCACCGTGCTTTCGAGGTCCTCCAGCACCGCCGCGTCATAGGCGAAGGTCGCGCCCAGGCCGCCATATTCCTCCGGTACGCTGGCCAGCAGCGCGCCCATCTCGCCGAGCCCGCGCCAGGCGAAACGGTCGACCATCTTCTGCGCGCGCCATTTCTCGGCATGCGGCGCCAGGTCCTTGGCAAGATATTTCCGGAACTGGTCGCGGAAGACATCGAGCTCTTCGGTCATCCAGGAGGAGCGGTAGGACATGGTCACCTCGATTGGTTCGGATTGCCGGCTTGGTAGGCCAGTCGGCCGCGGCAATTATTGTGTTTTCAAGCTGCGCCGGTGACGCTACCAAGGCCGCCGGAAACGCGTCTGTCAGGATGGTTGATTGTGGCTGTCAAAACCCAAGCCGTCAAAACCAACGAGCTCAAGCTCGACGTCGAACGGATCGGCGCGGTCTCGGCGATCCTGACGCAGCCGGACGCAGCGCGCGCCTGTTACGCGCTGGCGCATGGTGCGGGCGCGGGGATGCGGCATGTGTCCATGGACAGGATTGCGGCGGGCCTTGCCGATCGCGGCATCGCCACGTTGCGCTTCAATTTTCCCTATATGGAGAACAAGCAGGGCCGTCCCGACCAGCCGGCCGTTGCGCAGGCCACCATCCGCGCGGCGGTCGCGGAGGCGGCGCGGCTGTGCCCGGGATTGAAGCTCGTCGCGGGTGGAAAATCGTTTGGCGGGCGCATGACCTCGCAGGCGCAGTCCAAGGCGCCGCTGCCTGGCGTCAAAGGGCTCGCCTTCCTCGGCTTTCCCCTGCATGCCGCCAAGAAGCCGTCGACGGAGCGCGCCGCGCATCTCGCCGACGTCGAGATCCCCATGCTGTTCCTGCAGGGCACGCGCGACGGACTTGCCGATCTCGGCCTCCTCAGGCCGGTGATCGCGGCGCTTGGTGCGAAGGCGACGCTGCATGAAGTCGAAGGCGGCGATCATTCCTTCGCGGTGCTGAAGAAGTCGGGCCGCAGCAATGACGAGGCGCTCACCGAGGTGCTCGACACGCTCACCGCCTGGATCGACCGACTCGGCTGAGCTTCACGCGGAATAAAGCCCCTTGTCGCGCGCCTTCTGGATCGCCAGCGCAGCGATCAGATCGAGCGTTGGCGTCGACAGGCCGGCGGCGCGGGCGAAGGCGGCGGGTGCCTTCACCAGAACGTCGATTTCCATGGCGCGGCCGAGCTCGTAATCCTGCAGCAGCGACGGCTTGTGGTTGGGGGCGGGGCCGCTGCGGGTGACGCGCTTGACCTCGGGGATGAAGTGCTGGGCGATGTCATTGGCCTCGTTCAGCATGCGCGGGATGACCTCGGTGAAGGCCGGGTCGTCGCGGACGCCCCGCGAGGTCTGGCCGGTGAGCAGGCACAGCACCGAGAGCGACATGTTGATCAGCAGTTTCGACCAGATCGCCTCGCGGATCTCGGCCACCGGCGGCGATTCCAGCCGCGCGTCGTTGAAGACGCCGCGTAGCCTGGTGATGCGCTCGCAATTGCGGTCGTCGCATTCGCCGATCAGGAGCCGGTTGCGGTCCGGCGAGAGGTTCTGCACCACGCCGGGCGCGACCACCTCGTTGGAGGAGAAAATGACGCCGCCGATGATCCGCTCCTTCGGAATGCAGGCGCGCAGGCGTCCGCCGGGGTCGAGGAACGAAATGTCAGGCGGGGTCGGGTGCCGCGGCGGCAGGCCGATCCCGTACCACCAGGGAATGCCGTTCTGCGCGAACACGATCGCGGTGTCGTCCTGCAGCAGCGGCTTGATGCTGGAAACCAGCCCCGGAAGCGCGGTCGCCTTCAACGTGCTGATCACCACGTCCTGCGGACCGAGCTGGGCCGGATCGCCGGAGGCGTT
Source organism: Bradyrhizobium betae (assembly GCF_008932115.1). NCBI lineage: Bacteria > Pseudomonadati > Pseudomonadota > Alphaproteobacteria > Hyphomicrobiales > Nitrobacteraceae > Bradyrhizobium > Bradyrhizobium betae. Next base: position 3,769,908 of record NZ_CP044543.1, read on the forward strand.
CACCTTGGCGGTGACCTCGGAATCGCCGACGCGCAGCTTGAGGCCGTTGGCACGGGCCGCCTCCAGATGCGCCCCGCGCATCACGCAGGAGACGTCATGACCGGCGCGTGCCAGCCGAACCGCGATGTGGCTGCCGACGGCGCCCGCGCCGAAAATGCAGATGCGCATAGATATGTCCCGTCCCTGATCCCATAGTGCAGCCCGGCGCCAGCATGACACAAGCTGCCATGCGATGGGCGCGGCCGCGCTACGCCGCAAAGATATGGATCAGGGCGCGCGGTCTCGGCCATAGTGCGGGCCAAACATACGACCGGAGGATCGCCGATGACTGCCAGCCCTGTCCTGTGGAGCCTCGACGCGCGCGGCGTCGCGACCGTCACGTTGAACCGGCCGGAGGTCAACAACGCCTATGACGGCGGGCTGATCGCCGGCGTGCTCGCGGCCATGGACGATCTCGGCCGGAAACCGGGCCTCCGGGTCGTCGTGCTCCGGGGCAACGGCAAGCATTTCCAGGCCGGCGCCGACCTCAAATGGATCAACGGCGTGCGGCCGCAATCGATCGAGGCCAACGAAGCGGCCTCGCGGGCGACCTTCGAGGCAGTGCAGCGGCTCAACACCTTGCCGATCCCGACCGTCGCGCTGGTGCAAGGCGGCTGTTTCGGCGGCGGCACCGGCGTGATCGCGGCCTGCGACGTCGTGATCGCGGCTGACAACGCGCTGTTCTCCATTACCGAGGTACGCTGGGGCCTGACGGCCGCGATCATCATCCCGCAGCTCTGTGACGCCATTGGCGTGCGGCAAGTCCGTCGCTATGCGCTGACCGGCGAACGCTTCGGCGCTGAAGACGCGCGCCGCATTGGCCTCGTGCATGACGTCGTGCCGCTCGCCGAGCTGGAGGCCGCCGGAGCCAAGGTGGTCGAGCAGCTGCTCGCCAACGGACCCGAGGCGATGGCCGAGACCAAGCGGCTCGCGCTGGAGAGCTCGTTCGGCGGAATGGCGGTTGACGATGCCGCCTACAAGCGGCTCGTGCACCTGCATTCGGTCAAGCGCCAGAGCGCGGAGGCGGCGGAGGGCCTGGCGTCGTTTGCGGAGAAGCGGGCGGCGAATTGGGGCGGTGGCCAGACTTGATTGCCAACTGATCATCAGGGAATCTCGATTTGTCCTCCAAAACCATCCACGAGCCCGCTCGCCAGATTCCGCTCTATGGCGAATATGAAGTCGTCGTGCTCGGCGGCGGCCCGGCCGGCATCGTCGCGGCGGCCTCGGCCGCGCGCGCCGGGCGCAAGACTCTGTTGATCGAGCGCTATGGCTTTCTCGGCGGCATGGGCACCGCGGCCGGCGTCACCAATTTTTGCGGCCTGCATGGCAATGTCTATGGTCAGGCGCATCGGCTGGTGCAGGGCATGGCGTCCGATCTGCTGGCGCGGATCGATCGTCTCAACGGCCTCAATGCGCCGCACCTGATCCTCGGCAAGGTCTTCGCGCAGGCCTATGACACCGCGGCCTACAAGATCGCGGCCGACGAACTGCTGGCCAGCCACAAGGTTCACATTCTCTTCCATGCGCTCGGTGCCGGCGTTGTGATGGGCGATAACAGCCGCATCGATGCGCTGCTGGTCGAGACCAAGGCCGGCCGGCAGGCGGTGCGATCGGAGATCTTCATCGATTGCTCCGGTGACGGCGATCTCGCCGTCTGGGCCGGCGCGCCGTTCGAGCTCGGCGATGAGCACGGCCATCCGATGTATCCGTCGATGATGCTGCGTCTCAACGGCATCGATCCCGACAAGGCGGGCGAGGCTTGGCGGACCATCCCGCAATTGATGGAAAAGGCGCTCGCCGCCGGCACCCACAGATTCCCGCGCAAGAGCGCCATCGTGCGGCCGCAAAAATCCGGCATCGAATGGCGGGTGAATTTTACCCAGGTGGCGCGCGAGGATGGCCACGCCATCAACGGCATCGAGCCTGACGATCTCACCCGCGGCGAGATCGAGGGCCGCAAGCAGGCGCTCGCCGCGTTCGAATTCCTCCGCACCGTGCCGGGCTTTGAAAAATCCTACATCGTCGACCTGCCGCCGCAGCTCGGCATTCGCGAGACCCGCCGCATCAAGGGCGGCTACCAGCTCAGCGGCGAGGACGTGCTTGGCTGTGCCTCGTTCGAGGACTCCATCGGCGTCAACGGCTGGCCGATCGAGGCCCATGTTCCCGGCGACGTCGTGTTCACCTTCCCGCCGATCCCGGAATCGCGCGGCTATAACGAGCTGCCTTATCGGATGCTGGTGCCCGAAGGCGTCGACAATCTCCTCGTCGCCGGCCGCTGTGCCTCGATGACCCATGAGGGCCAGTCGGCAGCGCGGGTGTCCGGTGCCTGTTTCGTGATGGGAGAGGCGGCCGGCTCCGCCGCCGCGCTCGCGCTCGCCGGAAACCGGATTCCACGCGAAATCCCGGTTGAAAAGTTGCAGGAAACGTTGAAACAACAGGGCGCCTTCATCGGGCGGGATCAGCCCGTGCCCGAAGGGCTCTAACGGGCCGACAAGACCACGAGAGGAAACGGGATGATCGGGATTGCGCGGCTCGCTTTTGCGGGTCTGTTGGCGATCATGGCGATGGGCACGGCCCGGGCCGAGGACGCGCTGAAGGCCAGGGTTGGCGTGCTTCGCCTGTCGTCGTCCGCGCCGGTCTTCATCGCGCAGGACAAGGGCTATTTCCGTGAGGCCGGCCTCGACGTCGAGCTGAAATTCTTCGATGCGGCCCAGCCGATCGCGGTTGCCGCCACCTCGGGCGACATCGATTTCGGCGTCACCGCTTTCACCGCCGGTCTCTACAATCTCGCCGGCAAGGGTGTGCTGAAGGTGATCGGCGGCATGAGCCGCGAGAAGGCCGGCTATCCCCTGATCGGCTATTTCGCCAGCAACAATGCCTTTGCGGCCGGGCTGAAGACCCCGAAGGATCTCGCGGGCAAGCGCGTCGCGGTCACGCAGGTCGGCTCGTCGTTCCACTATTCGCTCGGCCTGCTCGCCGACAAGTATGGCTTCAAGCTCGCCGAGGTGAAGATCATCCCGCTGCAATCGCTCTCGAACGCAGCCGCGGCGCTGAAGGGCGAGACCGTCGATGCGGCGCTGCTCCCGGTTTCGACGGCGCGCAAGCTGATGGACGAAGGCGGCGCGAAATTCTTGGGGTGGGTCGGGGACGAGACGCCCTGGCAATTGGGCGCGGTGTTCGCCGCGCCGAAGACGCTGACCAACAAGGTGCTGGTGACGAAGTTTCTCGGCGCGCTCGCAAGAGCCGACCGCGAATATTACGACGTCATCCTCGCCGCGATGAAGGACGGTGTCGCGCCGATCGACGAGCAGACCAAGCCGCTGCTCGAGATCATCGCCAAGTATACCAACCTTCCGGTCGAGCAGGTGGTCGGCAATTGCGCCTATATCGATCCGGACGGCAAGCTCGACGTGAAGAACGTCGACAACCAGATCAAATGGCTGCAGGAGCAAGGATTCGCGGACAAGGGCTTTGACGCGAATGCGATCATCGCCAGGGATTATGTGAAGGCGGATTGATGCTGCGTTCCCCCAAACATCCCCGTCATCCTGAGGTGCGAGCATTGCGATGCATAAGCATCGCGATGGGAGCCTCGAAGGATGAGCGGCCGAGCTGCATCTGGGCCGTGCATCCTTCGAGGCTCGCTTCGCGAGCGCCTCAGGATGACGGACCGACAGGAGGCGCTTCATGGACCTGATCGCCAACCACATCTCCCATCGCTTCGGCGACCTCGCCGTGCTCGATGACGTCTCCTTTACGGTCGGCGCTGGCGAGGTCGTGGCTGTCGTCGGCCCCAGCGGCTGCGGCAAGAGCACGCTGCTGTCGATCCTCGGCGGATTGCTGCAGCCGACCTCAGGCGCGGCCGAGCTGCGAGGTACGCCGCCGGCGGACAGCCTCAATCCGCTCACCTTCGTGTTCCAGGATTTTGCGTTGCTGCCTTGGGCGAGCGTCGAGGAGAACGTCGAATTCCCGCTTCTGCATGCCCAGCTCTCGGCCGCGCAGCGGCGTGCGCAGGTCGAGGACGCGCTGCGCCGCACGGGCCTCACCGGTTTTCGCAAGACCTATCCAAAGCAGCTGTCCGGCGGCATGCGCCAGCGTGTCGGCATTTCGCGGGCGCTGGCGGTGCGGCCCGCGATCCTGCTGATGGACGAACCGCTGTCGGCGCTGGACTCGCAGACCCGCGAGCTCTTGATGGAGGATTTCGTCCGCCTGCTCGCCGATGGCGGCATGGGCGCGGTCTATGTCACGCATAATCTCGAAGAAGCCGCGCGGCTGGCCGACCGTATCGTTGTGCTGTCGCGCCGGCCGGGCCGGATTCGCGAGGTCGTGACGGTGCCGATGACCCGCACTGAGCGCGGCGAGACGATGGCGCGTGAAAAGCTGCTCGCGCTGCAGGACCAGATCTGGTCGCTGATCCGCAACGAGGCGATCGACGCCGAGCGTGAGGTTCTGGATGCTTGAGCGCGCGGGCGCGCCTGCAAAGAACGACACGACGCGACGCGTTCGCTTCCGCGGCGCCGGCTTCGTGCCGGCGAGCAGCCGCTTCGGCGGCTGGATCGCGCTCGCGCTCGTGATCGCGCTCTGGCAGGTGGCCGGCAGCGCCGGTCTCGTCAATCCGCTGTTCCTGCCGGCGCCCTTGGCCATTGCGCGCGCGATCTACCAGCTCGCGATCTCAGGCGCGCTCTGGCAGCATCTGTCGGCCTCGCTGCTGCGCATCGGCGTCGGCTGGGTGCTCGGCACCGCGGCGGGCATTGCGGTCGGCTTCGCCATCGGCCTGTCGCGGCTCGCGCGCGGCGTCGGCATCACTTTCATCTCGGCGCTGTTTCCGATCCCGAAGATCGCGCTGCTGCCGCTCCTGATCCTCTGGCTCGGCATCGGCGAAGAGCCGAAGATCGCGACCATTGCGCTCGGCGTGTTCTTCTCGACCGCGATCTCGGTCTATAGCGGCGTCGACGCCGTGCCGCGCAATCTCATTCGCATGGCGCAGAGCTTCAACGTTCCATTCGCCACCATCGTGCGGAAGGTGATCTGGCCTGGCGCGCTGTCCGCGATCCTCGCCGGCTTCCGCATCACGGCCTCGGTCGCGCTGCTGCTCGTCGTCAGCGCCGAGATGATCGGCGCGCAATACGGCATCGGCGCCTTCGTGCTCCAGGCCGGCAACCTGATGCAGACCGATCAGCTGCTCGCGGGCGTGGTGATCCTGTCGGTGTTTGGGCTGGCGGTGGGGAAGGTGATCGGCTGGCTGGAGGTCAAATTATTGCACTGGCGGTAGCTTTCTGTCGTCCCTGCGAAAGCAGGGACCCATACCGCGTGATCTATCGAGGACGAACGGTCTTCATACCGGCGAAAGATAACTTCGAATCTTCGCCAAACATCTCCCCGGGGTTATGGGTCCCTGCTTTCGCAGGGACGACACCGAGGGTGAAGCTGATATCAGGGCTTCACGCATTCCCCCGGTCCTCGCGAAACAAATCCAGCTTCTGCTGCACCGGCCGATCCGAGAAGCTGAACAGCACCGCATCGTCGTCGGCCTCGTGCGTGACCCACTGCCAGCTCGGCACCACGAACAAATCACGCGGGCCCCATTCGAAGACGGCATCGCCAATGCGGCTGCGGCCGCGGCCCTCGATCGGGCAGAACACCGTCGCATCGGTCGAACGGTAGCGGGCGGTCTTGAAGCCCTTCGGCAGCAGCTGGATGAAGGTGCCGATGGTCGGCATCGCGAAATCGCCGGTCTCGGGATTGCTGAACTTCAGCTTCAGCCCGTGGCAGGCGTCCCATTCCTGGCTCGTCCTTGCCTTCTCCAGCGCCTCGCGGGTGTAGGCATAGGGATAGCTGAAGATCGGTGACGTCTTCGAGTTTCGCTTCACATCCACCGGCAGCAGATTGTGGCCGTAGCGCGCAAAGCTGTCGCCGGCGGGCTTCGTGATCTTCTGCTGGTCTTCTTTCGATCCCTCCGCAAAGGAACAGTCGAAGAACTGCACCAGCGGGATGTCGAGGCCGTCGAGCCAGAACATCGGCTGATCGGTCTCGTTGGAATGATCGTGCCAGGTCATCGACGGCGTGATGATGAAGTCGCCGGGCTCCATCGCGGTGCGCTCGCCGTCCACCGCCGTGTGGGCACCCTTGCCCTCGAGCACGAAGCGCAGCGCGGACTGGCTGTGGCGATGGGCAGGCGCGACATCGCCGGGCACCACCATCTGCACGCCGGCATAGAGCGAGGTCGTGATCCTTGATTGTCCGCGCAGGCCGGGGTTCTCCAGCACCAGCACACGCCGCTCGGCTTCCTTCGCGGTGATCAGCTTGCCGGCTTCCGTCATGTAGTCGCGGATGACGTCGAATTTCCATAGGTGAGGCCGGCACGCGCTCTTCGGCTCCGGCGTGATCAGGTCGCTCATGACAGTCCAGAGCGCGGTGAGATTCTCGCCGTCGATCTTCTTGTAGAACGCCTCGCGTTCCGGCGTCTTGGTCACGGCTTCCATGGCGCGGCTCCCGTCTGTTTTGTTGATTGACAGTATACTGACGGTCTAGGTAGCGTCAACGTCACAAGACCAAGAGGGAGGGTTCCGATGAAGCTGCACGGCTATTTCCGCTCCAGCGCCGCCTATCGCGTGCGGATTGCGCTCAACCTGAAGGGCCTCGGCGCCGAGCACCTGCCGCATCATCTGCGCAAGGGCGAACAATGCGCGCCAGCCTATCTCGCCATCAATCCGCAAGGCTTGGTGCCGGCACTGGAGGATGATGCGGGTGCGGTGCTGACCCAATCGGTTGCGATCATCGAATGGCTCGACGAGACCCATCCCAATCCGCCGCTGCTGCCCAAGGATCCGTTGCAGCGTGCCAAGGTACGCGCCTTCGCGCTGGCGATCGCCTGCGACACCCATCCGGTGCAGAATCTGAAGGTGCTGGCGCGGCTGCGCGAGCTGGGGCTTGCCGAGGAGAAAGTCCAGGAATGGGCGGCGTGGGTCAATCGCGAAGGGCTGTCGGCCTGCGAGACGCTGATCAGGGACGAACCGGGTCCGTTCTGCTTCGGCGATGCGCCGACGCTCGCCGACCTTTGCCTCGTGCCGCAACTCGCCAATGCGCGCCGCTTCGGCGTCGACGTCGCAGCCTATCCGCGCCTGCTGAAGGCGGAAGCCGCCGCCAAGGCGTTGACGGCGTTCGCCAGCGCCGCGCCGGAGAAGCAGCCCGATGCCGAGTAAGCCCGCCGCTCCGATCACGATCGACGCGGTTTATGCCGCGCCGGGCTATCTGTTCCGGCGGATGCAGCAGATCGCGGTCGCGATCTTCATGGAGGAGTGCAAGGCATTCGACCTCACGCCGGTGCAATACGCGGCGCTGATCGCGATCCACACCCATCCCGGCATCGACGCGACGCGGCTGTCGGCGGTGATCGCCTTCGACCGCTCCACGCTCGGCAGCGTGATCGAGCGGCTGCAAGCCAAGGACTATATCGAGCGCAAGCCGGCACCGGAGGACAAGCGCATCAAGCTGCTCTATCTGACGAAGCCGGGCGCCGCGGTCCTGCGCGAGATCATCCCCGCCGTCGAGCGCGCCCAGGCGCGCATGCTGGAGCCGCTGAAGCCCGCTGAACGCAAAGCGCTGACGGGGCTGCTGGTGCAGCTCGTCGATCTCAACAACGAGGCGTCACGGGTGCCGCTGCGCGCGGAGGATGCGCTTGAGCATCTAGGGAAGGCGGGGTGAGGGGGATGTGAGGCGATGCTCGTGCCTCATTCTCAACTGTCGTCCCGGACAAGCGAAGCGCAGATGCTGTCGCCTTTATCTCCGCCGTCATTCCCCGCGAAAGCGGGGAATCCAGTACGCCGCGGCCCCCCGGTTCTAGCCGCGCCGTCTCTGGAATGCTGGATCGCCCGCCTTCGCGGGCGATGACACCGAGAAATAGGCGGCCTCACATCCGCAACAACGCCTGCCGGTCGATCTTCCCCGTCCCCGTCTTCGGCAACTCGTCGATGAAGATCACCTCGCGCGGATATTTGTACGGCAGCAGCTTGCCTTTCACATAGTCCTGCAGCCGCCGCGTCGCCTGGCTCTCGTCGGCGGCGCGGTTGTTCATCACCACCACAGCCTTCAGCGTCATGCGCCGGTCCGGCAGCTCGGCCGCGAACACCGCGCATTCGCGGATGTCGGGATGGTCGGCGAGGCACAGTTCGACTTCGAGCGGATAGACCCACTGGCCGGAGATCTTGATGAGATCGTCGGCGCGGCCGCGGAAAAAGTGGAAGCCGTCGGCATCGCGGACGAAGCGGTCGCCGGTGTAGATCCAGCCGCCCTCGCGGATGGTCTCGGCGGATTTGTCCGGCCTGTTCCAGTACAGCGGCGTGTTGGAATCGCCGCGCACCCACAAGATGCCTTCCTCATCGTCGGCGACGTCGTTTCCGTCCTTGTCGCGCAGCGCGATCTCGTAGCCGGGTACGCGCAGGCCGGCGGCGCCCAGCTTCTTCTGCTCGGGACGATTTGAGAGGTAGATGTGCAGCACCTCGGTCGAGCCGAGGCCTTCGACGATCTCCAGGCCTGTGAGCGTCTTCCAGCCATTGAAGACGTCGGCCGAGAGCACTTCGGCGGCGGAGAGGGACATGCGCAGTGAGGAGAAGTTGGTCTTGTCGGCACCCTCGGCCTTGGTCAGCGAGATATAGAGCGTCGGCAGCCCGAAGAAGACCGTCGGCCTGTACTGCTCGATCGCCGCAAAGATCGACGCCGGCTTCGGTTGCCCCGGCAGCAGCAGCGTCGCCGCGCCCGCGGAGAACGGGAAGGTGACGGAGTTGCCGAAACCGTAGGCGAAGAAGATCTTCGGCACAGAGAAGCAGATGTCATCCGGCGTCAGCTTCAGCACGTTCTGTGCAAAGGCAGCGTCGCTATAGGCCATGTCGTGCTGGAGATGCACGATGCCCTTGGGCCGGCCGGTCGAGCCGGACGAATACATCCAGAACGCCATCTCGTTGCGATGTGTCGGGGCTTCCGCCAGCTCGTCAGGGAATTGCGCGAGCCAGCCTGCTGCGGCGATCGCCTGCGGCGCGGCGTGGTCGCCTATCGCGCCATTGACGACGATCAGCGTGCGCAGGCCCGTGTCCTTGCAGGCCTCGACGTTGAAGCGCACGCAGAACTCGGCGTCCGCCACGGCAACGCTCGCGCCGGAATCGGCGAGATAGAATTGCAGCAGGTCCGGCGGCGTCAGCGTGTTGATCAGCAGCGGCACGAATCCGGCGCGCACCGCGCCGAAGAAGGCGGCGGGATAGGCCGGCGTGTCGTCGAGGAACAGCAGCACGCGGTCGCCGCGCTTCAGGCCGAGCGAGACAAGGCCGTTGCCCCAGCGGCACGCGTCAGCGCAGAGCTCCCCGTAGGTGCGAGTGCCGGAAGGACCAATGAGGGCGAGCCTGTCGCCGCGGCCCTTGCCGATATTGTCGAACAGCACGCGGCTGGCGTTGTAGATATCAGGAACGGCAAAGCCGATCTCGCGGGCGCCCGCGCAGTCCGCGGGCACTTGGTCGCGAATCTCGTTGCTCATGCCGTCGCCTCGCCGTCCGCATCTCCGCCATCGCTCTTGGCGGCCTCGTAGCGCGCCATGAAGCCGGGCGACATATGGCGCAGGCGGGAATCATCGATGCGCCCGGAGCGGGTGATGTAGCTGTAGGCGAAATCCATCAGGCCGAGTTGCATGTGCTGGGCAAAGTGCTCGTACCAGAAGGCGCTGGTTCGCGCGGCGTTGACGAGTTTCTGCACCACCGGCTTTCGCGCGGCCTGATAGCGATGCAGCGCGGTCGACAGATGCGCATCCGATTCCAGCGCCTTGACCAGCGCGATCGCGTCCTCGATCGCGAGGCGTGTGCCCGAGCCGATCGAGAAATGCGCCGAATGCAGGGCGTCTCCGATCAGCACCATGTTCTTGAACGACCAGTGCTCGTTCCAGACCCAGGGAAAGTTGCGCCAGACCGATTTGTTGGAGACCAGGCAATGGCCGCCGAGCGTGTCGGCAAACACCTCCTCGCAGACGCCCTTGGATTGCTCGGCGTCCTTGTAGGCAAAGCCGTAGGCCTGCCACGTCGCGTGGTCGCATTCGACCAGGAAGGTGCTCATGGTCGGCGAGTAGCGGTAGTGATGGGCGTTGAAGGCGCCGCGATCGGTCTTCACGAAGGTCTGCGACAGCGTGTCGAAGCGCTTCGAGGTGCCGTACCAGACGAACTTGTTGGAGGAGTAGGACAGCGAGGTGCCGAAATCGCCCTCATAGGCGCGGCGCACCAGCGAGTTCAGCCCGTCGGCGGCGACGATCAGATCGTGGCCGCCCAGCTGGTCGATCGTCTGGATCTGCGTGTCGAACCGCGGCGTGACGCCGACATCGAGGGCGCGCTGCTGCAGGAACTGCAACAGCTCGAGCCGGCCGATCGAGGAGAAGCCGACGCCGTCGATGGCGACGTGGTCGCCATGCAGGTTCAGCGTGATGTTCTCCCAGCTCTCCATGTGCGGCGCGATCGCGTCGACCGTCTCGGGGTCGTCGGCGCGCAGGAATTCCAGCGCCTGGTCGGAGAACACCACGCCAAAGCCCCAGGTCGCGTCGGCCGGGTTCTGTTCGAACAGGTCGACTTGATCCTCGGGGTGACGCTTCTTCCAGAGATAGGCGAAGTAGAGCCCACCGGGCCCCCCGCCAATCACGGCGATCCGCAACGTCTGCCTCCCTAATTGACAGTATACTTACTATCTAGGGGTAGACTAATGGGCTCCGGCTTCCCGCGCCAGCGGAAATATGGGCAAGGCAAGGCGCGCCGAAACTCACCTCCGGACGCGCGTTGGGCGCGAGCCCGAAGCATTGACGTTGCGAAGCATAGCCAAACCGCGACGGCTTGGCTATCGGCGCATCAGACGCAGCGCTTCACGTAGACCCCGTTCACCAGCACCTTGGTGCAGCGGACCGCTGGAACCGGCTTGCGGACCACGACGGCCGCGTTCGGCCCGGCGCAGCCGGCACGATAGACGCCGCGGGCGCACACCACCGCATTGGCGTCGGTGGCCTCGAACGTCATGGTCGCCCCGAAGGCAAGGAGCGCGGAAGCGATGAGCAGCAATGCACGCATGTCTTTCTCCCGGTCTTGTCGCGATTGAAATCGGATATCGGCAAAAGGTTTGTCGCAGCCGGCGCGCGAAAATTCATTCACACGCGCCGCTTATCGCGCCGCGAAGGGCGCCAGCACGTCCTTGCAGGCAGGCGACAGCGAGGCCGCATTGCTGGCAACGCATTGGATGATCCGGCCGCCACCTGGCGGCACGCTGCCGCACAGCGTGCGGATATCCTCGCGACATGCGGACTGGACGATGAACAGCTCTTCGCGTGGCCGCAGCGGCCGTAACACGATCACGGCTGGTGCTGCCGGAGGGGCTGACGCCGCAGCGGGCGTGGCAGCCGCCGGCGCCGCCGGGGATGCACCACCCCCGGACGCAGCGGCCACGGCCTTCTCGCATGCCGGCGAAACCCTGGACTTGTTCTTCTCCAGGCATTCGAGCGCGGGGGCCCCGCCCGTCGGCACGCCGGCGCACACCTTGGGATAATCGGGACGGCATGCGCTCTTGATCGCAGCAACCTGCGCGCTGCTCGGCTGCTTGGCCGCTGCGGCCTTCGGCGCCGGTGCGGTTGCCGGCTTTGCCGCGGGAGCGGGTTCTGCCTTCGACGCTGCAGGCGTGGGCTCCGCCTTGGGAGCGGTTTCGGCTTTCGGCGCGACGGGAGCGGCTTCGGTCTTGGGTGTGGCTTCGGCCTTCGGGGCCGCGGCGGGCTCGACCGCGCGAACCGCGGTCTGGCATCCCGGTGACAGGCTGGACATGTTCTTCTGCAGACATTGATACGCTTCCACCCCGCCGGGCGTCACGCTCGAGCAGTGCGCCATGAAGTCCGAGCGGCATGCGGACCGGATCGCGCTCTTCTGAGCGTCGGTCGGCGCTTGCGCGAATGCGCTTGTTGCAGTTGCGAAGAATGCCGCCGCCAGCAACGCGTTGCGCGTCGAAACATGTTTCAACGTGTTGAACATCCGAGTAAATCCTGCCCTGCCGGTAAAGCCCGGCGCATTATCAATGTGATGCAATCGAAATCGTCGCGAGTGATGCCTCGCGAACGGTATCTTTGGCCGCTTTGGTCTCTACCGCAAGTAGATATTACCTCTGCGGTTGAGACGCTGACATCGTCAGAGCTTGACCATGCGCTTGCCGCGGTTCTCGCCCGCGAGCAATCCGATCAGCGCCTTCGGCGTGTTCTCCAGGCCGTCGATGATGTCCTCCTGCACCTTCAGCCTGCCGGATTTCACCCAGGCCTGGAGATCATCGAGCGCGCGCTGGCTTTCCTTCATGTAGTCCATCACGATGAAGCCCTGCATGATAAGACGCTTCACCACGATCAGGCCCGGCACGCCGCGCGGGCCGTGCGCGGAGGGCGCGCCGTCATATTGCGAGATCGCGCCGCAGCAGGCGATGCGGCCGTAATTGTTCATCTGCGGCAGGCAGGCTTCGAGAATGTCGCCGCCGACATTGTCGAAATAGACGTCGATGCCCTTGGGCGCCGCTGCGCGCAGCGCCTTGAACACGGCGCCGTCCTTGTAATCGACCGCGGCATCGAAGCCGAGTTCGGAGGTCAGCCAGTTGCATTTGTCGGCGCCGCCGGCGATGCCGACCACGCGGCATCCCTTGATCCTGGCGATCTGTCCGACGATCGAGCCGACCGAGCCCGCGGCAGCGGAAACCACGACCGTCTCACCCTCTTTGGGCTTGCCGATCTCGATCAAGCCGAAATAGGCGGTGAGGCCGGCGATGCCGAACACGCTAAGCAGATGCGTCATCGGTTCGAGTTTCGGCATTTTGGTGAGATGCTTGGCCGGCACCGCCGCATATTCCTGCCAGCCGGTGTCGCCGAACACGATGTCGCCGACGGCGAGCTCGGGCGCCTTCGAGCTGATGACCTCGGCGATGGCGCCGCCGGCCATCACGCTGTTGGCTTCGACCGCGGACCGATAAGTCGCGCCGTGCATCCAGGCACGGTTGGCCGCATCGAGCGAGATATAACGCACGCGGAGCAAAGCTTCGCCGTCCTTCGGCTCCGGCATCACGCCCTCGACCATCTTGAAATGTTCAGGGCCGAGCTTGCCGCTGGGCTTTTCCACCAGAAGAATCTGGCGATTGATGCTGCCGCTCATGGCGTTTCCTCTTCTCTTGTTTGGCGATTATTGATGCAGCCGCCGCAAACAAAACGTGCAAGCCGCATTCCTTGTGCGCTGCATGAAGGCTAGATCGGCGCCTCCAGTTTCACAATGGGAACATCAGGACGAAGCGACTGCACGCCAAGCGTGTTGCGCAGCTGTCATATCTGCGACACTATGAAGCGCCGGCGTATGTGGGGGTCATCGATGTCGAACAGGTTTACGCAATACATTCTGGCGGCGATGGTGCTCGGCATCATCATGGGCTCGGCGATCTACAACTTCCTGCCCGATACGCGCGCCGAATGGGCCTCCGCCATCAACCTGATCGCCATGATGTTCTTGCGCCTGATCAAGATGATCATCGCGCCGCTGGTATTCGCCACACTGGTTGGCGGCATCGCGCATATGGGCAGCGGTGCGAGGCTCGGACGCATCTTTGCGAAGACCATGGGCTGGTTCGTCTGCGCCTCCTTCATCTCGCTGATGCTGGGCCTCGTGATGGTCAATCTTCTGCAGCCGGGCGCCAACTTCCCCGGTACGCTGCCGGACAAGGCGCAGTCGACCGGCCTGCCGGTCTCCGCCTTCTCGATCGAGAAATTCCTGACCCATCTGATCCCGACCTCGATCGCGGATGCGATGGCGCAGAACGAGATCCTCCAGATCGTGATCTTCGCCGTGTTCTTCTCGGTGGCGATGGGGGCGATGCCCGAGGAAGGTATCGATGCCCATGATCATCAACAGTCCGGCCTCGGGGATGTTGAACTGCGACAGCGTCGAGGCGATCACGACCAGGGAGGCGCGCGGTACGCCGGCGACACCCTTCGACGTGATCATCAGCGTCGCGAGCATCGCGAGCTGGGTGCCGAGCGACATCTCGATGTGATAGGTCTGCGCGATGAAGATGCTCATTGGCAAGGTCAGTGATCGGCGGCTGCCTGTGGCTCGCGGCATCGTTGCTCGCGACCGCGGCTTCCGCCCAAACCGGCGGCGAAGGGCTCAGCCCGACGCTGGCGGCCATCAAGAAGGCGCATGTCGTGCGGCTCGGCTATCGCGAGAGCTCGCCGCCGTTCTCGTTCCTCGACCAATCAGGCCGCCCGATCGGCTACAGCCTCGAACTCTGCGAGGCCATCGTCGAGGAGATCGGCGTCGAGGTCGACGACCCCAATCTGAAGATTGACTATGTCAAGGTCACCTCGGACGACCGCATCGACGCGGTGCTCCAGAACAAGATCGACCTGGAGTGCGGCTCGACCACGGCCAATGCGGAGCGCGGCAAGCGTGTCGCCTTCTCGCCGCTGATGTTCGTCGCCGGCACCAAGCTGATGGTGCCGAAGGCGTCGAGCGTTCAGTCGCTGTCCGATCTGAAGGGCAAGACCATCGTGGTGACGAAGGGCACCACCAACGAGCAGGCGATCCAGGCGGCCGACAAGAAGTCGTCACTGGGGCTTATCATCGCCGTCGGTGCCGATCACGAGCAATCGTTCCAGATGCTTGCGGACGGAAAGGCGGATGCGTTCGCAACCGACGACATTCTGCTTTCCGGCCTGATCGCGCGCCACAAGTCGCAGGACAAGTTCCGCGTCACCGGCGATTATCTGTCCTACGACCCCTACGGCATCATGTTCCGCAAGGGTGAGCCGCAACTCTCGGCCGTGGTCGAGCGCAGTTTCCGCAAGCTCGGCTCCAACCGCGACCTCGTCCCGCTCTACAACAAATGGTTCACCGCGCGGCTTCCGACCGGCGAACGCCTGAACGTGCCGATCTCGCTGCAACTGGAGGAGGCGTTCAAGGCGATGGACGATTCAGCGGGCGCGAATAATTGAGGTCGCGAGCGGGTCCCTGAAGATGTGACCGGTGGGTTTTCGTCATCCTGAGGTGCGAGCCGCGCAGTGCATTTGCGCTGCGCGGCGAGCCTCGAAGGATGAGCGGCCTGGATGCAGCTGCAGCCGGGCCGTCGCCCTTCGAGGGCCGCTGAAGAAGCGGCCACCTCAGGGTGACGGTGATAAGTCGGCGCTAGCGGTGATCCCCAAACACCCGATCCAGCGCCGCGTCATACGTCGCCTGCACCAGCTCCGGATGCAGCTTGCCCAGCGCTTCCATCATCACGCCAGAATTGATTTCCAGCACCTGCCACGCGCCATGGACGCGAACGACGTCGATCGACGCGAAGGTGATGCCGATGGCGCGCGCGGCGTCGATCGCGAGCTTCACGCAGGCAGCGCGAACATCGCCGTCCTCCATCAGCACCGGCTGTGCCCCGGCATCGAGATTGTGCCGCCAGTCCGCGCCACGCTGCTTGCTGTAGACGACGAGGGGCTCCTCATCGAGCAGGATCACTCGGACCTCCTCCTCGATCGCGACATAGGGCGAGATCACGAGCCCCGCGCTCATCGAAAAGACCTCGCCAGACGCGTGGTCGAGTTCGGCCTCCGTCGTCGCCCTGAAGACGGATCGTCCCGACGTCCCCTCGTTCGGCTTGACCACCACGCCCTCCGGATGATCGTGAAGCAGCCCGAGCATGGCCTCTCGCCAGCCGGCGCCAACAATAGTCTCGCCCAGCTTCGGGTTGAGGAAGAGCTGATGCGGAATGCAGGGCACGCCTTCCAGCGTCAGCGCCTCGGCCGTCGCCGATTTGTCGTTGGCGAGGCGATGGGCGATGGCGCTGTTGAGGCCGATGTCATAGCCGAAGGCGAAATGGCGCCTTGCGCCCCGGTGCATCGCGATCAGCCAGCCACCGGCGCGAACATCGACCGCGATGCCGTGGTTCGCACAATAGTGCCTGATCGCCTGGAGGAAGATCCGCTCGCCGCTCGCCGCCATCTGCTTCAATCGTGTGCCTGATCATTCCTGTCGCCAAAGGCCGCAAAAATGCGGGAAACGGCGCCGGGCCGGGGTGAAAACCAGAGCTATTCTTAATGAAATTCTCGCGAGCGCGACGGAAATTAAGTGCTGCGATCGAGCCTTTCAGGGAAAAGAAATTACCCTTGATGCGGGCCCGACAGCAGATCCGTTAATGATCCGGCTAATTCCGTCGCAGATGCCGGTTTGATCGGCATCAATTGCACCCGAAACGAGGTTGATTATTGGTCTCAATGGCGTAGATCACGCCTGAGAAATCCTCCGCCATGGCAAGTGGTGCCCGCCTCGCTCGAAGAGGCCGCGCAACGCTGTTGTTCTAAAACCGCAAATATTCGGAATATCGAAAATCATGAGCGCGTTTTACCGAGAGAAGGTTCTTTCCGTCCAGCACTGGACCGACACGTTGTTCAGCTTCCGCGCCACGCGCGACACCGGCTTCCGCTTCCAGAACGGCCAGTTCGCGATGATCGGCCTCGAGATCGACGGCCGTCCGCTGCTGCGCGCCTACAGCATGGCAAGCGCCAACCACGAGGAAGAGCTCGAGTTCTTCTCGATCAAGGTTCAGGACGGCCCGCTCACCTCGCGCCTCCAGAAGATCAAGGAAGGCGACACCATCCTGGTCGGCCGCAAGGCGACCGGCACGCTGATCACCGACAATCTCATTCCCGGCAAGCGGCTGATGCTGCTCTCGACCGGCACGGGCCTCGCGCCGTTCGCCAGCCTGATCAAGGACCCCGATGTCTACGACCAGTTTGAGAGCATCGTGCTGGTGCATGGCTGCCGTCAGGTCTCCGAGCTCGCCTATGGCGAAAAGCTCGTTGCGACTTTGCGTGAGGACGAACTGTTCGGTGAACTGCTGGCGGACAAGCTCATCTATTATCCGACCGTGACCCGCGAGCCGTTCAAGAACCGCGGCCGCATCACCGACCTCATCAACTCCGAGCAGATCTTCAACGATATCGGCCAGGGCCCGCTCGACATCGCGACCGACCGCGTGATGATGTGCGGCAGTCCGGCGATGCTCGAAGAGTTGAAGGTGATGTTCGAAGGCCGCGATTTCATCGAGGGCTCGGGCAACAAGCCCGGCCACTTCGTGATCGAGAAGGCGTTCGTCGAGCGCTGATCGCCGTTCTCCAGGCTTGCATGTCCCGGGTCTGCATTCGTCGGCCCGGGAATGCCTGAAGTCCGCTCCCTTATTCCCTTGCCTCTGCTGCACTGCAAAAATCCGCCCATCGGGTTGATTGATTTGCTACGGCCGAATTCGCTAGCCTGAAACAAGGGCCGCGTCATATCCGTATGACTGGCGCAGGCGTATCGTACCGCCTCATGCTGGCGAGAGGATGGGAATCGTGGTCGAAGACAACAAACCGCAGGAAGCTCCCGAACCCTCATCTCCCAAGCGCCTGGCGCTCGCGGACGAGGGGATCATGGAAACCCTGCTTCTGCCATTCTCGCCGCGTTTCATCGTTCTGACGATCTGCGCGGTCGTTACCGCGCTCCTGATCGGCATCGGCATCGCCGACCGCAAGATCTTCGACATCCTGCTGGTCCCGATCCTGATCTTTGCTGCGCTCACCTTGCTCGGTGTGCGCGATCTCCTGCAAAAGAGCCACGCGGTGCTGCGCAACTATCCGATCTCGGCGCATATCCGCTTCCTGCTCGAAGAGATCCGGCCCGAGATGCGGCAGTATTTCTTCGAGAGCGAAAAGGACGGCATGCCGTTCTCGCGCGACACCCGCGCGGTGGTCTATCAGCGCGCCAAGATGGAGCTCGACAAGCGCCCCTTCGGCACCCAGGAGGACGTCTATCGCGAGGGTTACGAGTGGATGCATCACTCGGTCTCGCCGAAGACGCATGCCGAGGAGAAATTCCGTATCACCATCGGCGGGCCCGACTGCAAGCAGCCCTATTGGGCCTCGGTGTTCAACATCTCCGCCATGAGTTTCGGCGCGCTCAGCCCGAATGCCGTGCGTGCGCTGAATGCCGGCGCGAAAAAGGGCGGCTTCGCGCACGATACCGGGGAGGGCGGCTTCAGCCCCTATCATCGCGAGATGGGCGGCGACATCATCTGGGAGATCGGCTCGGGCTATTTCGGCTGCCGTCACCTCGACGGCTCTTTCGATCCGGAAGCGTTCGCGCGCGTCGCCGCCCAGGACCAGATCAAGATGGTCGAGCTCAAGATCAGCCAGGGCGCCAAGCCCGGTCATGGCGGCGTGCTGCCGGCCGCGAAAGTCTCGGAGGAGATTTCGAAGATCCGCGGCGTCGCGATGGGCGAGGACTGCATCTCGCCGGCTTCGCACCGCGCCTTCTCGACGCCCGTTGGCATGATGCAGTTCGTCGCCGAGATGCGAAAGCTCTCCGGTGGCAAGCCGGCCGGCTTCAAGCTGTGCATCGGCCATCCCTGGGAATTCCTGGCGATCTGCAAGGCGATGCTGCAGACCGGCATCTATCCGGACTTCATCGTCGTCGACGGCAATGAGGGCGGCACCGGCGCCGCGCCGCTGGAGTTCATGGACCATCTGGGCACGCCGATGCGCGAGGGCGTCAGCTTCGTGCACAACGCGCTGATCGGCATCAACGCACGCGACCGCATCAAGATCGGTGCCTCCGGCAAGATCGCCACCGCCTTCGACATGGCGCGCGCGATGGCGATCGGCGCCGACTATTGCAATTCGGCGCGCGGCTTCATGTTCTCGCTCGGCTGCATCCAGTCGCTGAGCTGCCACACCGACCGCTGCCCGACCGGGGTCGCGACGCAGGACCCGACCCGCGCCCGTGCGCTCTACGTGCCGCTCAAGATCGACCGCGTGCACAATTATCACCACGCCACGCTGCATTCGCTGACCGAGCTGATCGCCGCGGCCGGCCTCGAACATCCACAGCAGCTGCGCCCGATTCATTTCAGCCAGCGGACGTCGACGACCGACGTGAAGTCTTTCGCGCAGCTCTATCCGGCGTTGCGCCCGGGGGAATTGCTCGAGGGCACCGAGGATCCCAGGTTCCGCGACGCCTGGAGGATGGCGCAGGCGGAGACGTTCCAGCCGGCGCTCTGAGGCACCGATCTGCCGCATGATACCGCGCATTTTGCGGTGGCGAAAATTCGTCGGGGATCGGAGTTGTGTTTTAACGTCTATGTCAGCTTCGGGTGTAAATTGGCGTCATGGACGAGCGACGCGATAGAGCCAGGCATCGTGTGCTGAAAGCCGGAACCATCGAGTTCGGCGGCGGCGCGATCGACTGCACCGTCCGCAATTTTTCCGACACCGGCGCCGCCCTCGACGTCTCCAGCCCCGTCGGCATCCCCGAACACTTCACGCTCATCATCCAGGCGGATGGAACGCATCTCGCCTGCACCGTGGTCTGGCGCAAGGAAAGACGCATCGGGGTGAGGTTCGGGTGAAGGTCCGCGGCTGACGCGAGGCTGGAGCTCACCCCGTCTCGACTTCACCCGTCCGGCTCGCCAGAATCTTGTCGATCCGCCGCCCGTCGAGATCGATCACCTCGATGTGCCAGCCGCCGAAGTCGAAGGCATCGCCGATGTCAGGCAGCGCGTTGAACTGTTGCAGCACGAGGCCGGCGACCGTGTTGTAGCGGTGCGGCGGCAGCTCGATGCCGAGCAGCTCGCCGAACTCGTCGACCGGCATCCAGCCGGAGACCAGCAACGAGTCGTCGCTGCGCCTGACATAGGCCGGCTCCGGCGGTCCTTGCTCCGAATGGAAGGCGCCGACGATCGATTCGAGGATGTCGGCGGCGGTCACCATGCCCTCGAAGGCACCGTATTCGTCGTACACGAAACCGATGTGAACCGGCGCAGATCTCAGGATGGCCAGCACGTCGCGAGCGTCGGCCGACGCCGGAATGCCGGGCGCCTCGCGCACCAGTGCGCGCAGATCCGGCGCGCGTTCGTTCATATAGGCGATCAGCAGGTCCTTGGCCTGCAGCACGCCGATCGGCTTGTCGCGGTCGCCGTCGGAGACGGGAAAACGCGAATGCGGGCTCTTTGCGATGATCTCCTGGATGGCTTCCGGCGCATCATTCAGGTCAATCTCGTGGACCTCCGTGCGCGGCGTCATGACGGCGCCGACCGGCCTGTCGCCGAGCCGCATCACGCCGGCGATCATCTCCTTCTCGCCGGGCTCGAGCACGCCTGCATTCTCGGCCTCGGTGACGAGATGATGGATCTCATACTCCGACACCTTCTCCTCGGCCTTGCCGCCGCGGCCGAGCAGCGTGAGGATCAGCTTGCCGGAGAGATCGAGCAGGAAGACGAGCGGCAGCGATACCTTCGCAAGCACGTGCATCGCCGGCGCAACCTTCACCGCGACGCTTTCGGGATCGCGCAGCGCCACCTGTTTCGGCACCAGCTCGCCCACGATCAGCGTGGCGTAGGTGATGAGAGTGACCACGATGCCGACGCCGACGATGTCGGCAACGCCGGCGGAGAGACCAGCCTCGACCAGCCATTGCGTCAGCCGCTGGCCCAGCGTCGCGCCGGAGAACGCGCCCGAGAGCACGCCGACCAGGGTGATGCCGATCTGCACCGTCGAGAGGAACTTTCCGGGATCGGCCGCCAGCTTCAGAGCCCGTTCGGCGCCGCGCACACCCTTGGCGGCAAGCAGCGACAACCGGGCCGGGCGGGACGAGACCACGGCCAGCTCGGACATGGATAACAGGCCGTTGATGACGATCAGAACGACGACGATGATGAGTTCGACGGACAACATTGTGTGCAGGAAAGAGGGATGTCAGGCCCGGCGGACGCCGGACCGAGCCCCTTATATAAGAACTCCAGGCGGGATATGCCCGGTTCCAACCTAAATAGTCGGAGGTCAGGCGCGCGCTTTCGCTCGATTTTCGAGGCGCTGACCCCGTAGGGGAATTCTCGGCGAACCTGTTTAAGCGGCGTTAATGATGCTTTCTCAATGTGACACATCCCGCCCCGTCCGGGTCCGTGTTTATGGAACGCGCGTAAGCGTTGATTAAGGCGCGATATCCATATTTGCCCTCGTAAAGAGCGAGCGATCGGCTGCGAAAACCTGTGGTCTCCTCCGGTCGCAAGGCGCCAGGAAATGGTCTCGGCCGCAGCGACGGCAATCAGGGTGAAGGTCAAATGCTCCGCCGCGTAGTTCTTCGGTTCCAGCGAGACCGGAAGGCCAACGTCGCCATCATCTTCGCGCTGATGATGGTGCCCACCATATTTCTGCTCGGCATGGCGCTCGATTACACGCTGGCCCTGCGCAAGCGGGAGCAGTTGAACGCGGCCGCCGACGCAGCCGCGATCGCGGCCGTGAGACCGGCGATGTTGACGCAGACCGACAGCACCGTCGTCCAGGCCACCGCGACAGCCGTCTTTGCAGCGAAGGCCAACCTGGCGGGCCTCAAGACCACGCCGACACCGACGGTCAATGTCGTCGATTCCGGGCTGCAGCGGACCATCACGGTCTCCTATGCCGCGGAGTCCATCAACAATTTCCCGGGGGTTCTCGGCAAGCAGACCTGGCAGATCGCCGGTTCGGCGACCGCGCGCGCGTCGAGCGCGCCCAACATGAATTTCTATCTGCTGATGGACGACTCGCCGTCCATGGGGATTGGTGCGACCGCCACCGACATCGCCGCTCTCATCACATACACTGCCCCCGCGTACCAGTCGGCAGGGGCCTCGCAGAATTGCGGCTTCGCGTGCCATCAAACCAATATCGCTCACGACGGCGGCACCAAGGACAACCTCGCGATCGCACGGCAAAGAAACATCACCTTGCGGATCGATCTCGTAACGAGTGCCGTCAACCAGTTGCTGAATAGCTGGTCGAACTGCCCGCAGTCGGGCGTTTCGGGCGGCGTCATGCAGTGCATGGCGGCGCTGAACAACACCACCTACAAGGCGGCGCTCTATACGTTCGATTTGGCTTTGAACACACTGGCGACGCTGACAACCCCGAGCAGCGCCGGAACCCAAGTTTCCAATATCTCGCTGATGCCGGTCGCCTACCAGAACTGCGTCGTCGTGACGACCAACTGCAAGACCGACAATGGCACGAATATCGCCGGTGCGCTTACCAGCATCAACGCCATCATGCCTACCCCCGGGCTTGGGACCAACGCGACGGGAGACACGCCGCAGGAAGTGGTGTTCCTGGTCACCGACGGCGTCGAAGACAAGATCTCCGCGACCTGTCCAAACGCGAGCTTCGCCTCCAACAGTCGATGCCAGCAGCCGCTCGACACGGCGATGTGCACGACCATCAAGAACCGGGGTATCAAGATCGCCGTTCTGTACACGGAGTATCTGCAGCTCATCGCCAATCCCAGCACCGGTATCCAGAAGACGGACAGCTGGTACATGAGCTGGATAGACAAATACGATCAGCCTACTTCCTCAACCGGCCAGATCGCGCAAAACCTCCAGGCGTGCGCCTCGCCCGGCTTCTACAAGAGCGTTCAAAGCGGCGGCGACATATCCAAGGCGTTGACGGACCTGTTCATCAAGGTCGCGTCAAGCACAGCCAGCCTCATGCAATAGGGACGCGCCATGGTCCGACCGGACATCGTAACAAAAAGGAGATGCCGCGATCGCTGCGCCGCTTTTGCCGGGGACAGCAATGGAGCCACGGCGGTCGAGTTCGCGCTGGTTGGCGCGCCGTTCCTCGCGCTCATCATCGCAGTCATTCAAACGTTTCTTGTCTTCTTTGCCCAGCAGACGCTCGAAACCGTGACGCGTCAGGCGGCCCGCCTGGTTCTGACCGGGCAGGTGCAATCCCAGCAGATGACGCAGTCCGTGTTCAAGCAGGCGGTCTGCGATCAGGTCGTGATATTCTTCACCTGCAGCGGCTTGATGGTCGACATGCAGGTCGCCAATGCGTGGTCTTCGGCGAATACGGCCACGCCCACATTGACGTTCGACGCCAAGGGCGCCGTCTCGAATGTCTGGCAATACAATCCCGGAACTGCCGGCGATATCGTCGTGCTCCGCGTGATGTACGTATGGCCGGTCGTGCTGGGGCCGCTTGGTTTCAATCTCTCAAATCTTTCGAACGGTAACCGGCTCATCATGTCGTCGGCCGCTTTCCAGAATGAACCGGGTTCTTAAGAGGAGCTTGCCATGATCGCCCGCATGAGGTTTCGCGCGCGGCACCTGTGGACCGATGCCAGGGGCGTTGCCGCGACGGAATTCGCCATCATCAGCCCGTTCCTGCTGTTGCTCTATGTCGGCGGCGTCGAGCTCGGCAACGGCCTGTCCATGAACGTCAAGGTCAGCGCAACCGCGCACAGTGTTGCCGACATGGTGTCGCAGAACACGCAGGTTACGTCGTCCCAGATGGACAGCATTCTTGCAGCTTCGTCGGCCATCATGGCTCCGTATGCCACCACCAGCGGCGGCGCCTCCCTGATGACGATCACGGTGTCCGAGGTCTCGACCGACAGCACCGGCAAGGCGACGGTGCAATGGAGCAAGTCGACCAGCTCGTCGGGAGCCAGAGCAATCGGTCAGCAGATGACGTTGTCGGCGTATACGGCGCCGGACCCGAAGAATCCGAACAATGCCAACATCTCGCTGATCCTGAGCGAGGTGTCCTACGACTACACGCCCAATCTGGGCTTCGCGATCAGCGGCACCGTCAAGCTGACCGACAGCTATTACCTGTTTCCGCGCTGCTCGACCAACAGCCCGGCCTCGTCGAGTTTCCCGTATTACGACGTGAAGTACCCGGCAACGACGACGTGCACATGCGTCCAGCATCTGCAGCAGAAGTCCTGCTAGCCTCGTGAGGCGTCAGCGACCCGCTCGTTGGATCGTCCAATGGCGGGCTGCGGTCAGAATTCACCGTGCAGGCGCCCCGAGAACACCGAGACCGGTCCGCGGTCGGCGTTGTAGGCGGGATTGACGATGAGCTGATAGTCGGCCGTGAAGGTCAGCGCCTTGTTCAGCGCGTAGGCATAGTAGGTCTCCAGCACGCGTTCGCGGCGGTAGTTGAGCCGGCCGTCGCCGATCAACGGCCCGAGTCCGCCGGCGGCAAGGAAGTCGCGATGGTCCTGCGAGAGGCCGTTGACGGCGCCGGCGATGGCGACGACGTCGTCGGGTCGGCCCCATTTCGTTCCCTTCGCCGAGACGCCGCCGGACAGGCTGCGGTCGATGTCGGTGAAGGCCATGATCTCGTTGTGGCCGTCGTTCCAGCTCCAGCGTCCGAACACGCCGATGTCGTCGGTGACGGCCTGTTCGAGGTTGAGCGCGTAGCCGTATTTGAGGCGGCCGCGGCGGGTCTGGGTGATGTCCACGCCAAACGCGGGATTATCCAGCGTCTCGCGATAACTGCCCGCAAAGGCGCTGTTGACGAAGCCGAGCGTGCGCAGCTTGCCGGGTTGGCCGAACAGCGAATAGCGCATCTCGAGTTCTGCGACATACTCGCCGCGGCGCCCGACATTCATGTCGAAATTGTTCGAGTTGGATGTGGCGTCCATCAGGAAGTAGCCGGCCCGCAATGCCCATTGCTTCTGGTTCAATTCGGCGGTCGCGCCATAGCCCAGGCCGAGCTTGTCAGCCGCATAGTCGAACGCGCCGGAGGCCCAGATCGACCAGTTCATGAAATCCTTGCGCGGGTCGTGCGCATAGGAATTGCCGTCGAACACGTCGACCACGGCGAATTTGCCGACCTGCAGGGTCAAGCGCGAGACATCGACCTTGCTGGCAAGCTGAAGCTGCCCGCTGGCAAGCTCCTCCTGCTCGCCGCCGAAGCCGAAGGTGTGGCGCACGAACAGCCGCGAGGCGTCGAAGTGCGGATAGGGGAAACCGGATTTTTGCGCTTCGCCATTGGGGAAGCCGGCAGCGCCCGTCGTGTTGTTGAAGCCAAAGCCCTGCAGCAGCTCGGGATTGAAATAGACCTCGCCGCCGTCCCACAGCCGCGCATTCAGATAGAGCGAGTTGCTCCAGGTCTGCTGGAAATCCGGCGATGGGATCAGACTGTTCGGTCCAGTATAGGGCGCGCGGAACGCGGGGTAGCCCTGACCCAGCACGGTCGATTGGCCGTGGATCTCCCAGCGGCTGGACTCGGCGTCGGTGATGTCGGATTTCGGATTGGTGGTCGGCCCCCCCGGCCAGTCGATCTTGCGGTTGAGGCCGATGCGCAGGCTCTGGAAATCCATCGACGACGAATATTGCGCGCCCGAGGGGAAGGTGACGTTGGCGTTCTCGAACTTGCTGTAGAGATATTCGAGCCGCGCGCTCCAGTGCGGCGCGAAGGCGTATTCGACGCCGCCGCCGGCGGTCCAGCCGAACCGCGTGTTCAACACCTTCTCTTCACTGCCGCCTGTCGGCGTCGCGAGGAAGCGCTCGCCGGCAAACGCGGCGCCGCCGGTGGCGTAGACCAGCCAGTTGCCGGTGGTGTAACCGAGCCGCGCGCGCAGGCTCGCGACATAATCCCAGCGCTCCTCCGCGCTCGACAGCGCGGTCGCCGCCGACGACACGACGTGATTGGAGGGCAGATAGTTCGGAAACGAGATGTCGCCTTCGACGCCGAGCAGCAGCCCCGAATTCAGGCGCCAATTGTAGCCGGCCTGGACGCCGCCGGTCGCGCCGGTGAAGACATGGTTGTCGGTTGCGAGTGTGGGATCGGTCAGCGTCGCGGAGGATGTGCCGCGGGTGAAACCGGTGTGCGCGCCGATATAGAGGCCGGTCCAGTCATAGACCGCTTTCAGCGCGGGCGCCTTCAGCGGCAGATCGGCCGCGCGGCCGGCGGCGGGAAAAGCCAGCACGCCCGAGGCGATTGCAGCGGCCGTCCGCAAATACCGGTGTCGATGCCCTCTCAACGTCAAAACGCACGCCCCCAAAACACGAATATGCCCACGCCGCGCTATCCCTGCCGATTCGCCGCGGCCCTGTCACCATGTCTTGGGCGCTCACGTGGTCGGGCGAGACGATCCCGATTCGACGTGATTTCTTCCCAAGTACCTAGGCTCGCTACCAACTTTATTGCGATTAATTCGCAATAGCAACTGGTGCGGATTGCCGCAGTGGATGGTTGGCACTCCTGTGTGACGGGACGGCAACAAAATCCCGGTACCCAAATGAATGACCCCGCCCGGGGGACAGCCGGGCGGGGTCGGGGGCGCGACACGGGGTGGATGAGGCGCCCGTGTCGGACGCGGGATCCACGTGAGATCGGCCTCAGGTACTCAGATCAGTAGCAGGTGCGAACGCGGCCAACGTACTGGCCGAAGGCGTTGTACTGGGCGGCCCAGCCGCAGCGGCGGTAGCCGTAGTAATAGGGGTCGTTGCTGGCGGCGATCGCGGAGCCGACCACTGCGGCGGTGGCGATGCCGGCGCCGACACCCCAGACCCAGCCGGGCGGCTTGGCTTGAGCCTGCGAGGTGGTGGACACCATGGTGCCCGTGACGGCGAGGGCGGCGAGAGCGACGGCGGCAATCCTGGTCTTGATCGACATTTGAAACTCCATCCGGGTTGAGGCGGTCCGTTGTGGCCCGCGTGCCCAGTTGGACGGAGGCTCCCCGCGTCCGGTTCGAAGGCGCGCTTCGAGACCGCGGTGCGGAGCTCTTTCCTGAATAATTTCAGGAGGATGTGGCTTAGCCCAGGGGGCCTTTTGCGAGCCTGTTCACGTCGAAGTTATCGACCTCGGCCAGCAACTCGCAGAAGGTCGTCGCGCCCTGATCGATGAGCTGCTCGCCCTTCTCGGCCACGGCCAGCGTCGCGTTGCCGACCGCACCGCTGGCGTTGAGATCCTGCGTCTGCCAGGCGAACGGCGCCGGCCGCTGCGTCGACAGCCAGCGATACTGCTTCTCCAGCGCGATGCTGCTTGCGGGAAAATCCGCAATGGCATCGCTGCGCACCTGGTCGGGATAACGCGCCAGCATGATCGAGGTCTCGACCGCGCCGCCGTGAATGCCATGGCGGACTTCATCGGCCGGGAACAATGTGTCCGCCCCCGATAGTCGCGACCACGAGGTCGTGACCACGAACAGCTTCTGATGCGCGCGCAGGTCCTGCGCGATCAGCATCATTGCCGCGCTGTTGCCGCCATGGCTGGTGATGATGACGAGCTTCTTCACCCCGCGCCGCGCGATGTCCTCGCCGATCCCGGTCCATCGCTTCAGCGCGACGTCGGTCGGCAGCGTCTGCGTGCCTGGATAGTCGATATGCTCGGTGGAAATCCCGATGGGTTCAACGGGCAGGAAAATCGCCGGAACGCCCGCGGGCAAAAGCTCGCGCACGCGCGCCAGATAGGCGTCAGCGATCAGCACGTCGGTGGTCACAGGCAGATGCGGGCCGTGCTGCTCGGTCGCCGCCAGCGGCAGCACCGCGATCCAGCGCGAAACCTCGGCGGGCGGAGCGTCGGCCCAGCGAATCTCGGTCCAGTCGCGAGGAGGCGTCATCAAGGTTTCTTTGCCCGAATTTGTCGCGTAATTTGTGGTATCAGGGGACGCGGGCCAGGCCGGCTCGCGTCCCCTGATATCTTGCGGTTTTATCGCGTTGGCTTGGTGTCGGCTAGAAGCGATCGACGGAGTGCCTTTATGAGCCCCTCTCATCTGCGGCGAGCGTTAACGGCGGGCTTGATGGCCGCTTTGGTCTCGATGGTCCCGGCGCGTGCCGAGACGCTGGACAAGATCACCTTCGGCACCAACTGGGTCGCCGAGGCCGAGCATGGCGGTTTCTTCCAGGCGGTCGCCGACGGCACCTACAAGAAATACGGGCTCGACGTCACCATCATCCCCGGCGGTCCCAACGAAAACAACCGGATGCTCCTGGTCGCCGGCAAGATCGATTTCTTCATGGCCGCGAACACGCTGATGTCGTTCGACGCGGTCGCCAACAACGTTCCCGTCGTGACGATCGCCGCGATCTTCCAGAAAGACCCGCAGGTGATGCTGACGCAGCCGGACGCCAAGGTCGCCAGGATCGAGGACCTCAAGCCGCTGACGCTGTTCGTCTCCAAGGAGGGCATGACCAGCTACTTCCAGTGGCTGAAATCGGAATACGGCTTCAGCGAGAAGAACGTGCGGCCCTACAATTTCAACCCGCAGCCCTTCATCGCCAATCCCAAGAGCGCGATGCAGGGCTACGTCACCTCCGAGCCCTTCGCGGTCGAGAAGGCCGCCGGCTTCAAGCCCAACGTGCTGCTGCTCGCCGATTTCGGCTTCAATACCTATTCGACCCTGGTCGAGGCCCGCCGCGACACGGTCGAGAAGAAGCCGGATCTGGTGCAGCGTTTCGTCGATGCCTCCATGGTCGGCTGGTACAATTACATCTACGGCGACAATTCGGCCGGCAATGCCATGATCAAGAAGCTCAATCCGGAAATGACCGACGAGCTGCTGGCCTATTCGGTCGCCAAGATGAAGGAGTACGGCATTGTCGATTCCGGCGACAGCGTCAAAGACGGCATCGGCGCGATGAGCGACGATCGCTACACCTCCTTCTTCAACAAGATGGTGAAGGCCGGCGTCGTGAAGCCCGATCTCGACTTCCGCAAGTCCTACACGCTGCGCTTCGTCAACAAGGGCGTCGGCGTCGAGCTGCGCCCGAGCAAGCCGTAGTCGATGCTAAAGTTAGACCGATATGTCGCGGCGCGGTTCACCTCTCCCGAAGGGAGAGGTCGCATCGCATCGCCCGATGCGATGCGGGTGAGGGGTTACGCTCCCTCGTGGAACCTGAGCCCCCTCACCCGCGCCTTCGGCGCGACCGCTCCCCGTTGGGGAGAGGTGTGGAGCGCGGCTCGGTCCCTCCACATCACAATCAGCGACCAATGGTAGAGAGCAAAACTTCGTCCGGGGTCGAAGCCAGCCTGACGGCCCTCGCCGTCAGTCTGCGCGGCGTGACGAAGGCTTATGACAATGGCGTCATGGCGCTTGGGCCGCTCGATCTCAGCGTCCGCAAGGGCGAGTTCATCTCGCTGCTGGGGCCCTCCGGCTGTGGCAAGTCGACGGCACTGCGGCTGATTGCCGGGCTCGGCGCGCCGTCATCCGGCATCGTGCGTGTGTCGCGCCATGAGGGCGACGCGCAGCCGGG
Source organism: Bradyrhizobium betae (assembly GCF_008932115.1). Lineage (NCBI taxonomy): Bacteria > Pseudomonadati > Pseudomonadota > Alphaproteobacteria > Hyphomicrobiales > Nitrobacteraceae > Bradyrhizobium > Bradyrhizobium betae. Next base: position 3,799,011 of record NZ_CP044543.1, read on the forward strand.
GCATGGCATCGGCTTCGTGTTCCAGGAGCCGACCCTGATGCCCTGGACCAGCGTGCGCGAGAACGTCAGGCTGCCCTTGAGGCTCGCGCGTGTGCCGAAGGCCGAAGCTGTCGCGCGCGCCGATGCGGCGCTGGAGCGCGTCGGGCTCGCCGATTTCGCCGAGGCCTTTCCGCGCGAACTCTCCGGCGGCATGAAGATGCGGGTGTCGCTGGCGCGCGCGCTCGTCACCGACCCCGATATCCTCCTGATGGACGAGCCTTTCGCCGCGCTCGACGAGATCACGCGCTTTCGCCTCAACAACGATTTGCTCGCGCTGTGGCGCAGCCTTGGCAAGACCATCGTCTTCGTCACCCATTCGGTGTTCGAATCCGTCTACCTGTCGCAGCGCGTGGTGGTCATGACGGCGCGGCCCGGCCGCATCCAGGCCGACATCCGCATCGAGACGATCGAGCCGCGCGGAGAGGAGTTTCGCACCTCGACTGCCTATTCCGACTATTGCCGCCGCGTGTCGGCCGCGCTGGCGCCGTCCTATGCGGGGCAGTCGACGCTATGAACGCGCAAGCCTCCGTCACCGCAAGATCCTCCGGCGCGCAGCGCGCGGCGCGCGTCGTGTTGCCCGTCATCGTGTTCGCGGCCGGCCTTCTCGCCTGGGAATTCGTGGTCCGCATCAGGGAGATTCCGCCCTACGTGCTGCCGGCGCCCTCCGTCATTGTCCTGACGCTGATCAAGGACTGGGCGGTGCTGTCACAATCGCTCGTCGCCACGCTGCTGACGACGCTCGAAGGTTTTGCGGCCGCCAGCATCGGCGGGATCGCACTGGCGCTGTTGTTCAACCAGTCGAAATGGGTGGAATATTCGCTGTTCCCCTATGCCGTGGTGCTGCAGGTGACGCCGGTGATCGCGATCGCGCCGCTGCTCCTGATCTATCTGGAGCAGCAGACCGCGGTGGTCGTCTGCGCTTTCATCGTCGCCTTTTTCCCGGTGCTGTCGAACACCACGCTCGGGCTGAACTCCGTCGATCGCAACCTTGCCGGGCTGTTCCAGCTCTATGGCGCCTCGCCACAGCAGACCCTGCGGTTCCTGAAGCTGCCGGCGGCGCTGCCCTATATCCTCGGCGGCTTGCGCATCGCCGGCGGCCTGTCGCTGATCGGCGCGGTCGTGGCCGAAATCGCGGCCGGCACCGCCGGCGCGGGCTCCGGGCTCGCCTACAGGATCGCCGAATCCGGCTATCGATTGAACATACCCCGCATGTTCGCGGCGCTGTTGTTGTTGTCGCTCGCCGGGATTGTCATCTATGGGGTGCTGGCGGTAGTTTCCCACCTCGTTTTACGGCGCTGGCATGAAAGCGCGCTTGGAAAGGACAACTGATGGCTGCCGGTTCGATTTCGTCCGAAAAGATCGACCTTCTGATCTATGGGCCGGCGCGGCCGATCCTCGAAAACGGGTTTTCCGATCATTTCGTCGTGCACACGGCCGAGACGCGAGGTGACCTCGAGAGGCTGACGCCCGCGATCCGCGAAAAGATCCGCGGCGTGGCGGTGACCGATCACACCGCCCGCGTCGACAAGGATTCGTTGTCGCAATTGCCCAAGCTCGAACTCGTGTCGAGCTTCGGTGTCGGCTACGACCACGTCGATGCCAAATACGCGGCCGAGCGCAACATCATCGTCACCAACACGCCTGATGTGCTGACCGAAGAGGTCGCCGACGTCGCGATGGGCCTTCTCATCTGCACGCTGCGCGAATTCATCAAGGCTGACCGTTATGTGCGTTCCGGTCTCTGGCAGACCCAGAACTATCCGCTCAGCGTCGGCTCGCTGCGCGACCGCAAGGTCGGCATCGTCGGCATGGGCCGGATCGGCCAGGCCATCGCGCGCCGGCTCGATGCCTCACTGGTGCCTGTTGTCTACCACACGCGCAATCCGTCCAAGAACGTCTCCTACAAGCACTATCCTGACTTGATCGAGATGGCGAAGGCGGTGGACACGCTGATGGTGATCGTGCCGGGCGGCGCCTCGACCAACAAGATGGTCAATGCCGAAGTGCTCAAGGCGCTCGGCCCGCGCGGCGTGCTGGTCAACGTCGCGCGCGGCTCCGTGGTCGACGAGGCTGCGCTGGTGCAGGCGCTGAAATCCGGCACCATCCTCGCCGCTGGTCTCGACGTGTTCGCGGCCGAGCCGAACGTGCCGGACGAGCTCAAGACCATGCAGAACGTCGTGCTGCTGCCGCATATCGGCTCGGCCTCGGTGGTGACGCGCAACGCGATGAACCAGCTCGTGATCGACAACCTCAAGGCCTGGTTCGCCGGCAAGGCGCCGTTGACGCCGGTTGCGGAAACGCCGGTGAAGGGCCGCTGATGCGCGTTCTTCGGGTCGTAGCATCGGTCATCGCGGCGTGTGTCGCCGCGATCGGCATGGCGCATGCGCAGGATGTATCGACCCTGAAGAAGGACATGCCCGGGCAGTGGGAGCTCTCCACCACCGAGCGCAGCAAGACCTGTGTCGTCACCCTCAAGGCCGACCCCGCGGGGCAGGGCTTCAAGCTGGAGCTGGAGCCGGCCTGCAAGACCGCGCTGCCCTTCACCAAAGACATCGTGGCCTGGAGCGTCAGGGGTCTCGACATCGTTCGTCTGCAGGATGCGACCGGTGAAGCCGTGATCGACTTCACCGAGGTCGAGGCCGGCATCTTCGAAGGCCTGCGGCAGGGCGAGGGCGTCTACATCCTGCAGGACCTCGCCGCCGCCCGTTCGATGGCCAAGTCGATGGACCAGATGATCGGCGACTGGTCGATGGTGCGTGGCAACGGCCAGCCCGTGTGCGGATTGACGCTGACCAACACGGAAGCCGGCCCAGACAATTTCCAGGTCTTCCTCAAGCCGAAATGCGATGCGGCCATTGCGCAGTTCAACCCGACGCAATGGCGTCTCGAGCGCGGCCAGATCATCCTGATGTCGAAATCCGGCGATGCCTGGCAGTTCGAGGCCGACGACAACGCGCAGTGGCGGCGCGTTCCCGACACCGCCGATCCCCTGATCATGCTGCGTCAGTAGCGGCATCGCGGACGGACCAGGCCTGCATGGTTCGAGACGCCCGCTTGCGCGGGCTCCTCACCATGAGGATCTGAGATCTCGCCGCGAAACGCGCCCTCATCCTTGTAACTCGCCAAAGACCGGTCGGCGATCTAGGCTTGGCCGTTCGGCTGCAGATGGGAGACCGTCTCATTCTAGGGCCGCAAAGCCCGTCCCTCAGCTCGGCTCCCCATCTGCAAGTCCGTTGAACCCGAACAGTCGCGTGGGCCGCCTGGCGAGCCCGGTTGCGCAAGGAGGGGTGCCGATGGAATTGTCATTCGTGGGAATCGATGTCTCCAAGGACCGCCTGGACGTTCACGTACGTCCGAGCGGAGAAATGTTCGCTGTCACGCGAGACGGCAAAGGGCTCGAGAGCCTCGTCGAACGGCTGTTAGAGCTGAAACCCACTTTGGTCGCGGTGGAGGCGACCGGAGGTTTCGAAACCATTGTGGCTGCGGCCGTTGCCGGCGCTTCAATCCCGCTGGCGGTGGTCAATCCTGCCCAAATCCGCAACTTCGCCCAGGCGGCCGGCAAACGGGCGAAGACCGATCCGATCGACGCTGCCGTGATTGCTCACTTCGCGGATGCGCTCCGGCCGGAGCCGCGCGAGCTGCCTGACCAGGAAGCGCGCCTGCTGGCCGAAATGGTCAGTCGCCGCCGGCAGATCATCGAGATGAAGACCGCGGAAGGCCAGCGTGAGAAACGGGCAAGCAATGTCCGGATCCGCAAAGGTCTGCAGCGTCACATCGCCATGCTGCAGAAGGAGCTCGATGCCATCGACCGAGACATCGAGACCATGGTTCGTGGCTCGCCGGTCTGGCGCGCCAAGGAGGATCTTCTCGCCTCGGTGCCTGGGATAGGAAACATCGTCGCCAGAACTCTGCTCGCCGAGCTGCCTGAACTTGGCCGGTTGAGCCGTCGGGAAATCGCCAGCCTCGCCGGCCTTGCGCCTTACACCCGGCAATCAGGCCGCTGGCGAGGCAAGAGCATGATCGGCGGCGGCCGAGCCAGCGTTCGCACAGTCCTCCACATGGCCGCCTTGGTGGCGAGCCGCTGCAACCTCGCCCTCAAGACTTTCTACCAGCGCCTCCTCAGCGCCGGAAAGCCGAAGATGGTTGCTCTGGTGGCAGTCGCCCGGAAGCTTCTCATCACCCTCAACGCCATCATCAGAGACAATAGACCATGGCAAAACGCTTGACTTCGAACACAGTCGCTGAGGGCCCGCCGTAGGCGGGCGTCTCGAAGGATGGCCGCAGATTACGTCGTCGGCTTGGGCGGCGGCGCGGTGCCTTGTGCCCACTTCTCCAGCTTGCCGAGCATGCCCCAGGCGGTGAGCGCCAGCGAGATCGGCATCGCGAACTGGCCGAGGCCCGGCACCGCCGACACGACCGTGCCGAGCAGCCCGGCGATGCCGCCTGCGTTGGGGCTCGCCGTGACCGACGAGAGCAGCGCGGTGAGCACCGAGCCGCCGAGGCCGAGCGCGGTCTTCTTGCCGTCGAGGAGCTTGCCGATGGTCTCGCCCAGCGCCCCGTTGACCTGGCCGAGCATGGGCTTGCTGTCCTTGTTGAGCAGGGTGCTGAGCAGGTCGACGACCTGCTTCAACTGATCGACGGGAGCAGGGTTGGTCGGGGTCACTGGTCCGGGCATGGGCGCTGTCTTGTTGATGAGGGAGAACAGCCGTTCGAACAGGTTGATCGGATCGCTGGTTGCCGGCGGCGTGGTCGCTGGCGGCGTGCCTGCCTGTGGCGTGCCGCCCCGCAGCAATTGCGCGACGTCCTCCAGCCGCTTCAGGACCTGGGACAGATCGCCGGTCTGCACGGCGCCACCGGCCTGCGCCGCACGCGTGATGGCGGCGACCGTGGCCGCGTCGAGAAGTCCGGTGTCCCGCAGGCCGTTCTGCTGTTGAAACTGCGAGACGGCGGCCTTGGTCTTCGGTCCGCTGATGCCGTCCTCCACCAGTGGTGGATTGGCGCCGAGCTTGTTGAGCGCCTGCTGCATGAGCGCAATCGTCGATGCCGCGTCATCCTCGGGTTCTGCGCGATTAGCAAATGCAATCTGCGGGCTGCCGTCCAGAGTGATCGAGGAATCGAGCGACATCATCGCACGCAGGATCACCGCCGTGCCGAGCTGGGAATCGACGTGGTTCGCGTCGAACACATGGTCGCGGACGAATTTTCCGGCCCGTGCCTCGGGCGGGCCATACAGCGTCGAACCGCCATAGAGATAGGGCGAATTGCAGCCCTTGGCGTGATAGCCAAAGCCGTTGAACGCCTCGAGCCGGAACAGAATCCGCGCAATGCTCCAGTCCTGCGCGCCGATGAAGTTCTCGATTCTGAATGCGTCCACGGCGCCGTCCACGAACGTCGCAAACGGGCCGCGTCCCTTCGGAACGATGGTCGTCACGCGATGAAGCGACTCGCCGTTGCCGAGATAGGTGTCGAAGTCGAAATTGGATTCGCGGTAGTGGCAGAGGGCGGTAAAATACCAGGGCACGCCGGTGAGCCGCTCGATCTGCTGATAGGTGGCCTTGCCGTTGATCGCCTTGCGCGCGACCCCGTTCGCGTCCGCGAGGCGTGAAGGCCGGATCTCGAGGTTTGCCCAATTCCGCTCGTATTCGGTCTTGAAACTTTCGAATGACACCATTTTCCGCTCCCGCAAATGATTGATGAACGATCGAAACCTCGTGCGTGACAGAGTGAACCGGGCGCCGTGATTGAGGCGTGACCCCAGCGTGATCCGCGCAAATGTCGCAGGTTGCCGGCCCGGCGCATGTGAAATGCCTTACAGCGGCAGCAGGAAAATGCGCGGCGGGCCCCGAAGGCCGAGACCTCCGCGCATGCAGCGCGGGATTGGTCGCCGGGATGAGATCGGCCGGCTTGTGCATCGCACGCGCTACGGCCTGCGGTGGCCGCGCCTGCAATTTGTCTGGCTCGGTTCCATCCCCGGCGCTATGACTGACTTCATCACAGGGGAGGGCGAACATGCTTCGAGGTCTTCGCATTGGGGGTTTTGGAATTATGGCGTGCCTGATGGTGGCGGCGGTGATGCCGGTGCATGAGGCTCTCGCGCAGGATGCCATCGGCGGCGCGATCATCGGTGGTGTCGGCGGGGCGATCGTCGGCGGCGCGATCGGCGGCGGCCGCGGAGCTGCAATCGGCGCCGTCGTCGGTGCCGGTACGGGCGCCGCGATCGCCTCCGAAGGCGAGCGACGCCGCTCCGGCTACTATGCCTATCAGCGCGGCTGCTACATGCAGCGCCCGGACGGATACTACGTGCGGGTCGATCCCAGGTACTGCTATTGAGCGATCGGCGTCACCGGGTCTGATGTTGGCATCATCGGTCGTGCGTTGACGGCGATGCGGTTCAGATCAACCGCATCCCGCGCAGGCTCGCGTGTCCGCTCTTGCCGACGATGATGTGGTCGTGCACGGCAATCCCCAGCGGTTTTGCGATATCGATGATCGCTTTCGTCATCTGGATGTCGGCCTGCGAGGGCGAGGGATCGCCCGAAGGGTGGTTATGGAGGAGTCTGCTATGATCGACTAACCTGCTGTAGTTGCGCTAGAAATTGGTGATGCGTAAGTTGGGTGAGGTCGGCAACTGAGATCGGCAAATCGTGCACCTGGGTGATCATCACACCTGATCCTGACCCCTCATGCCGAGGCGCGTTGATGCACGGCAGGTCACGCGGTTCTTCTCGTCCCAGGCATCGAGTTCGTCAACGGGATACAGCACGGCTTTGCCGATCTTGATGAAAGTCGGCCCGATTCTCATAGCCCGCCAGTTGCGTAGAGTGCCTATCGAGATGCTGCCACGGTAGCGCTCCGCGACTTCTTCGGCAGTGAGATATCTCCTAGGGTCCATGCTTAGCTCCACATCTCGCATTCGCGGCGCCCGCCGACGCACTTTTAGCCAAGGATCACACAAGGCGGTGCGAACACGTTCCGGCAGGTTTCCGCACGCTGGCGCATGCGGTTGCCCGCTACGAATGGGACTTTCACCTTCGGACGGGAAGGGCGGACAAGCGGTGGTAGTGGCCGCGGACACCCACGGATAAGAATCGGACGGGCCGCGCTCGTTCGGTCGGGTGGTCGACGATCGTCGCCCACGGTCCGCTTTTCAAGCAACTCCAGCACAGCGTGCAACGCGGCGCAGAAATGAGCCGAATGACCGCGCGGATCCAGTGATGAGATTGCCGATCAAGCGTGGTCAGGCCGTAAGGCCGATCTGATCTTTGCGTTTGAAGCATCTTCCCTTGTGGCTAGTCTGGGCGCTTCCTATATGACCGTCGCGGGCCGGGCCCCTCTGGCGACCATGATGGTCGTGATGTCGGACCGCATCGAGTGCGCTCGATGCCCGGGTCCGATCCTACGCTCCCGATCGAGCCGCACTCCATGACAGGGAGGCGGCATTTGGAATTCCTACTGCTCGATTGGCTCGGCAACCCCGCTTGGATGTGGCTGGGCTTTGTGTCGATCGTCGGTGTGCTGCTCGCGCTGGACCTCGGTGTCCTGCATCGCAAGCAGAAAGAGATTGGCGTGCGCGAAAGCCTCGTGCTCTCGGCAGGCTACATCGTGCTTGGAGTCTCCTTCGCCGGCCTCGTTTGGTTGCAGCTGGGCGAAACCGCGGGCATCCAGTATCTCACCGGCTTCGTCGTCGAAAAGAGCCTGGCGCTCGACAACGTCTTTGTGATCGCGTTGATCTTCGGCTACTTCGCGGTACCACGTCAGTATCAGCATCGCGTGCTGTTCTGGGGCATTCTCGGCGTCATCGTTCTACGCGCGATCATGATCGGCATCGGCGCCACGCTGGTCGCCGAGTTTGCGTGGGTTCTCTACGTCTTTGCGGCCTTCCTTATCCTGACCGGGATCAAGATGCTGGCGCTGGGTGACAAGGAGACCGATCTCTCAAAGAACCCGGTCCTCAAGCTGATCCGCCGCCGCTTCCGCGTGACCGAGGAGTTGCACGGTGAGCGCTTCCTGGTGAAGCTGCCGGACCCGAGGACGGGGCGGCCGGTGCGCTATATGACGCCGCTCTTCCTCGCGCTGATCCTGATCGAGATCGCGGACGTGATTTTCGCGGTGGACTCAGTGCCCGCGATCTTCGCGATCACCACCGATCCCTACATTGTGTACACGTCGAATATCTTCGCGATCCTGGGGCTTCGCGCGCTCTATTTTGCACTTGCTGCCGTTCTGCACCGCTTCGCTTACCTCAAGCAGGCGCTTGCCGTGCTGCTGATCTTCATCGGCTCGAAGATCTTCGTCGCCGATTTCCTCGGGCTCGACAAATTTCCCGCCATCTGGTCGCTCGGCGCCACTTTCGCGATCCTCGCCGCCGGCATCGTCTATTCGCTGTGGCGGACCCGCAATCCCGCCCCTGCCGTGAAAGGCAAGTTCTGATGCCGTGCCGCGGCGTCTGGCTCGACCGCGGCCAGCTCGCAGAGCTGCTGGGGGTCGCACGGAAGGATGATGCCGCTGATCCGGCCCGCAAACGGGAGCGGACGTCGGAAGCGGCCACGCCAACCGAGAGCCCGCTCGTCTCGAAGGTCGGCGCGTTTGGGACGATGGTCACGACAACTATCGGCGCAACGAGCGGCGATCGCGCATCTTCGACTGATCGGCCGGTTGGCGGCGCTTCATGCAACATCGAGGAAAAGGAGATTACATGCCGTATCGACACGCGCTTGGAGGTTTTGCGAAACGCTCCTGGGAAGACTTCGGCGACGAGGTTCATCGGGCGCAGAACGAACATCTGATGGAAGGCATCGTCGCGGGGTGTGCGCTGATCGCCTTCGCCGATGGCTGGGTAACGACGGAGGAGCATGACCGGATGCTCGGGTTGATCCGTGGATTTGAGCCGATCGCTGCGTTCGGGCTAGACGATGTCACCGCGACGTTCGAAACTCTGACCGAGCGGTTCGCCAAGGACCAGAAGGGTGGCGAGGCGGCCGCGTTCGAGGCGGTCGCACGCGTCAAGGGCGCGCAGCGGTATCCGGCACTGCTCGTCGAGGCCTGCTGCGCGATCGCCGCTGCCGATGGCGGGTTCGACTCCGAAGAACGGGCGACCGCTAGGCTCAGGACTCATTGATCAGAGCCAGAAGATCACGGTGGCGGCGAGGGCGATAGCGGAGAAGAAGACCGTAGGGCACCGATCGTAGCGGGTGGCGACGCGGCGCCAGTCCTTGAGGCGGCCGAACATGATCTCGATGCGGTTGCGGCGTTTGTACCGACGCTTGTCGTATTTGATGGGGTCGAGACGGGATTTCCGCCCAGGAATGCAGGGCTTGATCCCCTTCTGCTGAAGGGCATCCCTGAACCAGTCGGCGTCGTAGCCGCGGTCACCCAGCAGCCATTGCGCCTTGGGAAGGTCGTCGAGAAGCGCCGCAGCGCCGGTGTAATCGCTGATTTGGCCTGCGGTCATGAAGAAACTGAGCGGGCGGCCGTTGGCGTCGGTGACAGCATGAAGCTTGGTGTTCATCCCGCCTTTGGTGCGGCCGATCAGCCGCCCGAGATCCCCTTTTTAACCCGCAGGCTCGATGCCGTGCGGTGCGCCTTCAAGTAGGTCGCGTCGATCATAACCGTCTTCGGATCGGCACCCTCGGCGGCCAGCCCTTCCATCATGCGGAGGAAGACGCCCATCTCGCCCCAACGCTTCCATCGGTTGTAGAGCGTCTTGTGCGGACCGTACTCCTTGGGCGCATCACACCAGCGCGAACCGTTGCGATTGACGAAGATAATCCCGCTCAGCACCCGCCGATCATCGACCCGGGGCCTGCCGTGGCTCTTGGGAAAATATGGCCGGAGCCGAGCCATCTGCTCGTCCGTCAGCCAGTACAGGTCGCTCATCTTCAGTCTCCTCGCGGAGCCTGAATCAGATCATGCCTCTCAAATCAATGGGTCCAGAGCCTAGCCGGATCTGCGAAGTTCTCGGGCTCGAACCGGCGGACTTTGGGTTGGCCGACGCGCCTTGAAACGAGGTGGTCGCAAACTGACTTCGATCGGGATCCACACCGACGTTTGGAAGTGAGCGGCCTGGGTTGACCGTCAGTGTTTGCCCTGAATCCGGATCCCGGCAAGGTGTTGCTGTTGCGACGAAGGAATCGCTTCCGTCGCAGTGCGAGGAACGCCGGGCGCGCGTTGGTTTGGCGGTGCGGACGTGCTTGCGTCGCGCCGTTTAAGCTCGGTGGCGGGTTGTTATATAAAACAGAACAAAACCGTGAGTTATTTGAAGTAACTAAAAGCTCTCACTACCGCTACCGTACAGGGAGGACGGTTTCGAAACGGCAGAGCGGAGCGGCTGGTCCCATGCAAATCGCAGGACAGAAGATCGGGTTGCACGTCGCGGAGGCGCTTCGTGGATGACCGTGACGAATCCGCGCCGACGCAGTCTCGGGCTGTCCAATCGGACCCGGGCAAGTCGGGGCTGCCGAGCCGGCATACGACAGTAGGCCCCGAGCGCGCACCCCATCGCTCGTTCCTGTACGCGATGGGCTTGTCGGCCCGCGAGATCGCGCAACCTTTCGTCGGCGTCGTCACGACCTGGAATGAAGCGGCGCCCTGCAACATCTCGCTGTCTCGGCAGGCGCAGGTGGTGAAGAAGGGGGTGGCGGCCGCCGGCGGCACGCCGCGCGAGTTCACCACCATTACGGTCACCGACGGCATTGCGATGGGGCACGCCGGCATGAAGGCCTCGCTCGTCAGCCGCGAGGTGATCGCCGACTCGGTTGAACTCTCCGTGCGCGGTCATTGCTACGACGCGCTGGTGGGGCTGGCCGGGTGCGACAAGACTCTGCCGGGGCTGATGATGGCGATGCTGCGCCTCAACGTGCCCTCGGTATTCCTCTACGGCGGCTCGATCCTGCCGGGACGGTTCCGCGGCAAAGACGTCACGGTGCTCGACGTGTTCGAGGCGGTCGGCGCCAACGCCGCCGGAACGATGAGCGATGCGGACCTCGCCGAACTCGAAACGGTGGCATGCCCATCGGCGGGGTCATGCGGCGGCCAATATACCGCCAACAGCATGGCCTATGTGTCGGAGGCGATCGGTCTCGCTCTGCCGGGTTCGGCCAGCACACCGGCGCCTTACGAGTCCCGGGACCGGTTTGCCGACGCGTCGGGTCGCGCGGTGATGGCGCTGCTCAAACGGGGCTTGCGCCCGCGTGACATCGTCACGCGCCAGGCGCTCGAGAATGCGGCCGCGGTCGTCGCCGCGACAGGCGGATCGACCAACGCCGCGCTCCATCTGCCGGCGATGGCCCATGAGGCAGGCATCGCCTTCGACATCTTCGATGTCGCCGCGGTGTTTCGGCGCACGCCGTTGATCGCCGATCTGAAGCCCGGTGGACGCTATCTCGCCAAGGACGTGCACGAGATCGGCGGCGTGCCGGTGGTCCTGAAGGCGCTGCTCGACGGTGGCTTCCTGCACGGCGAATGCCTGACGGTCACGGGCCGCACCCTGGCCGAGAATCTGGAATCCGTGCTTTTGCCCGACCACCAGGACGTCGTCCATCCGACGACGCGGCCGCTGTCACCGACCGGCGGCCTCGTCGGCCTTTCCGGAAATCTCGCGCCTGAAGGGGCAATCGTGAAGGTGGCGGGCCTGCGCAGGCTCGCCTTCAGCGGTCCGGCGCGCGTGTTCGACCGGGAGGAGGATGCCTTCGCAGCGGTGATGCAGCGGCGCTACCATGCGGGCGAGGTGCTCGTCATCCGCTACGAGGGGCCGCGTGGCGGACCCGGCATGCGCGAGATGCTGTCCACCACCTCGGCGATCTATGGCCAGGGCATGGGGGAGGACGTGGCCTTGATTACCGACGGCCGCTTCTCGGGCGCGACGCGCGGCCTGTGCGTCGGTCATGTCGGACCGGAAGCCGCGGTCGGCGGCCCGATCGCATTGATCGAGGACGGCGATGTGATTGAGATCGATGCGGAGCGAGGGACGCTCTCGCTCCGCATCGATCCCGCCGAGTTGGCGGCGCGCCGCGAGCGGTGGCAGCCGCGCCGGCATGCCTTCCAGTCCGGAGCGCTGTGGCGCTACGCGCAGACCGTCGGTTCCGCCGGCAAGGGCGCGGTGACCCATCCAGGCGCTGCCGCCGAAGAGCACGTCTATGCTGATATCTGACCCAGGCGCCGCAGCCGAGAGAGTGGAGTCATCCAGCGCGCACCGCTTAGTCCTTCGCCAGCCCGATGATTGGCATGTGCATCTCCGTGACGGCGGGATGCTCGCCGCCGTCGTCAACGAGACCGCCCGTCAGTTCGCCAGGGCGATCGTCATGCCCAACCTCGATCCGCCGGTGACCACCGTGGCCGCGGCGGAAGCCTATCGTGCGCGGATCCAGGGGGCGCTCGCGCCTGGCCTTGCCTTCACACCGCTGATGACGGCCTATCTGACCGACGACATCGCCCCGGCGGAAATCGAGCGCGGCTTCAGGTCCGGCGTGTTCACCGCAGCCAAGCTCTATCCTGCGCATGCGACCACCAACGCCGCGCAGGGCGTGACGGACGTGGCTCACATCTTCGGCGTCCTTGACGTCATGCAGCGCCTGGGGATGCCGTTGCTGCTGCACGGGGAAGTCACGGACCACGACGTCGATGTTTTCGACCGCGAAGCCGTCTTCATCGACCGTGTGCTTGCGAATGTCGTCGCAGGATTTCCCGCTCTCAAGATTGTCTTCGAGCATATCACCACCGCCGAAGCCGTGGCCTTCGTCGAGGCCGCCGGGCCGAACGTCGGCGCCACGATCACGCCACACCATCTGATGATCAATCGCAACGCGATGTTCGCCGGCGGCATCAGACCGCATCTCTACTGCCTGCCGGTCGCAAAACGCGAGCGGCATCGTCTGGCGTTGCGACGCGCGGCGACCTCGGGAAATCCGAAGTTCTTCCTCGGCACCGATTCAGCGCCACACGCGGTCCGTGACAAGGAGTCCGCCTGCGGCTGCGCCGGCATCTTCAACGCGCCGGTCGCCCTGCAGAGTTACGCCACGGTGTTTGACGAGGAAGGTGCGCTGGACCGGTTCGAAGCCTTCGCGTCTGAGCATGGAGCGCGCTTCTACGACCTCCCGCTCAACGCCGGCTCGATCGTCCTTGAACGGACACCATGGCGGGCGCCATCGGTCTTCGCCGCTGCTGGCGACCAAGTCGTTCCGTTCCAGGCCGGTGCGTCCATGGCCTGGACGTATCGAGGACCGATCGATGCGCCGTCATGAGCGAACCGCGATCTATGAACCACGTCCTTACGCAGGTCGCAGCGCCGTGCTCGCCACCATGCATCGCAAGGAAGAAGCGATCGCGCCGGCCCTTAGCGCGACCCTTGGTCTTGTCGTCGTACCCGCGGCGGGTCTCGATACCGATCAGCTCGGGACGTTCTCGGGCGAAATCGCGCGGCAGGGGACGATGCTCGAGGTCGCGGTGCGCAAGGCGAGGCTGGGCATGCAGGGCGCCGGATTACCGCTCGGCCTCGCCAGCGAGGGCTCGTTCGGGCCCCATCCAGCGATCCCGTTCTTCGCGGCCGGCATGGAGCTCCTGGTGTTCGTCGATGACGAGAGGGGGATCGTCGTCAGTGAAAGCCTGATCGCCGACGCGACCAACTTCGGCCATCTCGTCGTTTCTCCAGGCGATGCGCTGGAGGCATTCCTCGAACGGGTGGGATTCCCGAGCCACGCCCTGATCGTGCGGGCGAATGAGGGTTCGGTGACAGCGGCTCTCGTTAAAGGCCTCACCGACCGGAAAGGCCTTGCGCTCGCGATCGCGGCCGCCGCTGCCGCATCCTCGGATGGCCGGGCGCGTCTCGAGACCGACATGCGCGCGCACCTCAATCCGACGCGGATGAAAAGCCTCGCCGCGCTCGCGGATCGCCTCGCTCGACGGCTCGCGACACCGTGCCCTGCGTGCGGCGCGCCCGGCTTCGGACGTACGGGATCGCGGATCGGGCTGAAATGCGAGGACTGCGGCGCGCCCACCGAAATGGTCCTCGCCGAGGAATATGGTTGCTCGGTGTGTGGGTGTCGTGAGGAACGGCCTCGGTCTGATGGGTTGCTCCGTGCGCCGGCGCAATATTGCCCGGAGTGCAATCCATGAGGAAGCGGGGCGCTCGCCCGGATTCGAGATCGTCGTCGCGGGGTGCTGCTGCTCGGAGGCGTGCGCGGCGCGAAGGGCGGACCCCGCCGGCTTCGGTGGGGCCCGCCGAATCGCCAATCGCACCGCCGCTCCCGGTGGACCGCCCCTCGTGATCCACGGTGTGCGAGCTCACGACGCCGCGCTGGAGCGGCTGCGCGCGCTGCATCCGCAGCTGATCGACTTCTCGCTCGTTCGCATGAAGCGTCTCTGCGCGAAACTGGGGCGCCCTGAGCGTCGGCTGCCGCCCGTAATCCATGTGGCGGGGACCAACGGCAAAGGGTCGACGATCGCCTTCCTGCGCGGCATCGCCGAGGCCGCCGGCTTACGCACGCATGTCTATACCTCACCGCACCTCGTACGTTTTGCGGAGCGCATCCGGCTGGCGGGCGAACTGATTTCCGAGGACGATCTGGCCGAGGTGGTGGCGCGGATTGAAACGGCGAACGAGGGTGAGCCGATCACATTCTTCGAGATCACGACGGCGGCGGCGTTGCTGGCGTTCGCGGAGACGCCCGCCGATCTCTGCCTTGTCGAGGTGGGTCTGGGCGGGCGTTATGACGCAACGAACGTCATAGAGCGTCCGGCGATCACGGCCATCGCGCCCGTCGCCCTTGACCACTGTGAGTTTCTTGGCGAAACGATCGCCGAGATCGCGGGGGAGAAGGCCGGCATCATAAAACCCGGCGTTCCCTGCGTTTCCACTCGCCAGGTCGAAAGCGCCTTGGTCGTGATCAGGAAAGCGGCCGAGCGCGCACGAGCGCCGCTGATGCTCGCTGGCCGCGACTTTAATGCATGGACGGAACAGGACCGCGTCCGCTACCAGGACTCTGCCGGCAATATGGACTTGCCCCACGGTCGTTTGATGGGCGCGCATCAGGTCGCCAACGCGGGGCTCGCGGTAGCCGTGGCCCGCAAGTTCGGCTTGTCGGATGCAGCCGTGAACGAGGGACTGAGACGCGCCTCGTGGCCTGCCCGGATGCAGCGCTTGACGGCGGGTCCGCTGGCCGCACGAGCGTCAGCGCGAGGCGCCGATCTCTGGCTCGACGGCGCCCACAATCCGCACGCGTTCGAATCGCTGGCGCGATCGTTGCGCGACCTCAGAGCGAGGGACGGGCGGCCATTGGCAGTCATCCTCGGCGTCCTCGCCAACAAGGACCTTGAAGGCATCTTCGCGGCGTTGTGTCCGATCCGTCCCCTAAAGCTGTTGCTCGTGGACTTTGATGCAAGCGGGGCGGCCGATCCCGCGGTCCTTTTGGACGTGGCTCGGCGTACAGGGCTTGGCGCGGAGGTTCGGCCGGATGTCTCATCGGCTCTCGATGCGGCGCTTTCTGGCGATGGGCCGCCGCCGCATGTGGTCATTTGCGGTTCGCTGTATCTCGCTGGCGAGGTCTTGGCGCTGGACTTAGAAACCTGGCCAAAATGAAAGGCTGACGTTGCCGCAGGGTGCATTCGAGCGGAAGCCACGGCATCCTTTCCGTTCGCCGCCCGGATGGGCAACTCCAAGCCAATAATTCGAAACGCGACGCTTCTCGGTGCCCGCGTAGAAGGTCTCGCTGAGGTTCGGGACCGGAAGAGGCCTTTGCGAGGGGGTCGGCGGGAGAGCTCGCGGTTGGCTGCGCAAGGCCGAAGGTCCAGCTCCGACCAGCGGGCTAGGGATTCACAACCGGGTTCAGTGGGACGGACACCGTCGATCTTACCCGACATCAATGGCAGCCGAGCCTGAGGTCTCCATAAACGGGGGGTAAGTCGTCGCGTAACGACCCCAATCCCCCTGCGCTCCCCTGCGCGAGAAGGAGAAACCCGGATGGCCAGTGTTTCAAATCCCATGACTCGTGATCTGTCAGCGGGAGTATCGGATCAACCCCAAGCGCCACCCTACCTCCCGGCAGCTGTGCTCCTGCTCGCCCAATTCATCTTGATGTGGGCCGCCTTCTTCATATTGATGCCGTCAATCAACTGGCCCGCGTCGCTCGGGGAGCCGCCATCGATCATCCTGCCGTTGATCCTTCAACAGGCCGGTCCGGTCTTTGCGGGCTATCTGAGCTACCTCCTGCACGCACTGATTCTGATTCCCTTGGCGATCTTACTCGGCCGCACATTGGCGATGGGGCGGGCGCTCGGAAACTTTGCGGTTGCGCTCGGAATTCTGGCCGGGGTCGCGAAAGCGTTTGGTATCGTCCGCTGGCTGTTCCTGATGCCGGGTCTCGCCGTTGCCTATGTCGATCCGGGCGCGAGCGGCGCCACCAAAGCCGCGATTGAGGTTGTTTACGTTTCCTTCAACGCCTTCGCTGGCGGGGTTGGTGAACTTTTAGGTGTCGGCCTTTTCGCCGGCGTCTGGACCATCCTGGTTTCGATCGCCCTGCTGAGGCTAGGCGGCGGCGCCCGCATCATCGGCTGTGCCGGTTTTATTGCGGCGGCAGGTCTGCTCTCCACGCTACCCTCGGTGATCGGGGTGGAATCATCGATCCTGCTGACGCTTTCGGGGATCTTCTGGCAGCTCTGGACGGCGGCGCTTGCGATTTGGCACCTGCGCGCACGCTCAGTGGAAAACATTGGGATCTCATCCGACGCGAGAGCGGCCGTCCGATCAAGCCGAGCCTGATCACGGCACAGGTGAACCCCCATCGCGCGGACCGGGAGCTACTTTGATGAACAGCCATGATCTGCATGTCGTGATCGGCCAGGGTCCGGTCGGCAAGGCCGTCGTCAGCTCGCTGTTGCTGCAGGGCGCGCGGGTTCGGACCGTCACCCGCTCCTCTCGTTCTGCCCGCCATGCAGGCGTCGAGGTTCACGTCGGCGACGTCTCGCGGCGTGAGGACGCCATATCGGCCTGCGCAGGGGCCACCGTGGTCTATCAATGCGCCGCGCCGCCCTATCAGAGCTGGTCCATGATGTTTCCGAAGCTGCAGGCGAGCGTTCTGGAAGGGTCTGCGCGTGCCGGCGCGGTCCTCGTGGCCGCCGAGAACCTCTACGGATACGGCGTTGCCGGGACTCTGGATGAGAACCTTCCGCTCATCGCGACAACGCGGAAGGGCAAGGTTCGTGCAGATCTCAGCCGGCAACTGATCGAGGCCCACCAACGCGGCGATGTGCGTACAGTGACTGGGCGTGCAGCCGACTTCCTCGGCCCCGGCGTGCGCCAATCGGCGTTTGGTGAGCGCGTGTGGCCGAACCTGTTAAAGGGCAAAGCGATTGGATGGTTCGGCAACGCCGACATGTTGCACAGCGTGACATATGTACCGGACTTCGCCCAAGCGCTGATCCGGCTCGGGCGGGAGGAGCGCGCCTGGGGCAGGGCATGGCACGTGCCGTCTCCACCGGCGCTAACGCCACGGGAGATCCTGACGCGGGCGGCGGAGATCGCTAACGCACCAGCGCCCAAGATCTGTCGGGTTCCCAGGTTCGTTCTCCGAACGATCGGCCTCTTCGCGCCTGCGGCGAGCGAGGTTATTGAAATGGCCTACTCCTATGAGGCGCCGTTCATCATCTCCGACAAGGCTTACACCGAAACGTTCGGCGTCCGCGCCACGGACTGGGACGACGCGCTCACGGCGACGCTGGAAAGCTGGCAGAACGCATCTTGACGCTCCGATCACCGCTTAACGGGTAGCTTTTTGACGAGCCGCCCGCGGATGCGCGACAGGCTTTCCGGCGTGATTCCGAGATAGCTCGCAATGAGATATTGTGGCACACGCCGTGCCACCTCCGGCCTGGCGTTGACAAACGTGCGGTAGCGCTCGTCAGGCGCAAGGGTGAGGAGACTGGTAGAGCGTCGCTGTGAGCCAACCAGTGCCGCCTCCACCATCAGCCGACCGAATCGCTCCATCGCATGGTCGGCGGCGTAGGCGGCGTAAAGTGCCCGGCGAGACAGACAGATCACCTCGGACGGTTCCAGCGCCTGCATCGACTGAGATGCGGGCGCTTGGGACAGGAAGCTCGATGCATCGGTGAAGACCTGGTCCTTGTCGAAAAACTGTCCGGTGCGCTCTTCACCGCTATCGCCGTCGAGAAAATAGTAGCGAACAAGCCCGGCTGACATGAAGTAGATGTGCTCAGCGATGTCCCCGACCCGGAGCAGATGGTCGCCTTTGGCAAGCACACGGAGTTCGCAGGCGTCCGCGATATCGTTCAGCGTCAGCTCGGACGGCGTCAAGGGTGCCACTGATCTGATGATCAGGTCGGAAAAGGCTGCAAATGCTGGATCCTTGGAACGCATCCAGCGACTATACGCGATGCGGTGAATGCTGAAGTTCGCTTTGTGTTCGGTCGACCGTCAGCCCTTGAGACGATGTGACAGGCCTCATGATGCGCATGTGAGCAACAAAGTCATTTATCCTTTACCGCCCGCGTGAGCAGCTCCCCGAGCAAGGGATTCGGAAAGCGGCGCTTCTGGGTGATCGCGTAGAATGTTTCGCTGAGGTTCGGGACCGGACAGACCTCCACGAGCAGGCCGGCGGCGAGTTCGTCGCGCACGACGATCGGCGGTACGAGAGCCAGACCGTCGCTGTCACGGGCGAGGAGCCGCAACATGGCCATGTCATCCACTTCGGCAAAAATGATCGGGCGCACGCCGGCGAGTTCGAGGATCCGATCGAACCCAACGCGAATTTCACTGTCGAGACTCGGTAACAAGATGGGCTGCGACCGCAGGTCGTCCGGGAAGCGGAACGCGGTCGGTTCGGCGCGCGGGCGCCTTACCAGTGCGACCGGCTGCTGAGCGAGCAAATGGCTGCGAAGGTCGGAGCGCGCGTCGTGCTGCGGAGCGCTGTTGGCGAGCACGACATCGATCATATGCGCCTCAAGCTGGGCGAGGAGATCGCGCATGGTGCCTGAGCGGATAATCAACTCGACGTCGGCCCGGCCCACGAGTGGGCTCAGGAACTCCAGCTGGAAGTTTCGGGATAGCGTCGTCAACGCGCCCACCCGGAACGCCTGCCGCCGATCCACCGGCCGCCCTTTCATCGTGCTCACCAGCTCGTCTCCGGCCTGAAAGACGGTGTCGGCATAGTCGAGGGCGATCCGACCGGCCTCGGTGAGGATGAGACGCTTGCCGGATCGGTCGAACAGCGGATGGCCCAGCTGCAGCTCGAGCTTGCCGAGCTGCACCGAGAGGGCCGATTGCGAGAGATTTAGCCGATCGGCGGCGCGGGTAAGGCTGCCCTCATGCGCGATGGCCCAGAAATAGCGCAAGTGGTGATAGTTGAGGGTTGCCATTGCATGATTTTACAGAAACGAACGAAGTGCCGCAATCTTTGTATTATTAAGAACCCGCATGTGGCGTTAATTGATAGGTCGCTTCTCGCTGGAGACGACCATGACGCCGAACCTGACCTGGTGCCTCGCTCTCGGACCATTCGCGCTCGCAGTCGCCGGATTGGCGACCGGAAGCGCCAAGTCGGGTCAGCGACAGGTCGGAGGGGGCGCCGCTTGGATCGCCGGCTTCGCCCTGGCGATGGCCGCAGCCGCGGGCCTCTGCGTCGCGGTCAACGGCCCCCTGGTGACAGGCACGGTGGGGTTCGCAGGTGTCGGCCTGGGATTCTACGTCGATACTCTGGCCGCGATCATGTTCGTGCTGGTCGCCTTCGTCGGCCTGATCGTCGTCCTGTATAGCCGCAACTATCTCGACGGCGACCGCGGGCAGGCCCGCTTCACCAAGTGGCTGTGTCTGACCCTCGCGGCGGTGCTGCTGCTGATCGTCTCGGGCAATCTGTTCCAGTTCGCGCTGGCGTGGATCGCGACCAGCCTCGGGCTCAACAAGCTGCTGCTGTTCTATCCCGAGCGGCAGGCGGCCGTGCTCGCCGCGCGCAAGAAATTCCTCGCCAGCCGGCTCGGCGATCTCTGCCTGATCGCGGCGATGGTGCTGCTCCATCAGGCTTTCGGCAGTCTCGACTATGCGGTCCTGTTCGCGGGGGCGGAGGCGATGCGCGTCGGCGGAGACATTCCCGCTGCCATCCATGCGGTCGCGGTACTGCTGGTGATCGCCGCGCTGCTCAAGTCGGCGCAGTTCCCGCTGCATGGCTGGCTCACCGAGGTGATGGAGACACCGACACCCGTGTCGGCGCTCCTCCACGCCGGCGTGATCAACGCCGGCGGCTTCCTCGTGCTGCGTTTCGCCGACGTCATTTCGCTCTCGTCGCCATCGATGGAGATCCTGGTCATCGTTGGCGGCGTTACCGCGCTGTTCGGATCGGTCGTCATGCTGACCCAGACCAGCGTCAAGGTTTCGCTGGCCTATTCGACCATCGCCCAGATGGGCTTCATGATGCTGCAATGCGGGCTCGGCGCGTTCGCCGCAGCGTTGCTGCACATCGTCGCTCACTCGCTCTACAAGGCCCACGCCTTCCTCTCGTCTGGCAGCGTCATCGACCTGGCGCGGGCGTCGTGGTCGCCGAGCCCCGGCGGTCAGCCGCACCCGGCCCGGATGGCGATGATCGTCGGCCTGGTCCTGGCCGCGGCTTTGGTCGTGGGGACGCTGTTCGGCGCGACGATCACCGCGCAACCCGGTGTGTTCGCCCTCGGCGCGGTGGTGATGCTGGGTCTCGCGCACCTCATAACCCAGGCCTTCGACGAGCGGCCAAGCCTCTATGTCGTCGGCCGGACGGCCGCGCTCGCACTGGTGGTGTCGCTCGCCTATTTCGGACTCCAATGGGCGGTGGAGCATGTGCTTGCCGGGTCCTTGCCCCCGGTGCAGGCGCTGCGCGGACCACTCGACCTCGTCATCGTCGCCCTGGTCGTCCTGGCGTTCGCGGCGGTGACCGTCTTCCAGAGCGTCTTGCCGGGCAAGGCGGACGCCCCGCGCTGGCAGGCGGCCTACGTCCACCTTGCCAACGGCCTCTACGTCAACACGCTCGCCAACCGGCTGGTGCTGCGGTTCTGGCCAAGCCCGCCGCCGCCGCCCGCGATCGTTCCTTCGACCCCTGTCAGCGGAGTTCCCTCATGAGCCATGCCGTCGCCGCCGCGATCGACCCGCCGAGGCGGGCGCAAGATGCGGAGCCAGTGGCCAACCCGCCACGCCCGGCGATCGACGCCGCCATCGACCGGGCGTGCAATAAGATCGCGCCGCTTTGGCCGCTCAAGCACTTCGTCGCGGTCAATCCGTTTCTCGGCTTCAGCGACCAGAGCTTTTCCTCGACGTGCGCGACGCTGCGCCGCGTCGCCGGCGTCGACATGCTGATGCCGCGTGCATTCTACCGAGAAGCGCTGGCGGCGGGACGGATCGAGGATCGCGACCTGAAGGCGGCGGTCGCCGCGACGTCCGGTCACGCAGCGCTGGCGAGCGACGACGCGGCGCTGCGCCGGTCGGCCGCAACAGACCCGGTGACGAAGAGGCCAAAAGCAGTGGTTGCGACCGTCGCCGAGGTTCTCGACAGCCTGTCGGCGGGCGACCGCCAAGCCTCGCGCACTGCCTTCATGATCGACGAGATCTCGAAGTGGTGCGCGGCCTATTTCGACGAGGGTCAAGCCGCGTGGAAGCTGCCGTCGCGGGCGCTGCCGCCTTACGCCGCCTGGCGCGCGGCTATGCAGTTCGACCGCAACCCCGAGACGATGGGAATCAAGGGCTTCCGCAAGGCCGTCGCCGCCATGCCGGACGACCCGCGCGAAGCGATCGCCGCAGTCGTGGGCGCGCTCGGCATCCCCGAGCGCGCGGTCGAGGATTACCTGCACCGCGCGCTGATCGATGTCGGCGGCTGGGCCGCCTATGCGCGATACCGCGTCTGGGACAACTCGCTCTACGGGCGCGATGACGACACGCTGGTGCAGCTGTTGGCGATCCGGGTGGTGTGGGGCTATGCGCTGTTCCTCGAACGCGCCGACCCGGATTTTAGGGCGGCATGGTCGAAGGCGATGGCAGAGGCCACCGCGCTGCCGGAGGACGAGCGCCTTGGCGACGATCCGGAGCTGGTCGTCGATCTGATGCTGCACGAAGCCTATGAGGCCGGGTATCAGCGCCAGTTACTGGCGCGGCTCGGGCAGCACCTCGCATCCCCCGTGCCCTCAAAGGCTGTGCGCAAGGCGTTCCAGGCGGCGTTCTGCATCGACGTGCGCTCCGAGGTCTATCGGCGCGCGCTCGAGACGGTCTGCCCCGACGCCGAGACGATCGGCTTCGCCGGCTTCTTCGGCTTCCCAATCGAATATGTGCCGATCGGCCGCGACACCGGCGGCGCGCAATGCCCGGTGCTGCTCAAACCCGCCTTCGTCGTCTGCGAGGCGGTCGCCGGTGCTTCCGAGCCCGAGGAGGCGGAGATCCTCAACCGGCGCCTGCTGCGCCGCCGCGCGGCGAAGGCGTGGAAGGCGTTCAAGCTCTCGGCGGTGTCTTCCTTCACCTATGTCGAGACGGCGGGGTTGCTGTTCGCCGGCAAGCTCGTCGGCGACAGCGCGCGCCTGACCCGGACGGTCAGCGACCCCAATACCGATGGCCTCGACGAGAGCGTCATCGATCGGGTGGGCCCGCGTCTAGATCCCCGCGCGGTGGCTGGCCGGCTCACCGGCTTCGACGACGCGCAGCGTGTCGCCATGGCCGAGGCCGTCCTGCGCGCGATGTCGATGACGCAAGACTTCGCGCGCCTGGTCCTGCTCACCGGGCACGGCAGCACGACCGTCAACAATCCCCATGCCTCGGGGCTCGATTGCGGCGCGTGCGGCGGCCACACCGGCGAGGCGAACGCACGGGTCGCCGCCGCCATCCTCAACGATCCGGGCGTGCGCAGAGGTCTCGCCGGCAAGGGAATCGATATCCCCGAGGACACCTGGTTCCTGGGCTGCCTGCACGATACGACCACCGACGAGGTCCACATCTTCGACGCGGACGATCTCCCCGCGTCCCACGCCGCCGATCTCGCCGCTCTGCGCAGGGCGCTGGCGAAGGCTTCGTCGCTGGCGCGCGCCGAACGCGCGCTGGGGCTCGGAATCGACAAGACCAGGGACGTTGATCGTGCGGTGAAGGCGCGTAGCCGCGACTGGGCGCAGGTCCGTCCCGAATGGGGGCTCGCGGGCAACGCCGCCTTCATCGCCGCGCCGCGGTCACGGACGCGCGGGCTCGATCTCGGCGGCCGCGCCTTCCTGCACGACTATGACTGGCGCAAGGACGACGGGTTCGGCGTGCTCGAACTGATCATGACCGCGCCGATGGTCGTCGCGAGCTGGATCAACCTGCAATATTACGGCTCGACCGTGAACAACCGCGCCTTCGGCAGCGGCAACAAGGTGCTGCACAACGTCGTCGGGCAGCTGGGGGTGCTGGAGGGCAACTCCGGTGACCTCAAGGTGGGATTGCCCTGGCAGTCGGTCCACGACGGCGAGCGCTTCGTGCATGAACCGCTGCGGCTCAACGTCTTCATCGCAGCCCCCGAAGACGCGCTGAATGGCGTCATCGAGAAGCACGCGGGCGTTCGTCATCTCGTCGACAACGGCTGGGTTCACCTCTTCCGGCTGGCCGATGAAGGCCGGGTGATCCGCCGCTACGTCGGTGGGCTTCAATGGGAAGCCGCCGCATGACCGCACGGCTGTCCCACCTCGCGCGACTGGAATCGGAGGCGATCCACATCCTGCGCGAAGCCGTCGCCGAAGCGCGCAAGCCGGTGATGCTGTTCTCGGCCGGCAAGGACTCGACCGTGCTCGCTTACCTCGCCTTGCGCGCCTTCTTCCCGGGAAGGCCTCCGTTCCCGCTGCTCCACATCGACTCGACCTGGGAGTTCCAGTCGCTGCTCGACTTCCGCGACGGCTTCGCGCGAGAGCATCGCTTCGAGTTGATCGTCCACGCCAATGAGGCGGCGCGCGCCGCCGGTCTCAACCCGTTCGATCATGGCGATCGCTATACGTTGGAGATGCGCACCGAGCCGCTCAAGGCCGCGCTGGACCAGGGCGGCTATGACTTCGTCTTCGGCGGGGCGCGCCGCGACGAAGAGAAGTCGCGGGCCAAAGAGCGGGTGTTTTCCGTTCGGAGCGCCGGCCATGTCTGGGATCCGCGCCAACAGCGGCCCGAACTCTGGAACCTATACAACACCCGGCTCGGCAAGGATCAGTCGGCGCGGGTGTTCCCGCTCTCGAACTGGACCGAAACCGACGTCTGGACCTACGCGCTGACACACGACATCGCGCTGGCGCCGCTCTATTTCGCCGCGCCCCGGCCGGTTGTCGAGAGGGGCGGCGGGCTGATCGTCGTCGATGATGAGCCCCGCATGCGACTGCGGGCCGGCGAAACCGTCCAAACCAAGACCGTGCGTTTTCGGACGCTCGGCTGCTGGCCGGTGACGGCGGCGGTCGAATCCGACGCGGCCGACCTCCGCTCAGTCGTTCAGGAGACGTTGGCTGCCACGGGATCGGAACGTCAGGGCCGGATCAGTGACGGCGAGGACGGCGGCTCGCTCGAACAGAAGAAGCGGGAGGGGTATTTCTAGTCATGCCGGCCGCTCCGCGCCCCTACGACGATGAACTGGCGATGCTCGCGACGATGCACGCCAAGGAGCGGGTGATCGCGCCGCTGCTGGAACGATCGCTCGGCGTGCGCGTCAGGGTAAGCAGCGGCATCGATACTGACCGGTTTGGGACCTTCAGCCGGGACGTCGAGCGGACCGGCTCGCAGCTCGATGCCGCGCGGGCCAAGATCGCGGCGGCGTTCGCGGAAGCGCCCGACGCTCAGTTCGCGTTGGCCAGCGAAGGCAGTTTCGGCCCTCATCCTTACATCCCGTTCGCGCCGCTCGCCCGCGAGATCGTCGTCCTGGCCGATCGCGCGCGCGGGATTGAGCTCATCGGTCGTCATGCGAGCCTGACCACCAACTTCAGTCACGCGGTTGTTTCAGACTTGCCCAGCGCGCGCGCATTTTGCGAGCGGGCCCAGTTCCCCGGTCATGGCGTGATCGTCATCGGCTGCATCGACGGTGAGCCGGCGCCTGGCCGCGCGCTCATCAAGGACATCGCCAGCGCGGCGGACCTCGACAACGCTGTGACTCAGACGATCGCGATGTGCGGCGCGGCCTTCGTCGAGACCGACATGCGAGCCCATCGCAACCCGACCCGCATGCGCGCCATCAAAGCCGCCACCCTCGATCTGGTCCGCCGGTTCCGCAGCAAGTGTCCCGTGTGCGCGGCGCCCGGATTCGCGGTAACCGAGCGGCTTTCCGGTCTGCCCTGTTCGTGGTGCGGCGGGCCAACTCTGGCGATCAAGGCGGACGTGCTTTCGTGCGAGGGCTGTGGTCATCGGATCGAGCGCCCCGTCGCAGCGACGACGGCGGACCCAGGTCAATGCGGCGATTGCAACCCCTGAGGTCAGTCGAGAGAGGAGGTCCACATGGCAGAAGTCGGAAAGCCCCGCGACGGCCCAGCAGACACCGACTCGATGATCGAATGGGTCCTGTCGCACCCTGGTATGAGCAAGTGGCTAAAGGACGCGCTGCGTAGCGCACTTGATCGGAACCCCTTTGATGTCCTCAACGACCTCGAAATATTGAAACACCTGTCGACAGCACGATGCCGATCAGCGCTGAGCTCCTATTACGCGGAACCCGACAGCGGCGCCGTCGAGTCCGTCGACAAGGATTGAGCCTGCGCCTCGAGAGATGACAGGAGGCGTTGAAAGGATGGAGCTTCGGCATCTTCGCTACATGGTTGCAGCCGCCGAGCGGGGGAGCTTCCGGCGCGCCGCTAAAGCAATGGGAGTCCACGAGTCCGCTATTAGCCGCCGCGTGCGCGACCTTGAGGATGAGATCGGCGCAGCACTGTTTGTCCGCCATCACGGGGGCGTTCAACTCACCCATGCAGGCAACCAGTTTCTCGTCCGGGCACGCAAGGCCCTGCGGCATATTGGTCATGCAGCGATGGATGCCGGCTCGCACGGGCGTGGAGAGGCTGGAGCTGTCCGGATCGGCATATTCTCTTCTCTTGCTTCCGGATTCCTCGCTGATCTGCTGCGCAGCTTCATTGCGGCACATCCGGCCATCCGACCCGACCTTGTCGAGGGCGGACCGTCTACGCACATCAACGCGATACAGCGGCTTGAACTTGACGTTGCGTTTCTCACTGGCGAACCGAGCGCGGAGGGCTGTGATGTGGCACAGCTTTGGACGGAACGCGTTTATGTGGCAGTCCCCCTGGGTGACGAGTTGTCGAAGATGGCGGTTATTTCGTGGGCGGCCCTATACGAGCGACACTTCATCATCAGCGATACCGACCCCGGGCCCGAAATCCACGACTATCTCATCAAGCACCTCGCTGACCTCGGTCGTCACCCGAGCATTGAGAGCCATCGCGTTGGGCGAGATAATCTGATGCACCTCGTGGCCCTTGGGCGAGGTCTGACTTTGACAAGCGAAGCGACCATAGCGACGCGCTTCCCCGGTG
The DNA here is from genome assembly GCF_008932115.1 of Bradyrhizobium betae. NCBI lineage: Bacteria > Pseudomonadati > Pseudomonadota > Alphaproteobacteria > Hyphomicrobiales > Nitrobacteraceae > Bradyrhizobium > Bradyrhizobium betae. The sequence goes on from NZ_CP044543.1 coordinate 3,825,534, forward strand.
TTGTTTACCGGCCGCTCTCGGACGATCTCCTCACGTTCTGTGCCGTATGGTCTCCGCGAAACGACAATCCGGCCTTGAGACGATTGCTCAGCCTCGCCAAGTCGCTGTCAGCGCCCCAAGGGCTCGCAAGGTCACGCGTCGATTCCTAAGTCTTGAATCAATTACAATGTCGTCGAATGCGGTTCAGCTACCTGTTGTCCGACGCGCTTTTGCGAACGCTCGATCGGTCGCCATGAACCGCTCGATCATCGGTGAAATCAGCTTGATCGGATCACCGACAGGCCGACCCGTCTCGCGCGCGAGCACCTCGGCGTAGGCGATCAGGTTCCGATGGACGGTCGCCGGCAGTTCGACCGACGCCTTAACCGGCTTGTCGTCGTCGAGGGCGCCAAGTTTCAGCTTCGCCATGGTCAACCTCCATAGGGCTCGAGAACAAGGTCGCGCGTTACGATGACCCGTACGGGGAATCCCGGTCGGATCGTAAGCGTCGGCGCGACGTTGAGCTGACGGCGGACGATCTGCTGGCCGGCGTCATTGATGGTGTCCTGTCCGCCGTTGCGGATCGCCTGGATCAGGCGGTTCTCATCGTTGGTCGCGAGCTCGGCGCCGACGCTTAGCAACGTGGAGAGGCCAGCCGCCTTGGCGAGATCCCACCAATGATAATCGACGCCGTCCTGAAGACCGGCGTAGCCTTCCGCATCAGCACCGGGCTGACGCTCGAGCACAATTGACCGGCCGTTCGGGAAGATCAGCCGGTTCCAGACCAGCAGCACGCGGCTTTGACCGAACTGAACGTTGTTGTCGTATTGGCCGATGATGCGCGTGCCTTGTGGCACGAGCAGGGTACGTCCGGTTGGGCTGTCATAGATGTTTTCGGTCACCTGGGCTGCAATTTGGCCCGGAAGGTCGGAACGGATGCCGGTAATGAGCGCGGCGGAGATGACCGCGCCCGCCTGCAGGATGTTCGGCGACGCCGGCGCGGCGACGCGGTCGGGGGCGACCGTGCGCCGATCGGCGGCGGCATTGAGGAAGGCGAGCTGCCGATCCTGCGCTGTGGGTGTGGCGGGTTGCGGCGCCAGCCCGAGGCCTGTGAGATCGGGCGCCGGTGGGGGCGCGACAGAGGCAACGCCGGCTGCCGGCGATGACAGCGGACGGCCCTCCGTCCCGGCAAAGAGCTTGGCAGTGCGCGCGGTCTCGATCTCCTGGAGACGTCGTTGCTCCTCGGCGCTGAGGCCGGGGTTCGGCGTGGCGATGCCGGGCACCGGCACCGGTTGGCCGCGGTTCTGCGCGTCGAGGATTGGGCGACCGAGATCGCCTGGGAGCGGTGGTCCGAGCTGCGGAACCCGGCTGTAGTCGCGCGGGAGGCTCGCCAAGCCGTCCGCGGTCGAGCGGTTGTCGGTGGAATAGAGCTCCTCGGAGGCCTTGCCGCCGTCGCGGGTTTGAAGCGCGTAGATCAGGGCGCCGCCGAGGCCGACGCTCGCGACCAGCCCGATCCCGGCGAGCACCTTGCGTGACAGCCGCGTGACCCTTGGTGCTTCGGCGCGCAGCCGCATGGTCGAGGCAGCCTCCGGGGCGGCCCCCGTCAGCGGCGCCGTCTCGTCTTTCGGGGACTGCGGCTCGCTCACGATGTGGGCCTCCCGTCGGTGCGGGTAACGCGAACCCGCCTCTGGCGATCGCCGGCGCCCAACCGCAGCTCGGCGGCCGCGAACAGGCGATCGACGATCATGTAGTTGCCGCGAACGCGGTAGTTCACGAGCTCGGACGTGTTGCCCTCAGGGCCGACCACGAACAACGGCGGCATCTCGCCCTGGGCGATGCCCCGGGGGAACTCGATGAACACCTGCCGCCCATCGTCATAGGCGCGCAGCGGCCGCCAAGGCGCGCGGTCGCCCTCGATGGCGTAGCGGAAGTTGATGTTGGCGAGGTCGACGCCGGTAGCGACCGGCCGCGCCGCCTCGGCCTGCGCGTTCTGGCGGCGAAGCGCGATCAGCTGATCCTGCGGATACTGCCAGGAGACCGACGCCATATAGGTCCGCTCGGTGGAGCGCAGCTCCATATGGTAGGTGCGCAGGTTGGTGTTGATGACCAGGTTCGTCATCAGGTCCGCACGGGTCGGCTTCACCAGGATATGGACTTGGGTGGTCGCGCCGGAGCCGCTCTGGGTGTCGCCGATGATCCAGCGCACCGTGTCGCCGGCGGCCACCGGCCCCGAGCCGACGAGCTGTTCGCCGGGCTGGAGCGCAATGTCGGTGATCTGCCCGACGGCGGTATAGACTTGATAGAGCGCGCCCTGCGTCCACGGATAGACCTGCATGGCGTTGATGAAGCCGTCGCGAACCGGCTGCACCCGCGCGGCGGCATTGGCCTGGTTGACCCGCGCGGCAGGATCGGTCGGCTCGGGCGTCCGGCGACGTTCCTCTACCGGCTTCATCTGGCCGGGCAACGGCAGCGGGCGTGGCAGCTCCACGACCTGGACCGGCGCAGGCGGATCAACCGTCTGCACTGCGGGCGCGGCGTCGTCATACGAAATCTCGGGCGGCTTTTGCGTGGTGGCGCAGCCGGCGAGCGTGGTTGCTGAGAGCAGCAAAGCCGCGATTGTGGACGTGCGGAAAGCCGGGTTTCCGGCTCTACGGAAAGACGGCTTCATTGTCCAAGCTCCCGTGACCAGTTGATGGCGTTGACGTAGATGCCGAGCGGGTTCGCGCGCAGCCGGTCGGCATTGCTCGGGACCTGCACGACGATGGTGAGGATGGCGGTCCAGCGGCTCGTCTCGGCGAGCTGGCCGTTCTCGTAGCGGCGCTCGGTCCAGGCGACGCGGAACGAGTCCGGCGACGCCCGGATCACGCTCGAGACGTCGATCGCGACCTGGATCCGCCCGACCTTGGTGAAGGGGTCGTTCGAGCGTGCATAGTCGTTGAGCGCCGCGGCGCCGCGATCGGTGGTGAAATCGTAGGCGCGCAGCCAATTCTGGCGGACGATGATCGGGTCGGCGGGGATCGAGCGGACCTGCTCGATGAAGCGCGCGAGATGGAAGGCGATCTGGGGATCGGTGGGACGATAGTCCGCGACCGCGGGCGCGATCGCCTGCGCCTGGCCGAGCCGGTCGACCTGCACCACCCAGGGCACGACCGTGCCGCGCGCCGATTGCCAGACGAGCGCGGCCGCGAACCCGGCAGACAGGATCAGCGAGCCGAAGGCCATCAGCCGCCAGTTCCTGGCCTGGACGCGGGCGCCGCCGATCCGGTCATCCCAAACCTGGGCGGCGCGTTGGTAGGGCGTCTCGGGCTCGGGGGTCTTGCCGTAGTGTGTGGAAGGTCTTTTGAACATCAGCGGTCGCTTTCGGAGAGGTTGATGGAGGAGCCGCCGCCATGGCTGTCGCCGCTGCGCACCGCGTGCGCGGCGGCCGTCACGCCGTGGCTGAGGGCTTGGGAGCGTTTCATGCGGCGGGCCCAGGCGGGCGGCGCGTCACTGGCCGCCGACGAGGCTGCGTCCGTCGCGCCGCCGCCGATCGAGCCCATGGTCGACGAACCGCCCGTCGCCTCGAACGCGGTCTTGCCGCCCTCCGAGAAGCTCGACTTCATGCTGGCCGCGGCGCGGCGCAGCGGCGAAGTCGCCCCGCTGCCGGCGGCGCGGGCGACGCCGCCGAGGCCGGAAGCCACGCCAGCCGCGCCCGACTGACCCGCCGCACCGAGGCTGTAGGCGGTGGACGCGCCGCCCGCCATCGCGGCGCCGCCCCGTGCGGCGGCGGCCGCGCCGCCGGCCACGGCTCCGACACCACCGGCGGCCAGACCGGCCGCGGCGCCGCCGGCGGCGATCATGCCTCCGGCCGCGAGCCCGGTCCCGACCGCCGCGCCGGCGCCGAGCTGAGGGCCGCCGGACACCAGCCCGTTGGCGATGCCGGGCCCGAAGATGCCAAGTCCGAGCAGCGACAGTGCGGCGAGCACGATCGCCATGGCCTCATCGATAGTCGGATTGGCGCCGCCGAAACCGGCGGTGAACTCGGAGAACAGTGTCGAGCCGATACCGATGATGACGGCGAGCACCAGGACCTTGATGCCCGACGAGATGACGTTGCCGAGCACCCGCTCGGCCATGAAGGCGCTCTTTCCGAACAGGCCGAAGGGGATGAGCACGAAGCCGGCGAGAGTCGTCAGCTTGAATTCGATCAGGGTAACGAAGAGCTGGATGGCGAGGATGAAGAAGGCGAGCAGCACCAGCGCCCAAGCGAGGAACATGCAGGCGATCTGGATGAAGTTCTCGAAGAACGACCAGTAGCCCATCAGGCTGGAGATCGAATCGAGCAGCGGTCGGCCGGCATCGAGCCCGGTCTGCGCGACCTTGCCGGGGCGCAGCAGATCGGCGGTCGTGAAACCGGTGCCGGAGGCCTTCAGGCCGAGGCCGGCGAAGCTCTCGAAGACGATCCGCGCGAGGTTGTTCCAGTTGCCGATGATGTAGGCGAACACGCCGACGAACAGGGTCTTCTTGACCAGGCGCGCCATGATGTCGTCGTCGGCGCCCCAGCTCCAGAACAGGGCGGCGAGCGTTACGTCGATGACGATCAGCGTGGTCGCGATAAACGCGACCTCGCCACTCAAGAGGCCGAAGCCGCTGTCGATGTAGCGGGTGAAGATCTCGAGGAAATGATCGATGACGCCGGTGCCGCCCATGATGCTATCGGGCCTCGTCCAGCTGCGGCGCCATTTCCTTGCGGATCGGATCATCCGGCATGGAGCGAGTTCCGGCCGCGTCGGGCGGCGTCGGCGGAACCTCGGTGGCCGGGGTGGCGCGCACGCCCGGCCGCGCGCCGGGAGCAAGGAACCGCTCGCGGCTTTCCGCCCAGGCGGAGAGGCATGCCGGATCGCGGGGACCGGCTTCGCCGAGGCGCTGGCACCGGATCAGCTCCGCGCGCAGCGGGTCGGCCGCCACCGCGACGGCGGCGCGCGCGAACGCCGCCGCCGGTTCTTCCTCTTTCCGGGTCATCTCGATCGCCGTCGCAGTGACCGCGACAGCGACGAAGACGATGGCCCCGATCCGCGCGAAAAGCTTGCCGTCCATAAGCTCGCCCTCAGTTCCCGCTTGGGAACATCCGGGCGTTGCCGGGCTGATAGCCGACGCCGGGGGTCAGGAACCGTCGGCGCTGCTCGCGGCCCTGTTCGGCAGCCGCCGCGCGTTCGGCTTCCGAGAGCGATTGCGCGCGGCCGTTGGCGGCGACGACGGCGGTGAGATCGGCGAGCTGTTGGGCCTGGAGTGCGAGGAGCTGGTTGCCGGCCTGGGCCGCCTGCAACGCGCCGGTAGCGCCCTGGCTCTGGCCAACCAGCGCGGACAGCTGCGTGCGGTTGGTGTCGATGTTGCCGACGACGCCCGCCTGCACCCGCATCGCGTCCTGCAAACCGCCAACCGTGTTCTGCCAGCGCTCGCGGGCCTGGGCGACGAGCTGGGCGTCAGACGCGGAGAGTGAGGCGTTGCCGTAGGTCGACTGGAAGGCGCGGTCGACCTGCTGGACGTCGAAGGCGATGTTTTGCGCCTGATTCAGGAGCTGCTGGGTCCGCTGCACGGACTGTTGAAGCTGCTGCAACGAGGAGTAGGGGAGGCTGGCCAGATTGCGCGCTTGATTGATCAGCGATTGCGCTTCGTTCTGCAGCGAGGTGATCTGGTTGTTGATCTGCTGCAGCGCGCGCGCCGCCTGAAGGACGTTCTGGGCGTAGTTGGTCGGATCGTAGACCACCCACTGCGCAGCGGCCGGGGTGGTGAGGACCGGCGACAACGCGACGGGCACGGCGAAGATGCTGGCGGACAAAAGGGCCGCGCGCGAGCGACGAAGGATCATGGTCGGGTCTCCAGGTTGGTGAGGTCGGGGATCAGGTCGGCGGCCCAGCCGACGCCGCGCAGGCCCAGCCATTCGGCGAGGAAGGCGTCGCGGCCGTGCTCGGCGAGGACGCGCTCGATGGCGGCCTGGTCGGTCTTGGAGGATGCGGCGCATAGCGCCAGCGCGACCTCGCCGAGGCCGAGCTCGAACAGCCGGTTGCCGCGGCGGGACTGGCAGTAATAGTCGCGCTTGGGCATGGCCCGGGCGAGGATCTCGATCTGCCGGTCGTTGAGGCCGAAGCGCCGGTAGATCGCGGTGATCTGCGGCTCGATCGCCCGCTCGTTCGGCAGGAGCAGCCGGGTCTGGCAGCTCTCGATGATGGCGGGCGCGATGGCCGATCCATCGATGTCCGACAGCGACTGCGTGGCGAATACGACGGAGGCGTTCTTCTTCCTCAAGGTCTTCAGCCATTCCCGAAGCTGGCCGGCGAATCCCTCGTCATCGAGCGCCAGCCAGCCTTCGTCGACGATCAGCAAGGTCGGGCTGCCGTCGAGGCGGTCCTCGATGCGGTGGAACAGATAGGGGAGCACCGCTGGCGCCGCGCCGGTGCCGATCAGGCCCTCGGTCTCGAACGCCTGGACGGACGCTTGACCCAGATGCTCGCTCTCGGCGTCGAGCAGGCGACCGTAGGGGCCGCCGACGCAGTAGGGGCGGAGCGCCTGTTTGAGGTCGTTGGACTGCAGGAGGACTGCGAGCCCGGTGATCGTGCGCTCGCCCACCGGCGCGCTGGCCAGCGAGGTCAACGCCGTCCAGAGATGTTCCTTCACCTCGGGCGAGATGGTCACGCCCTCGCGCATGAGGATGGCGACGATCCAGTCGGCGGCCCAGGCGCGCTCGGGCACCTCCTGGATGCGGGCGAGCGGCTGCAGCGACACGCTGTCGGTGGCGCCTTCCGTCAAGCCGCCGCCGAGGTCGTGCCAGTCACCGCCACAAGCAAGCGCAGCCGCACGGATCGAGCCGCCGAAGTCGAAGGCGAAGACCTGCGAACCCGGGTATCGCCGGAACTGCAGCGCCATCAGCGCCAGCAGGACGGACTTGCCGGCGCCGGTCGGGCCAACCACCAGGGTGTGGCCGACGTCGCCGACGTGAAGGGAAAACCGGAACGGGGTGGAGCCTTCGGTCTTGCCGAACAGCAAGGGGGGCGCACCGAAATGCTCGTCCCGTTCCGGCCCCGCCCACACCGCTGACAGGGGAATCATGTGGGCGAGATTGAGGGTGGAGATCGGCGGTTGCCGAACATTGGCGTAGACATGACCCGGCAGGGAGCCGAGCCAGGCATCGACGGCGTTGACCGTCTCAGGCATCGCGGTGAAGTCGCGCCCCTGAATGACCTTCTCGACCAGGCGCAGCTTCTCGGCCGCGACGCGTGGATCAGCGTCCCAGACGGCGACGGTCGCCGTGACATAGGCCTGACCGGCATAATCGGCGCCGAGCTCCTGCAGCGCGAGATCGGCATCCGCCGCCTTGTTGGCTGCGTCGGTGTCAACCAGCACGGAGGCCTCGTTGGTCATCACCTCCTTCAGGATCGCGGCGATCGACTTGCGCTTGGAGAACCATTGCCGCCGGATCTTTGTCAGCAGCTTGGTGGCGTCGGTTTTGTCGAGCAGCACCGCGCGGGTCGACCAGCGATAGGGGAAGGCGAGGCGGTTGAGATCGTGGAGCAGGCCGGGCGTGGTCGCCGTTGGAAAGCCGACGATGGTGAGGACGCGCAGATGCGCCTCGCCGAGCCGCGGCTCGAGGCCGCCGGTCAGCGGCTGGTCCGCCAGCAGCGCGTCGAGATACATCGGCGTCTCGGGCACGCGCACGCGGTGGCGTTTGGTAGAGACGGTCGAATGAAGGTAGGTCAGCGTCTCGCCATCATCGAGCCAGGCGCATTCGGGCATGAAGCTCTCGACGAGCTGGAGCACGCGGTTGGTGCGATCGACGAAGCCGCGCAGCGCCTCCCAGGCGTCAACGCCCTTCTCGGCCTTGCCTTCGTAGAGCCAGCTTTCAGCGCGTGCGGCGTCCTCGGCCGGGGGCAGGAAGACGAAGGTGAGGAAATAGCTCGACTCGAAATGCGAGGCGTCTTCCTCGAAGTCGGCTTTGCGCTCGGCGTCGACCAGCGCGGATGCGGGCTCTGGAAAGCGGCTCGCCGGGTAGGCGCCGACGCTGTGACGCTGGGCCTCGACAAAGATCGCCCACCCGGAGCCCAGGCGGCGGAAGGCGTTGTTGAGCCGGCCGGCGACCGCGACGAGCTCAGCCGGCACCGCGGAATCGAGATCGGGCCCGCGGAAGCGTGCTGTGCGCTGGAAGCTGCCGTCCTTGTTGAGGACAACGCCTTCGCCAACCAGCGCCGCCCAAGGTAGGAAGTCGGCGAGGCGGGTCGAGGTCCGGCGATACTCGGCAAGGTTCATCATGCGGTCGGCCTCAGACGTTCAGGAAGCCGGGGATACGCAGGTGGCGGCGCACCACATCGACGAACTGCGGATCGCGCTTGGCCGCCCAGACGGCGGCAAGGTGCCCGACCGCCCAGAGTCCCAAGCCCACCAGCCAGAGGCGCAATCCGAGGCCAAGCGCCGCCGCCAGCGTGCCATTGAGGATGGCGATCGAGCGCGGCGCGCCGCCAAGCAGGATGTGCTCCGTCAAGGCGCGGTGCACCGGCACGCTGAAGCCAGGCACTTCGCCGGCGCTGTCGGCAAGGCCCGTCATCAAACGAGCGCCCCGCCGCCGAAGGAGAAAAACGACAGGAAGAAGCTCGATGCCGCGAAGGCGATCGAGAGGCCGAAGACGATCTGGATCAGCCGGCGGAAGCCGCCGCTCGTGTCGCCGAAGGCGAGCGTCAGGCCGGTGACGATGATGATGATCACCGCGATGATCTTGGCGACCGGTCCTTCGATGGACTGCAGGATCTGATTGAGCGGTTGCTCCCACGGCATGGACGAGCCGGAGGCGTGGGCGGCCGGCGCGAACGCAACGCTGAAAAGCGCGAGACTGACCGCCGTTGTGAGGCGGCGACGTAGGGCCAAGGACCGGCGGATCATGCGGGATCTCCTGAGGGGGGCTGGGTTGCGGGGGTTACGTGGTAGTCGCCGTCGGGACGGAGGCCCTCGATCCGGGCGAGTTCGGCCAGGCGGCGATTGGACCCGCGGCCGCTCAGCACCGCGACCAGATCGATCGTCTCGGCGATCAGGGCGCGCGGGACGGTGACGACGGCTTCCTGGATGAGCTGCTCGAGGCGGCGTAGCGCGCCTAGCGCGGTGCCGGCGTGGATTGTGCCGACGCCGCCAGGGTGGCCGGTGCCCCAGGCCTTCAAGAGGTCGAGCGCCTCGGACCCGCGCACCTCACCGATGGGGATACGGTCTGGTCGCAGGCGCAGCGACGAGCGGACCAGCTCAGAGAGGGTGGCGACGCCATCCTTGGTGCGCATCGCGACCAGGTTTGGGGCCGCGCATTGCAGCTCGCGCGTGTCCTCGATCAGGACGACGCGGTCGGCGGTCTTTGAGATCTCGGCGAGCAAGGCGTTGGTGAGCGTGGTCTTGCCGGTCGAGGTGCCGCCGGCCACGAGGATGTTGCGCCGATCGGCCACGGCGCGACGAAGGACGTCGGCCTGATCCGCCGACATGATCGCGGACGCGACGTAGTCCTGCAGCGTAAAGACCGCGACGGCGGGCTTGCGGATCGCGAAGGCCGGCGCCGCCACGACGGGGGGCAACAGCCCCTCGAACCGCTCTCCGGTTTCGGGCAGCTCGGCTGAGACGCGTGGTGCGCCGGCATGAACCTCGGCGCCGACGTGATGCGCCACCAGGCGCACGATACGCTCGCCGTCGGCGGCGGACAGGCACTCTCCCGTATCAGACAGCCCCTCGGACAGGCGGTCGATCCAGAGCCGCCCGTCGGGGTTGAGCATCACCTCGACGACTGTGGGGTCTTCCAGGAATCCGGCGATGGCGGGGCCGAGCGCGGTGCGCAACATGCGCGCGCCGCGTAAGCTCGCCTCGGATCGCTGGTGAGAAGCCGCCATGTCGTCCCCGTTCGTGAAGGGACCGCGGACGAGCGGCCCTGGATCGGGGATGAGTAGAAGAGGCAGAAATGTGGGCGCGGCAACAAGGGAATGCGTTCGTAGAACCGTAGCGTAGAAATACAGGTAAAGGGCGGACCTGCGGAATAGCTTGCGATCCTTCGCCGGTCAGCGTGCCCAACTTTGGAGATCGTCCAATGGCGCTAAAGAGATATCTCGAATGTGCTGTAGCTCTCGAACCCCGTACTCAATCACTTCCGCGATCATATCGCAGAGAGCTTCTGGGCACTCGCATGGCCAGGATCGCTTGTAAGAAAGACCGTCTGCCATTGGGTGCGAATACGTCGGAATCGGATAGATCGCGCGCAGTACCAAGCGACCTTACGTCGCCCGCGGACGCGCGACTGACATCCTTCTCAATTTCGAAGTCGACGATGTTGACACCGTGCATGGCCAGGTTGTTGCCGACGGGATCCCTATGCTCCTGTCCTTGCGCGATGAGGACTTCGGCCAGCGCCACTTCATCACTAGCGACCCCAACGGGGGTGCTGATCGACATCATCAAGCCGATCCCGGCCAGCGCGGAGTTCGCAGCCAGCTATGTTACCGGGGATTCGCCGAGGTAGCGAAATCGACCGCAGACAAAGCCTTGCGGACCTCCAGGCTGCCGGGAACGCGACGGAAGCCAATCGAGGCGTTGAGCCGAAGCGCCGCAGTATTGGCGTCGAGGTTCGTTGTCCGCATCGTCGTGATGCCCGACATTTGCGCCGCAGCGATCAGGCGCAGCTTGAGCGCGAGGCCGACATGCCTGCCGCGCCAGTCGGGCAACACGCCAGTGAAGTAGGAATAGATCTCCTGGCCCAAAGCGTGGCCGATGGTGAGGCCGACGGGTCTGCCGTTAAACCCGGCAACAACGACCCATTCCGGTCGCGAGGCCGGAGTCTCGCGCAGTACCGAAAAACAGCGCGCCAACGTCCATGACGGGAGGTCTCGCATGTCGGGCGCATCGGCGATGAGGGTCTGCAACAGCATCGCCACCGCCTTCCACTGCGCCTCACTGGCTCCGGTCATGTCCGAGAGCGTCACCCCCGCGCGCACTGCCGACTGACCGTCGAAGGTCCGAAGGTCGAGCAGACTGTCGCAACGCAGCGCGTGGCGCTGAAACCCGCGTGCCTCGGCCCAGGCCTGCGGACCGGATGCTGCCTCAGGTATCGTGGCGACAAGCCCCCGAAAACCGCGCCCGATGGCTTCGCTCTCCACAAGGCCGAGCATGGTGCTGCCTCTCCCCCGGCCGCGATGATCGGGATCGACAGTGACCTGCACGGCAAGATGATCAGATAGCGCATAGGGCGAGTTGGCGATCTGCCCGAGGGCAACGGCCCGGTCATTGTCGTAACCAAGCCAGCGCAGACGCAGATCGCCCGCCGGCCATCGTGCCTCGCGGTCCAGGAACTCGGGCAGGCTGATCGGCGTGAGCCGAAGCAGGTTCATCAGGCGCAATGCGTCTTCGGCACGATCCATCGTGAAGGGCACGATCCTCACCTTGGCGTCTCCGCAGGTATCTCAACGCCATCGACGAAGATCCGTCCGCTTGGGGCAAGCGCCGCGCGAATTCGCGGCCAGGCGCGAGCGCCGGCCGCGGGATGACGGCCGTCGAGCGCGCCGACGCGGACCGCCACGACAAGATCGAACGGCGCCTCGCCGGGTCCCATCACGAAATCCTCGGCCGCCACCGTTCGGAATGACAGACGGCCGGCAGCGACCTGCTCCTTGGAGCCTGCGATCGCCTGCGCGATGGCCCGGTCTGACCGGTCGATCCCGAGCACATACCCGCTGCCGATCGCCGACGACATGGCGCGCGTCAGCGCTCCGGGACCGCATCCCACCTCGAGCACGCGTATACAGGGCGAGAGAGGCAGGGCTTCGAGGATTGCCTTCAGACGTAGGGACAGCCGTTCAGTCACTTTTCTCCTCCGGACAGGCTCGGTGGCTTCGACGGGTTTGGTGCGACGACGTCGTCCGTGTCGTTTGGTTTCATCATGACCTTCGCTCCGCCGGATGGAAGACACCTTTCCATATGGCTAGGTATCTTGACGAGCACTGTGCCAAGTCAATAGATAGCCATATGGCTAACCTTGATTCGATTTTCCACGGACTCGCTGATCCCACCCGCCGTGCGGTGATCGCCCGGCTGGCAGCCGGCCCCGCGCCTGTCTCTGAGCTTGCCGCGCCGCATGACATGGCGCTGCCGAGCTTCCTCAAGCACCTGAAGGTGCTGGAGGCGGGCGGATGGATTGAATCCGACAAGGCCGGCCGCATCCGCACCTGTCGGCTCAAGGCTGAAACGGCGAAAGCCGCCGAAGGCTGGCTGGGCCAGCAGCGGTCACTTTGGGAGGCGCGTCTCGACCGCCTCGATGCATTTCTAGCGAATCTACCCGGTGAAGGAGAAAATAGTGACGCATGATGCCAAACTCGATCTCGTGCTGGAGCGGACGGTCAGGGCCACACCCGCCCAGCTCTGGCGCGCGTGGACGGAGCCCGACCTGCTCAAGCAATGGTTCGCACCGAAACCTTGGACGGTAGCGCGCGTCGCGATCGACCCCCGCGCCGGGGGAATCTTCTCGGTCGTGATGGCGTCGCCGGACGGCGCCGAAATGGATGAAACGCCAGGCTGCGTGCTGCTGGCAGAGCCTCGGAAGCGTATGGTATGGACCGATGCGGTCGGGCCCGAGTTCCGTCCGAATTCCGAAACCTTCATGACCGCCGACATCACGATGGAGGCGGTGGAAGGCGGCACCCGCTATCGGGCACTGGTGCGCCACAAGTCAGACGCAGACCGTCAGAAGCATGAGGAGATGGGCTTCCATGATGGCTGGGGCACGTGCCTCAACCAGCTCGAAGCCTTGGCCGGAGGGCTCTGATGGCGGGCAACCCGATCAAGCACGGAAGCTTCACCATCGAACGGAATTACTCTGCGCTGCCGGCCAAGGTTTTCGCGGCGTTCGCGCAGGCCGACGCGCGGCGCAAGTGGCTGGTCTTCGCCGACGGCTGGACCATCCATGAGTATCGGCCAGCCGAACCGACCGTGGCAGGCGCCGTTGAGTTCACCCGGTTCAGCCCCCGGGGAGCGGACTTCGTCCTCACGAACGCCACGACCTGGCTGCACGTAGATGAGGGCAACACGCTCATCTACGCCTACCACATGACATTGGAGGGGACGCCGCTGTCCTCTTCGCTCGTCACCATCAGCTTCAACTCCGATGGCGCCGGTACGCGTTTGGAGCTGACCGAACAGGGCGCCTACTTCGACGGCGACATCGCCGGCCGGGAAGCAGGTACGAGAGCGCTCCTCGATGAAGTGGAGAAGGTGCTTTGAAAGGAGGATCGCTGAACAGCCCGACGCAATCAGCGAACGGAGTGGTCGAATGATGCGTGCCAGCGATGAGGTCACGCTGGCCGGGATCATGACCGAAGCGGCGCAGCGTAAGGGGCTGCCCTTGATCGTCGCGGTTGATGGCAGAAGTGGTGTCGGCAAATCGACGTTGGCGAGGACGCTCGCCGAGCGGGTCGAGGCCTGCGTGATCGAGGGCGACGACTTTTATGCGGGCGGGATCGAGCTTCGGGCGGATAGCGCCGTAGCGCGCGCAGCGGCCTGCATCGATTGGACGAGACAACGATCGGTGCTCCAAGGCCTTGCGGCCGGCCGGGAGGCATGTTGGCGCGCCTTCGACTGGGACGCTTTCGATGGACGGCTGCGCGATGAGCCGACGTGGATCGGCCCAAGGCCGATCGTGATCCTGGAAGGGGTCTATGCGGCGCGTCCGGAACTGGCCGACCTGCTCGATCTGCGCGTCGCGCTCTTGGCGCCGGACGATGTGCGCTTGGCGCGGTTGGCCGCTCGGGAAGGAGCGATCGGACCTTGGGAGCGGCAGTGGCATGAAGCTGAGGATTTCTACTTCAAGAGCGTGATGCCCCCTGACGCGTTTGACGTGGCCATTAATCTCACCCCCTGAGCCCGAGCGTCGCAAACCTGGTCGCGTAGCCGAGGTGGTCCCGGCACCGATCAATTGCCGCCTGCAGGAACGTCCTCCGAGATTTCCTGTCGCAGCTTCGGCCCCTTGGCGAGTCGCCGGCCGAGGGCCGCGACGAACGCATCGTAGCGCTCGCCGGCCTGTGCGCGGGCGGCGGCTTGGGCCGGCTCAGGCAAGGGTGGATTGGTCGTGAGCCAGAAGCGCACGAAGACCGCCAGTGTCTCGACCGAGATACCGAGGTCGCGTTCCATGCGCGTCATGCGCCGATCGAGTTGATCGAGCCGCTTCGTCGTGGCCGCCTCCTGCCGCTCGGCGGCGTCGGGAGACAGGAAGGACGCGATGGCCGCCTCCGCGACGAGAGAGCGCGAATGATCCCGGCGCGCGGCATAATCCGCCAGCGCCTTCATGACCTCCCGGTCGAGGTAGACGGACAAGCGCTGTTTTTTCGAGCTTGATGCCATCGCCGCCTCTCACAGCTCCATGCCGTCGTTGGGATCAAGCGACACTTGCCGGGCCACACCCTGCACGAGCCGGTTCATCCGGCTGATCCGGGCGCTGTCGTCTTCGGCGTCATCATCGAGATCTGCCGCAAACTCGTTCTCGATCGGGACCTTCTTCTCGACCGCTTGGGCGTGGCTCAATTCGGGCTGGTGGCGGCGCTCCGATCCCGTCGGATCCTCACCGTCAGTCCCGCCCTGCTCGACGGCTGGTTCGGTTTGCGGTGACCGCGGCAACGGCAAGGCGCTCCAATCGTCGGGATTTGCCTCAGGCGACTTCGCCAAAGAGGGCGGTGGCAGGATGCGCTCCTGGAAGCGCCGGTCCTCGAAATAGCGCGCCTTTTTTGCGCGGATCGGCGGCGTCCCAGCCACCATGACGATCTCATCGGCCGGTGGGAGCTGCATCACCTCGCCGGGGGTGAGCAGCGGCCGCGCCGTCTCCGAGCGCGAGACCATAAGGTGGCCGAGCCAGGGCGAGAGGCGGTGCCCGGCATAGTTCTTCATCGCGCGCATCTCGGTCGCGGTTCCGAGCGCATCGGAAACCCGCTTGGCGGTACGCTCGTCGTTTGTCGCGAAGCTGACCCGGACATGGCAGTTGTCGAGGATCGAGTTGTTCGGCCCGTAAGCCTTCTCGATCTGGTTCAGCGACTGCGCGATCAGGAAGCTCTTCAGGCCGTAGCCGGCCATGAAAGCCAAGGCGCTTTCGAAGAAGTCCAGGCGTCCGAGCGCGGGAAACTCATCGAGCATCAGGAGCAGCCGGTGGCGTCCGCCTTTGGCCTGCAGGTCCTCGGTCAGCCGTCGGCCGACCTGGTTGAGGATCAGGCGGATCAGCGGCTTGGTGCGCGCGATGTCGGAGGGCGGCACCACCAGATAAAGCGTGGTGGGTCGTTTCCCCCCAATGATATCCGTAATGCACCAGTCGCAACGGCGCGTGACTGCGGCGACGACGGGATCGCGGTAGAGGCCGAGGAACGACATCGCGGTAGAGAGCACGCCTGACCGTTCGTTGTCCGATTTGTTGAGCAGCTCGCGCGCGGCGCTGGCGATGACCGGGTGGGGACCGGCCTCGCCGAGATGCGCGGTCTTCATCATGGCGGCCAGTGTCGATTCGATCGGTCGCTTCGGGTCGGAAAGGAAAGCGGCGACACCGGCCAGCGTCTTGTCGGCTTCGGCGTAGAGGACATGGAGGATGGCGCCGACGAGGAGCGCGTGGCTGGTCTTCTCCCAATGGTTCCGTTTCTCCAGGCTCCCTTCCGGATCGACCAGGATGTCGGCGATGTTCTGGACGTCGCGTACCTCCCACTCGCCGCGGCGGACCTCGAGCAGAGGATTGTAAGCGGCCGACTGCGCATTGGTGGGATCGAACAGCAGCACCCGGCCGTGCCGGGCGCGAAAGCCCGCAGTGAGCTGCCAGTTCTCACCCTTGATGTCGTGGACGATCGCGGAGCCCGGCCAGGTCAGAAGCGACGGAACGACGAGGCCGACTCCTTTGCCGGACCGGGTCGGAGCAAAGCAGAGCACATGCTCGGGTCCATCATGACGGAGATAGGCGCGGTCGAGCTTGCCGAGCACTACGCCATCGGGTCCGAGTAACCCGGCGGACCTCACCTCGTCCGGGCGTGCCCATCGCGCCGAGCCGTAGGTCTCGACGTTCTTGGCCTCGCGTGCCCGCCACACCGACATGCCGATCGCGACCGCTATCGAAATGAAGCCACCCGATGCGGCGATATAGGCGCCTTCGACGAAGATCGGCGGCGCATAGGCATCGTAGAAATACCACCACCAGAAGAAGGCCGGTGGGTAGTAGATGGGCCAGCCGAACAGCTCGAACCAGGGTGAGCCGAGCTGCGGCTGGAAGCCGAGCCGCCAAGCCGTCCATTGCGTCGCCGCCCATGTGGTCAGGACCACGATCAGCAAGACGGTGAGGATCTGACCCCATAGGATTTTCGTGGCAGACAAGCAGATTTCCTCGACGGTGACTGCATCGAGGTCAGTGCTTGGCCGGCCAGATTGCAAGACGCGTTTTCGGGGATCGCATTGCCGGCAACCTTGGCGCGCGAATACAGGTCTTGGCGTAGAAAGTTTCATTGTCCGAGACCGGCGCCCGCATGACACCTGACCCCGTATTGCGCTGGGGCAGGCATTTCTCGCCATCGGCCGGTTCGCGATGATCGCCTGGGGCCGGACTTCTAGCCCGTGCCAAAGGCGACGCTACGGATAGGCAGCTTTTGCCATATCGGCGACGGGCGGCTGACTGACTATGCGGGCGAACCCCAAGGTGAGCATTTGAACGGCGCGCTCAGCAGCTGACTCCCTGTGGAGTCCGGAATGTCGGCCTTTGCGACAAGAACCGATTGAACCGGAGGCTAGAAATAAGGCCCGTTGCTCAGGCGCTGGGAGATCCACCATATGTTGCCTGCGGGATCTCTGATGCCCCCTTGCAGATCTCCATAAGGCATGTCGGCCGTATCCATGATCTTGTCGGCGCCAGCTCCCAATGCTTTGTCCATCGCTGCATCGGCATCGTCGACGTAAAGGTAAAAGGCAGCTGAGCTCGCTGGAAAATCCTCGGACGCTTCGCTGATCATGATCGTCGCGGTCTCGAATCTCATCTGGCAATTGGCGATGCGGCCGTCGGGAGCGATGCTTCTACCGATTTCGCGCGCGCCGAATGCGGCCTCGAGGAAGCGTACATAATCCTCGCCTCCATCTACAAAAATGTACGGCGTCACCACCGCGAAACCTTCTGGAACGGGCATGTCACTCTTCCTTTGGGTGCGAAATACGATGTCTAGCTCAGCCTTTAAGGTCAACGCGGAAGCCTACGTTTGGCGGAAACGTCATCACCGCGGTCGAACGCTGGCAGTGTGCCAGCCTGTAGCGACGCCATCCAGGTGGCGGGCACGCTCGTCGGCCAGGCCACGTTGGCCCCCTGTCCAACGATGGGGTCTCGGCTTCCTGTAAACTATTCCAAAACGCAACTCCAACTATAGGCCGAGGCCCCGCTTGCGGCCGAAGCTCCAGTCGACGCCGCCGTCGCCGCGCGAGACGCCGGAAACATGCTGACCGAGCTGCCTTTCCAGCGAGGGGGACCAAGGCACGAGCTGGAAGCCGAGCCCGTCGTCGATCATCGCGAACCGGCCCGAGGCGAGCGTGAAGCGCTGTCGGTAGCTGCCGGCGACATACTCGCCGGCCGCGGCGCGGGTCAGCGGCCGGCCGATTTCGGTCGTCAACTGTTTCGCGAGGGCGTTCAACTCACGCTGGCGGAGCGTCTCGATCAGCCCGGGTCGGAAGCTGACGCCGCGAGCCTGGCGTTCGGCAAGACCTTGCCCGATCAAATGTTCGGCGCGTGCGTCCATCGCGTGGCGAACCTCCGCGCCGAAACCGGCACCGCCGAGCGCGACCGGCTCGCGCGCGATCGCCTGCCGGTCCAGCCAGGTGGCGCCGCTCGCGGTAATCTGTTGTTCGATCGCCAGGTCCGAGCGGACCGCCAACGCGACCCGTCGCTGACCCCGCGCGTCGTCGAATTTGCGGAGTTCGACGATCGAGCCCGGCGCACTGTCGCCGGCGGCGTCGAGGTCGGCGAGTCTGACGTGGTGCGTGCGGCCATCGACGCCGTCGATCACGGCGAAGGCTGTGCCCTTCAGCTCGTCGTCGAGGCCGCGGGCGACCAGCCGGCCGACGACGGGATCGTCGAGGCTCTCGCCGGCCAACACGTAGCTCGCCGTGCCGCGCTCGATGCCGCGCTCCGAAAGCCCACGATGGATGCGCTTGATGATGTCGCCGCGCTCGCCGAGCTCGCGCAGCGTCGCCTCGGCCTTCTCTGATACCGACCACTGGCCGGGGCCGATCTGGTCGGCGAGTCCCAGTGACTCCAGCTTGCGCAGCCGTCCGACCTTGAGGGCATGGAATTCATCGGGCTGGCGGTCTGGATGCGGTGCGAGGTCGATGACGCCGGTCCGGTAGGTGTCGCGGGCGAGCTGGCGATCGAGATTGGTCCAGCGCTCTGCTTCGATCTGGCGTTCGAGCGTGCGGCGGATCTCCTGATCGGTCCGGACGCCGAGCTCCTGGGTGATCAGGTCGCGCGCGCGATCGCGCATGCCTTCCTTGATGTAGTCCCGCGCGATGACAAGATTTTCGCCGTCGTCGCGCACGCCGCGGAGGATCAGGTGGACGTGCGGATGTTCGGTATTCCAGTGCGCGACGCCGACCCAGTCGAGCCCGGTCCCGAGATCCTTCTCCATCTGGCCGACGAGCTCGCGAGTAAAGCCTTTGAGGTCGGACATCTCGACGGCGTCGTCGGGCGAGACGATGAAGCGGAAATGATGGCGGTCCTCCTCGCACCGTGCCGAGAAGGCCTTGGGATCGGCGTCGTCGATTTCGGGGCCGAACAGCCGGGCCTTCTCTCCATCCCGGGTGACGCCTTCGCGGCGCAGATAGCTCAAGTGGGTGGCGAGCGGCGCGCCTCGTCCCGTGTGGCGCACGACGCGCGCCTTGATCACGGCGCCGCGCGACCGGGCGGTGATGAAGCGATTGGCCTGGACCGAGGCGCGCTGGCCGCGGCCGAAGCGCGAGCGATGGCCGGGTCCGATCGCGCCCTTGCGTGAGACCGATCCGCCTGCGCGCTGGGCGGCGGCCAGCGCCTGGGCGATGAAGGGTCGCGCCCGGTGCGCGCTGGTCGAGCGGATGCGGCCCGGCCGGATGCGGAACTCGTCCTCGCCGCTCATTGTGCCCAGTTCGCACATCGCGCGATCGCGCTGATCTGCCGAGGAAAATACCGAAGTCGCAGGCTGCGCCTCTCATGCGCACATCGCGAATTTGCCGCATAAGTCCCTGAAAAAGCACGACCGACCCGAAGCGCACATCGCGCCCCTTTATCCTGCCATCGTGCGGTTGTGTTGCCTGCTTCTCCTCCCGAAGGTCGCCAGAAGACGCCGGGGCACGCTAGACTGCGATATCGGCTTGGTGCGGTCATCGCGGGCCTCGACTATCGGGTCGTGCGACGAACAGGCCGGTGGACTGCGGCGCCATCGCTAGCGTTTCCTGCACTGGAGCGGGCAGCGGAGCCTCGCCCGAACGGCGTTCAGTTTGCGCCGGATCGGCAGCTGTCGTGCTGCCGCTGTGCGCGATGAACAGCGGCGCCCGCGTCCATGCGAGTGGATCGGCGGCCGCCACTATGGCGGGGCCGGCGATCTCTCCGCCGCCAATGACGGGCGCGAGCGCCGCCACATAGGCCCGCGTTTCAGCCGGCAAGGCTCGGCCGCTCGCCAGGTATTCGTCGTAGCGGCCGGGACCCGCATTGTAGGCCGCGAGGAAGCCGGGCGAGCCGTAGCGGTCGTGCATCTCGCGCAGATAGGCGGCCCCCGCCAGGATGTTCTCGCGGGGATCATAGGGGTCGTTCCCGAGCCCGTGACGGGTGCGCAAATCGGCCCATGTCGCGGGCATGATCTGCATCAATCCCATCGCGCCCGCAGGAGAGATCGCGCGCACCTCGCCGGCGCTTTCGACACGCATGACGGCGCGGAGCCAGCTCTCCGGAACGCCGAAGCGCTGCGCCGCTTCGGTGACGAAGGCGGCGAACGGATCGGCTGGAACCGAGCGGACGATCTGCGGCGTCTGGCCGAGTGCGGCTGCGGGCGGGCCGAGCTGGATTAGCAGACCGGAAAGGAGAAGCGGTGAGAGACGCCGGGCGGCGTGTAACCGCCCGGTGTCGGTGGATGGCTCAAGCGAGCGGCGAAACCTCCACATCGGCTCAGTCCTGCTCGTTGCGCTTGGGCGGACGGCTCCAGTTCAGGCCCCAAGCCGATATGTCGTCGCCCGACTGGAACAGGTTGGCGCGCATCGGACGGGCGAGCGTGGGATCGTCGAGCAGCAGCGAGACGTAGTCGCCGGCCTTCTCGCCGGTGCGTTTCCACGCAGCGCCGACCTCCGGGCCGTCCTCATCGCCGAGATGGATGCGGAAGTCCGGCGCATTCTCGGCGTCGGACGGATCGGCCGGGAGGAGGACGAGTGCAGCATCCAGCGTGAGCGTTCGGATGTGGCCGGAATAGCCGGACTTGGTGCGGGTGAATTGACCGATCAGCGCCATGGAAAGGCTCCTTCTGCTGGTGGTGGGGGAGAGGATCGGCGCGCGGTCATCGTGTTGGCGCGCGCCATTCGAAACGGCCGCTGCCGTCTTCGTCGGTCC
This sequence comes from Bradyrhizobium betae, assembly GCF_008932115.1. Taxonomy (NCBI): domain Bacteria; kingdom Pseudomonadati; phylum Pseudomonadota; class Alphaproteobacteria; order Hyphomicrobiales; family Nitrobacteraceae; genus Bradyrhizobium; species Bradyrhizobium betae. The sequence continues at coordinate 3,846,112 of NZ_CP044543.1, forward strand.
ACACCGGCATCGCGCGGCCGATGATCGTGCCCGTGGGAAGCGGACCGAAGTAGCGGCCGTCGAGGCTGTCCTCGACGGACCAGTTCATGAGGAAGATTTCGCCCGCCGCGATACGGCGGCAGCCCTGCCAGATCGGCAGTTCGCGACCGAGCCGGTCGCGCGCCAGCGCGTCTCCCATCGGCACGCCGTCGACGCTGACCTGCGCGCCGGCGCGGCAAACCCGTTGTCCGGGAAGGCCGGCGACGCGCTTCAGGAGTGGCACGCCGCGGGGCAGATAGCCACGCCCGGCGAGGAAGGACGCGAGCGGTTCCGGGGCGTCCACGGCCACGAGGTCCGTGACCTCAAGACGGGGCGAGCGCTCGATCGCATAGAGCCCGATCGGCGTGCTGCCGGAGGCATTCCAGATCAGCCTCGGCGTGATCGGCAGCACCGACAGCCCGCCGATCAACATAACGGTCAGACCCGTTGTCATGACATAGCCGAGACGGGTCATGGTGCGACGCTCCGGCGCAGGCGGAACGCCAGGTGGCGCGCGGACGTATAGGTCCGCGGCTCCAAACCGGCGGCCAGCCGGTTGTGGACATGTCGCCAGTAATCCGGCGCGGCGTCGGCGGGATCGAGGCCGCGGTGCTCGACGGCGTCGATGGTCTGCAGCACGCGCTCGACCTTTGGCCATCCATCCACCGTCAGCAGGATGTCCGCGCCAGGACGCACCGATGGCAGCGTCTGAAAGGCCTCGGCGTGCTCCACCGCGCGCCCAATGGCGATGTTGGAGAGGATCGTGCCGAAGTCGTTGGCCGCCCACCGGACCAAGGCAAACGTGCTTCCGGGTGGGAAGCTGACGACCCGTCGGCGGCGATCGAGAATCTGTTCACGCGCCTGCCGGCCGAACCGGATCCAGTCCTCCTGCCGCTTCTCGAGCCAGGTCAGCTCGACGTGGGTGAGCGGGTCGGATGCGGCGTCGGCGGAGCTCTTGTCGCGCCTCGCGGGGCTGGCGTCGGGGGCGATCATTGATCACCTCCTTGGTTCTCGGGATACTCACGCGCGAGCAGCGCGCGCAGCATGTCGGCGACGGTTTGCGCACGCTGGAACGCGGCGATCTTGATCCGTCCGCGCAGCTCCGGCGTGACGTCGATGGTTAGCCGGGCCGTGAAGGCGGCGGCATCGCCGCTTCGCGGCCGTTGCGGGTCGCAGGCCTTGATCCAGCTGTCCGGATCAGCGGGACGCTTGGCGAAGGCACGCTTCGACGACCGCTCGGTCACCATGTGATCCTCCCGATTTCGGCGCAGAGGGCGGTGATCTCGCGCGCCGCTCGGCTTTGCCCGTCGACCTCCGAGACGAGCCGTCCGGATTGAGCGGTGTCGGCGAAGGCGACGCGCTGGCCGATGGTGGAAGCCAGCAGCGGCGGATCGTGGTCGGCGAGCGTCTCGGCGGTGTCGCGGGCGATGACGGTGCGCGCGGCGCAGCGGTTGAGCACGAAGCGTGCGGCGAGCTGCGGGCGGTAGATGCGCGCCTCGCCGAGCAGCGACAGCATCTCGGCGGACGCCCAGCCGTCGAACGGCGATGGTTGCACCGGGATCAGGATCAGATCGGCGGCGAGCAAGGCCGATCGCATCAGCCCGGCGACGCGCGGCGGGCCGTCGATGACGATGTGATCGGCGTCCTGCGCCAGCTCGGGCGCTTCACGGTGGAGCGTGTCTCGCGCCAGGCCGACGACGCCGAACAGGCGCGGCAAGCGCTCACGGGCGCGCTGCTGCGACCAATCGAGCGCGGAGCCTTGCGGGTCAGCGTCAATCAGGGTGACGCGCCGACCCTGGCGCGCCCACTCGCCGGCGAGATGCAGAGCGAGCGTTGTCTTGCCCACGCCGCCCTTCTGATTGAGGAGCGCGACGATCATGACGCGCCCCGGAGCAGGGCCTGCCGGTTATCCGCAGGCGTGCAAAACCGCGGTCGCGTTAGAAAGATTCCGAAGGAATCTAGGTTAGATAAGTTACGGGGGCCGCAAGCTACTGAACCGAAGACTGGAATCGACGATTCCGGTCCCCGATAGCACGAGGATCGGGTCCCCGATGGCACGATAGGGGCGGTCCCCAATAGCACGAGACGATTCACAGCTTATCCCCAAGGCGCGTTGTCGGCCGACGGTGGCGCCGCGGCATCCCGAGCGCGTCGGGATCGGTTGCGACGAAGGACAGGATTTCGGGGCCGTCGGCGCACGGCTCGATGCGTAGGCGATAGCCGGGCAGCGGCTGACGGCGGACGATGTCGCGCAGGTCGTAGGCGAAGTGCTTGAGCGGCGAGAGGCTGCCCGACTTGGCGTGGAGGTGCGCGAAGTCGAAGCTCCAGCCGTGTTCCTGGCGGCCGCCATGCTTGCGGACGAGCCTGTAGAGCCAGCGCTCAAGGCCTCCGGTGAGGCCGAAATAGGCGCGGTCGATGGTCAGCACGAGCGCGTCGTCGAGCACCGCGGCGTAGAACCAGTCGGGCACGATCAGTTCGAGGCCGAGGGGCCGCCCGCGCGCGTCGGCCTTCTCCTTCCACTCGTTGATCCAGGAGAAGCGGTGCATCCGCCGCTCGCTGGGCTGGCGGATCGAAGTTGCGATCGTGGTCGACTGCAGCCGGTCGAGGGCCGCCTTCAGCCGGTCATAGTCGCGCAGAGACACGCCGCGACCGATGAAGTTCAAGATCCCGTAGGGCGTCGTGCCCATCAGCCGTGACGGCCGCAAGCCGGTGTCGCGCGCCTCGACGATCTGGCTCGCGGCCCAGATCAGCACGTCGGCGTCCCAGATGGTTGCCATGCCGTGCTCCGGCACGGCTTCGACCCGGATGACAACGGGGCCCGCCTTGAAGTTGATCGGCGCCAGGCGCTTCGACTTGGCGAGCGAGAAGAACGGATAGGCCATGAGGTCTTGGGTATCCCTGGGTGCGAGGTCGCCGGGCAGCGCCCGGAAGAGATCGAGCTGCTCGCGTTCGTGGCGTGGACGAGGCGGCGACATCCGGGGATGTTTCAGCGGGCCTGACGACTGGCGCGGACCAACGCCGCGGGTTCATGGCGCTTGGCGGGGAGGACGCTCCCGCGCGGGTCGGACGTGGAGGTGACGGCGCCGCGATCGGCCCAGGCCTGCAGGTCGTCGACCGCGTAAACGACACGGCCGCCGAGCTTGCGGTAGGCGGGGCCGGTGCCGTAGGTCCGGTGCTTTTCCAGGGTGCGGCCGGACAGACCGAGAAATCGCGCGGCTTCGGGTGTGCGGAGATAGCGCGGCGGCAAGCCGGCTGCGTTGGCGGACATGATCGAGCCTCCGGGTCGTTCGTTGAGGCCGCTGGCGAGCAGCGGCGAGCGAAGGCCACGGTGGCGAAGAGTTGTCGCGCGGGGGGATGGCGAAGATGGGTGGGCTTAAATCGCACCCCTTTTGGTGCGCAGCCTCAGGTACGGCGTCGGCTGCGCAGCAGCTTGCGATAGCCGCCGGCGATCAGCGCGGCGCCGTCCTTGACGAGGTCGATGGTGCTATCTCGGAGGGCGGAGGTCTTCCATGCGGCCGCGCCGACCCGCGACGCACCGTAGATCGCGGCGGCGATCTCGCGATAACTTGCGCCGTTCATGTGCCCGTCAACCGCTTGCAGCATATAACGCAGCCGGCGTCGCTGCTGGGCGGTGAGGCGGCCGTCCGGCGGCACGGACCGTTTGTTGAGGGCGCGCCAGAGTCGCGTCACAGCTTCGATCCGGTCGAGGCCGTCCGCGCCGAGGGGGACGAGCGCCGCGAGGGGCTGGGTGGGAAGGGCAGCGTCGACAAGAAGGAGGCGGACGGCTTTCGGTCCGCGTCCGTAAACCAAGCTGAGCCCGTCGACGCCTGCATGGAAGTCGCCTAGCTCGCGGCCAGAAAGCGATCCTCCATCCAAACCCGGGATCGGTGGAACCGTTGTGACAATGACGCTGCCTGGATCAATCTCCGGCGCCCAGAACACCGTCGTCTCTGTGGCATTGAGGATCGGTGGGACGGGGAAATCGCAACCCCCATCGCAGGCGCACTCCCTCGGTGATGATCTGCAGGTCGGGGGCGGGCCGCTCGGTGTCAGCGTAATCGCGTTGATAATCGCGGTTGCGGCGCAGACATTCCCAGGCGAGGTCCGGGGCAATGAGTTGGTCGAGGAAATCGTAGCCGGGTGAAGTGCGCCACCCGGACGTGTCGGGCGTCATCGGTATCCTCCTGGTCGCACGCGTGCGGGACGGGGAAGAGACGATCCACGGTTGAGCGAGGCGCGGGAAGTCAGCGCGTCGGCAATGGGTGATGCCGCGGCGGCATCGCGCTCAGTGGTGGCCTTCACGGACGAGCTGGCGATAGCCGTGCTCGGTCATCCAGCGCGCGCGCGCCAGGTGGCTGTGGTGAACGCGTTGGGCTCGTTCGGGCTCGCGGTCCGGATCGATGCCGAACAGCAATGCGACCGCCTCCCGCCAATCGGCCCCATCGGTGTCGGCGTCGAGCAGGCGCAAATAGAGCTTCACGTGCGTACGGTCGTAGGGTGTCAGCGCCGGGCTCTCCGGCGGCTGGTCAAGAAACTCTTGCTGGGTCATGCGTTCCCCCCGCCGTGATGAGCGCCGCTGAATCAGCGGTTAACCATATCCACAATTCTGCGACATGCGAGGGGCGATGGGGGGCATCACCCGATGAACGCGCGGCATCACCGCAGGTCCGGCGCACCTCAAGTTGCTGAGCCGATCTTCGCACGGACAAGCATGACTCCTTCACCCTGGTCGGAGGTGAGGAGGACGATGCCGCTTCGTTCCAGGGCCCGACGGACCTGATCGCGCGTGCTTTCAAACACCTCGAGACCGTTGACGGATTCGAGGCGTTTGAGCGCGGTCAAAGAAACCTGGGCCTTGTCAGCGAGCGTCTCCTGGTTCCAACCGAGCAGCGCGCGTGCGGCCCGCGACTGTCGGGCGGTGATCATGCATGATCACCTCCCACCGACACGAACGTGCACGCCAGAACTACGACTTCTCTATTCGGATCAGGCCGCTAACACGGTCCAATCCCATATCCAATCGTCATTTACATACTATAGTTGATAAACTCAAAGTATGTAAATCACGATCCTCCTGCGCATGGATATGCGCAAATTGGTCGGCCGGAACTTCGCCCGTCTGCGTCGGGAGAAGGGCCTGACCCAGGAGGAGGTCGAAGCGCGTTCTGGGTTCAGTCAACAATACCTCAGCAGTCTGGAGCGCGGGCGGCGCAATCCGACCGTGATCACCCTTTTCGAGCTGGCCCAAGCCCTGGGCGTCAGCCATATCGAGCTCGTCCAACCGGACGGCGAAGGCTGATAGGCATACCCGTGAGGATCATGCTTCTCTTCGTGGTCGGCACAAAGCCGCCACAGGATGGGGTCAGAGGAGCGGCGGAACAATCTAAAATGCGGCATCGCGTTGGTAGGACCGACGCGGCCAAGTCGTATTTGCGAACTCGCCGTCCCTCGTCCCCTCGCGGGGAGCCCTTCGCACCCGGCCTGCGCCCGGCGCGAGATCGTTCAGGCCGTAGCCGCCGCAGGCGGCGTGCCCCAGTCGAACTCCGTACCATCGACCCACATGCGATGTAGGACGACACCAATGCGGCGCGCGAGGGCGACGATTGCTTTCTTGTGCCCGCGGCGCCGCGAGACGTGAGCGGCCCACGCCTTGAGCGCAGACCAGCGTTTGACGCGCGTGAGGAGAACCTGTGCTGCCTCGTAGAGCGCGCTTCGCATCATGGCATCGCCCCACTTGGAGATGCGACCGGTGCGGTCAACTTCACCCGATTGGTACTTTCGTGGCGTTAGGCCGAAATGCGCGCCCACGTCTCGCGATCGAGTGAATCGTGCTGGCACGTCGACAGTGGCGCGGAAGGTCAGTGCGACCACCGGGCCGACGCCGGGAACGGTCATGAGACGGCGCGAGAGTGCATCATCACGTGCAAGCCGGACCAACAGATTATCCAAGCGGCCGAACTCCTCGCGAAGAACCCGACGTGCATTGAGCAACGGATCGGCGATGACATGCAGATCGCTCTCGCTGAGCAATTCGCGGACTCGCGATTCGAACTCGCGTGCTGTGACCTTGCCGAGATGGTAGCCGAAGTTGCGGATGAGACCCCGGATCTCGTTCTCGACATCCTGGAGCTTGTTTCTCAGCAACTGGCGCGCCGTCAGGATTGTGCGTAGCCGCTGGCTGGTCGGCGTCTTGACGTGCACCGGCTTGAATAGACCGACGCGCATCATTTGGGCGATGCCGCGGGCGTCGTGACGATCGGTCTTATTGAGCTGTGCGGAGAGCGCCGCCTTCATATGACGGGTCTCGACGCAAACAACGGGAAGTCCCGCTGCCGCCAATCCCGCAAACAGATGCTGCGAGAGCATTCCGGCCTCGAGGCCGATGCGGGCGAGATGCAGATCGAGACCAAGAAGATGCGCTGAGATGGCGTCAGGGTCGACGTTCAGCTTGCGCTCGTGCGCCACGCGACCCTCGTCGTCGACCACGCACAAGTTCACGGAACGGGCGGATACATCAAGTCCAACGTAGTGCTTTGCTGTCATCACCGGAGTCCTCAGTTGAATGTCCGGTGATTTCTTTAGCGCTTCCGACGCGGCTTTTGGCAACTACGACCTTTCTAGTCGTCCTTCACGACGACAGTCGCAAGCAGGCCGTGCTCAGCCGGCGCAGCACGATAACTTGGCGACATCCTTGCCGAACGACAGCGCCGCGAGCTTCAGACCCTCGACAGTGGTGAGATACGGAAAAATGGTATCCACGAGGTCATCGACCGTGAGGCCCTGTCGGATTGCGATCGCCGCGGTCTGGATGCTGTCGGCGCCTTCCGGCGCAAGGATATGGGCGCCGAGTAGACGGCCGCTGCCGGCGTCGGCCACGAGCTTGATCAGCCCGCGGGTGTCACGAGCGGCAAGCGCGCGTGGCACCTGGTCAAGGCCGATCGTCGAGACACGAACGGTATGACCGGCCGCGCGCGCGGTGGCCTCGGTCAGCCCGACGCTCGCCACCTGGGGATCGGTGAACACGATGGCGGGCATGGCGCTGTTGTCGTAGCGCAGGCTGTCGCCATTGAAGGCGTTCCTGGCGGCGAGCTTGGCGCCGTAGGCAGCCATGTAGACGAACTGGTCGCGGCCGGTGACGTCGCCGGCGGCATAGACGCCAGTCTTGGTCGTGCGCATCCGGTCGTCGACTACGATGCCGCCCTTCGTCGAGACAGTGATCCCGTGCTCGGCCAGCCCAAGGCCTTCGATGTTGGGCGTGCGCCCCGTGGTGATCAGCACCTGATCGGCGTCGATCGCAATATCCTGGCCGTCGCGCGTGACCGTCAGTGACACACCGCCATCAATTTTACGGATCGCGCGGTAAGCGATGCCGGAGACAACGGTGATGCCTTCGTCCTCGAAATACCCCGTGAGCGCCGCGCTGATCTCGGGCTCGGCCTCTGGGAGCAGACGAGACCGGCAGACGAGAGTCACCTTAACGCCTGCACGAGCGAACATCTGCGCGAGCTCCGCGCCGATGTAGCCGCCGCCGATCACGAGAAGCGAGCTCGGCAGCTCCTCGAGCTCGAGCGCCGTTGTGCTGGTGAGATACGGCACGGTCACGAGGCCAGGAATGGCAGGCACTGCCGGCCGCGCGCCGGTCGCGATGATGATCTTGCCAGCGGCAATGCGCGCGCCGTCAACTTCGACACCGCCGTCGAGGAGGCGAGCTGGCCCGTCGCGATAGGCGATGCCGTTATACGCGGGGAGCAGATCGGCGTACTTGGCTTGGCGCAGTTCGGAAACGAGGGCGTCTTTCTGACGAACGGTTCCGCGCCAGTCGATCAGTTCGGCCGCCGCCGTGATGCCGGCAAAACGTGCCGCCACGCGAGCGTTGTGAAGCGTCTCGGCGGCGCGGATCAGGGTCTTTGACGGCACGCAGCCGATATTGACGCAGGTGCCGCCGATGGCGCCGCTGCCGATGAGCGCCACTTGCGCGCCCTGATCGGCGGCCGTGATCGAGGCCGAGAAGCCGGCAGAGCCGGCGCCGATCACGACGAGATCGTAAGCGCCTCCATTGCGACCGTTTGTGCGGAAGGGGCGGTTCGCGACTGATGGGCTGTTCGATTCCGGATCGGCAGGCGGTTGTTGTGTCACACCGAGCCCGGCGAGGCTCGGCCCGAACAGAGCGCGGCCGGCCTCCAGGCCTTCATCGATCGACAGCCGAAAACCTGGCTCGTCGGCGGAACGCTCGCGGCGCCAGGCGGAGAGATGCTCATCCGAGCAGAAAAAGGTGGTCGTCGCGCACAGCGAGTTCGCGGCGCATGCGTCTTCATAGCGAACGCTTTGCCACATGACGGCCGTCTGCGGCTCGACATCGGCCAGCACCCGCCCTCGGTCCCGTGTGGTGATCCGGATTGGCGCGCCGCAATGGCGGCAACTCGAGGCGATCGAGATGTCGCGATCGGTCATGGCGCCGATCCCAAGCGCGTCGACCGCGCACATAGCGTTGAGCGCGCGCCCGTCCAGCGTGACCTCATGGCCCCTGTCTTGGTCGGTGAACGGATAGGCGCCGACGATTCGTTCGCCGTCGAGAACGACCAGGTCGCGCCGGCGGAGCTCGTCGAGCAACGGCGGGACGGCGGCCTCACCGAGACCTGCAAGGTTCGCAATCGCGGCTACGGTCAGCGCTCGCCCGTGTTCGACGTAGAGCTGAAGCAGCGCAACGCGCACGCGATCCGTGGCGGGATCGTAGCCGCTCCAGCGATTGAGCACGTGGCCAGACCCGACCATGGCCAGCAAAGCGTCCCTCACTGCGGGCGACGTGACCGTCGACCAATCCGGGAACGTGACGCCCGGCCGCACCGCATAGCTGGGCAGAGTGTCGGGCGTAGGGATGACAGCTTCGTTTCGGGACGAGGAGGAGGCACAACAATCGTTCACGGCTTCACGCCTTCCTTGTGAATCGTCGTCTCGCAACGGGCGGCCTTTGCGTGGCGACGATGGAATATCCAAGCGATGAGGCCGAAGCTCGCAGCCATCAGCGGAAGCACTACAAGGCCCTTACCGGCTAGCCACGCGCCAAGGCCCGCAAAGGACAGGCCGACGGCAATGAGCGGCGCGGCGCAGCAGATCGCGACCAGGACGGCACCGGCCATGCCTACGCGGATTGCGGTGCGGTCACTCATCTTAGCTGCCCCGCTGCCTCAGATGGGCTGGATAGCCCGCGTTCATGCTGGCGACGGCGATGATGTCGGCGTTCGTCTTTGCGTCGTCGAAGGTCACGGTCGCTGTCTTTGCCTCGAAGGAGACGGTCACATTCGCGACGCCCGGGACTGCCGTCATCGAGGTCTTCACGATGTAAGGGCACGAGGCGCAGGTCATGTTGTCGACGGCAAACGTAACGGTGCGTTCGGCGGCGAACGCGGTCGATGCCGTCATCACCGAGGCGATTAGGGCAAGGACGCTCAAGCTCTTCTTCATGGGATGGTCTCCTCTTGGTGTCAGGCGAGCAGCAGCAGCGGGGCGACATAGTCAAAGGCAAAGGCGGCGATCACGAGCACAGTCGCGATCCAGAGCGCGAGCTGGACGAGACGGCTGGGGATGGGGCGCGCGCACGCGGCGCCAGCGGCGCAGGCGCGCCGCGGCTTCCAGTATACGAGGTAGAAACCGTATCCGAGGAGTCCCGCCGTTCCAGCGACGAAGAGCGGCTTGTACGGCGCGAGCGCCGTAAGGTTGCCGATCCAGGCGCCGCCGATGCCGAGGCTAAACAGGATGAGCGGAATTACGCAGCAGGACGACGCGGCGATCGCGCCGAGAATGCCGCCCAGAGCAACCAGACGCTGCCGTCCAGCCTCGGTCCGCTCCGACGATGCAAGAACTGTCGTGACGGGTGCCATATCTGCCGTTCCGGATCGCGGTGTAACCATGTCCGACCTCTCATTCCTTGCCGAAATCCTCATTGCGGCGTAGGATGCGGTCTGTAGTCACTACAGGGTCAAGGGGTATTTGCGATGCGCGATCACGCTGTAGTGAAGGGCCTGCAGCGAGCCGAACTCGCCCGGCGGACGGGCAGCAATCTGGAGACGGTCCGCTACTACGAGAAGGTCGGGCTGCTGCCTGAGCCGCCGCGCACGACGGCGGGCTACCGCAGCTATGACACGACGCACGAGCGGCGGCTTCGCTTCGTCCTGCGGGCGCGCGAACTCGGCTTCTCGCTGGATGAAATCCGCGAGCTGCTGCGGCTCGTCGATGAACGCGATCAACCTTGCGCGGAGGCGCGCGCCGTCGCTGCTGCCCATCTCGACGACGTGCGAGCGAAGATCGCCGATCTGAAACGGATGGAGCGGGTATTGAAGGACGTGGTCGCACAATGCGCCGACGGCACGCTGCCAGAATGTCCGCTGATAGAGACGTTATTTGGTGAAGCCGCTTGAACGCTTCGCCTATACGCTTTGCGGACTATGGAGCAACTAAAGCCGACCGCTAAACGCTCCGAATACCCCATCTATAATAGTCGTCCTTGTGTCGGAGCCGCCAGTGTTTTTCCGTTTCGGGGCAACTTTTCCGGGCGGAGCGGCCAACCTGATTCGGTCGCCTGATCCGTTGCTGATGTTTGGCCCAATTGATCAGATGAGCCGTATCGTCAGACCCCTAGGTATGAGCGCAAATCGACTGTGATCGGAGGGGGATCGAGCCGTCCGCCTCCACAAGCCCAAGGAGGATTCAGCGCACCAGAATGGCGGTGGGCGCGCGCAGAATTGCCGGTCGCCGCTGCTCCGGCGCCTTCGGATCTGCTTAGTTCACGACATAGGTTAGACCCTGGCGTCGGGCGTAGGCGACCGCGGATTCGAGGGTCGGAAACCGGAGTTCGACCTGCGTCAGCGGATCGTCACCACCCGTCCAACCCATCAAAGGCTCGATGAAGGGTGGGGTTTGCCGTTCGAAGCGGAGAATCCAATGCTTCGTGCGCGCCTTGCCCGAGGTCATGACCGAGCGCGAGGGGCGAAAGATCCGAGCGACGGCATCGGGAGGAAACACCGAGTCCGGGTTGTGCGCACGCGGCGCGCGGCGGCCGAGGTCGGTGCGACTTGTCTCGGACAGGGGCTGCGCGGGTTCTATTTCTTTCCAGACATAGCTCATGACCTGTCCCTCCCGCGTACGGCAAAGGAAAGGCCGGGGGCGACGACCCGGCTGGGTCTGCCCCTGGCCTCGTCAGGCTTACTGCGCCTGGGCGCCGCCGTTGATGGCGATGCGCTTGGCTTTGGACTGGGCCTTTTCGGACTTCGGCAGGGTGATGGTCAGCACGCCGTTCTTGAAGTCGGCAGCGACCTTTTCCTCCTCGACGTCGAAGCCGAGCCCGATGCGGCGCTCGAAGCGGCCATAGATCCGCTCGCTGAACTGCCGCGCCGCGTCTTCGGTGTGTGAGCGCTTTTCGCCGCGGAGCGTCAGGACGCCGTCCTCGATGAGGACCTCGACGTCCTTCTCCTCCAGGCCGGGGAGTTCTGCGGCGATACGCACGTCCTTCTCGGTCTCGGTCACCTCGACGCTTGGCCACGCCGGGGTGCGGCCGAAAAGACCGGGCGCGCCGAAGTCGCGGAAGGCCTCATCGAACAGGCGGTTCATGTCGCGATGGAGCGACAGGAACGGGCTCGGAGTCCCGCTCCGATAGGGGGTCGGGGTCTGATCGGTTTCCCGACCCCAGGGGATCAGATCACGCACGTTCATCGTCATGTCCTTTCTCAAAGCAACATGGTTGAATGAGGTGCGCCCGGAGCGCCGGACGCCCCTCGGAGCCGGACCTCAATCGAGCGTCCGGCGCGTCAGAAATTTGGGAATGGGGCGGCCGGAGGTCAAGAACCACACGGTCGTGGTTGGGCAACTTTTCGATGAAGAAACAGCTTCGTCGGGCTGATCGCGACCTTTGGGCGACGCGCAGTCCCAGACATCTGCAAGATCAGGCAAGCTTGTTTGAACCAAACCGGCTTTGTTAAGTTACAGGCTGCGATGGAGTCTTGCGCCAAAGGGGCTGGCCTTGTGACGAACTGAGGTCGTGCGACCCGGCCGCGCGCTCCAAGCGTGTTTGCACCGGGGAGCGTCGACCGTGGAAGACCGACCGCAACTGGATAGCTTGGCCGCGAGTGGCATCGCCGGTTTCGATTCTGTCGTGCATGGCGGGTTGGCGCGCGAACACATGTACCTGGTCGAGGGCACCCCGGGTTCCGGCAAGACCACGCTCGCGCTGCAGTTCCTCCTAGAAGGCGTCCGGTCGGGCGAGCGATGCCTCTACATCACGCTGTCGGAAACCGAGCGCGAGCTGCGCGCCACCGCACTCAGCCACAGCCTCGACCTGAATGGCTTGACCATCCTGGAGGTCGCGCCGCTGGAAGCCGATCCGGAGCAGCAGCAGGGCATCATCCACGCCGCCGAGGTCGAACTCGACCACACCGTCGGTTTGATCATCGACAAGGTGAAAGCGCTCCGGCCGGACCGCCTGGTCATCGATGCCCTGACCGAATTGCGTCTCCTCGCGCTCGACTCTTTAAGCTACCGCCGCCAGCTGCTGACCTTGAAGCGTTTCTTCGCGGATCAGCAATGCACCGTCCTGGCGCTCGATGATCTCACCGACAACGCGCAAGGTCTTCAGTTGCACAGCATCGTCCATGGCGTCGTCACCCTCGAGCAGCGGCGGATGCAATACGGCGTCTTCCGCCGCCGCATGTGCGTCGCCAAGCTGCGCGGTGTCGATTACCGCACCGGCTATCATGACTATGCAATCTGCAAGGGCGGTATTTTGGTGTACCCGAGCCTGATCGCGGCCGAGCATCGGACCGAGTTCACGGCAGATGTGCTGCGGAGCGATGTCGGGCCGCTCGATGAGATGCTCGGCGGAGGGCTTCAACGTGGGACCAGCACGCTCCTGATCGGTCCGTCGGGCGTCGGCAAGTCGTCGCTCGCGCTGCAATACACGATGGCGGCGGCGCGCCAGGAGCAGCGGGTGGCGTTCTTCGCTTTCGACGAGAACTACCGCACCGCCGAGGCGCGAGCCGCAGGGCTCGGCATGGAGATCGAGGCGGCGAGAGAGAGCGGAACGCTTGTCTGGGAGCAGATCAACCCGGTGACGCTGTCACCGGGCGAGTTCGTCGACAAGGTGAAGCGCAACGTCGAGGCGGGCGCGAAGCTGGTCGTGATCGACAGCCTCAACAGCTATATGGCGTCGATGCCGGAGGAGCAGGCGCTCATCCTGCATATGCACGAGCTGCTGGCGTATCTCGGGAATCAAGGGGTGGTCACTATCCTGATCATGGCCCAGCACGGCATGGTCGGCGACGTGGCGGCGCCGATCGATCTCAGCTTCCTCGCCGACGGCATCGTCCTGCTGCGTTACTTCGAGGCTGAAGGCGAGGTCCGCAAGGCGATATCAGTCTTGAAGAGCCGCAGCGGCCGGCACGAGACGACGATTCGCGAATATCGTCTGATATCTGGCGAGGGCGTCAGCGTCGGTCCGCCGATTCGTTCCTTCCGTGGGGTCCTGTCGGGCGCGCCCAGATTTGTCGGAAGTCCCGAGGCCCTTCCGGACGCCCGCGATGACGCAAATCCCGGGCGCTGAAGAACGTGACGAGCGCGTGCTGATCCTGGCGCCGTCGCGTCGGGACGGTCCCACGGTCGCGGCGATCTTGGAGCGAGCAGGACTTGCGACCCAGACCGTCGCCACGCTCGCCGATCTATGCCGGGGAGTGGACGAAGGGGCCGGGGCAGTGGTGGTCGTCGAGGAGGAGGTCTCGCCACCGACCGCGATGTCCATGCTGCAGGCTTGTCTTGCGCGGCAGCCCGCGTGGTCGGAGCCGCCGATCCTGGTGGTGACGGCCAGTGGCTCGCGCGGCAGCGCCGGGTTCGGCCGCGGCAGTGAACACTTCGCAGGCTTCGGCAATCTGGTGCTGCTGGAGCGGCCGCTTCGCTCTGCAACGCTGGTCAGCACCCTGCATTCGGCGCTCCGGGCGCGACGGCGGCAATATCAGGTGCGCGACCATTTGCGCGAGCGGGAGCGTGTCGAGGCGCGGTTGCGGGCGCAGGAGCAGGAATTGCGCGGCCTCAACGAAACGCTCGAAGAGCGCGTTCGCGAACGCACCGTGGAGCTGGAAGAGGCGAACCGCAGGCTGGCGGCGGAAATGGAGCAGCGGCAGGAGGCCGAGCGGGCGCTCCGGCAGGCGCAGAAGATGGAGGCGATCGGCCAGCTCACGGGCGGCGTCGCCCATGACTTCAACAATCTTCTGATGGTGGTCTCTGGCGGGCTGGACATGTTGGGGCGGGCTCCCGACCCGGAGCGCCGCGAGCGGATTGTCTCCGGCATGCGCCAGGCCGTCACGCGCGGCGCGTCGTTGACGCGCCAGATGCTTGCCTTCTCGCGACGCATGTCGTTGGCGCCCGAGGCGATCGACTTGCGTGCTCGCTTCGATGACATGCGCATCCTGATGGCAGGGGCTCTGCGCGAGGATATCGCGCTCGAGATCGAGCTTGCGGAAGACCTCTGGCCGGTGATGGCGGACCAGACGCAGCTCGAGCTTGCCATCCTCAACACGGTCGTCAACGCGCGGGATGCCATGTCGCAGGGCGGGACCGTGACGATCTTCGCTGGCAATGCGCGACTGGACGGCCGTGGCGAAAGTCGTCTGGCCGGCGAATTCGTGCGGATCGAAGTTCGTGACACCGGCATCGGAATAGCACCTGACATCTTGGATCGGATCTTCGATCCCTTCTTCACGACCAAAGAGGTCGGGAGCGGCACCGGGCTCGGCCTCAGCCAGGTCTACGGCTTCGCCAAGCAGTCGGGGGACATGTGAAGGTGCGGAGCCGTCTCTGGGAGGGGACGAGGATCATCCTACACCTGCCGCGCGCCAGCAGCCTTCCGCTCGCGGCGGCTGTCGAGGCGAGTGCACCCGCAATACAGGTACCAGGCCCGAAGGGCGAGCGCCGGATTCTCCTAGTTGAAGACAATGACGAGGTCGCGGAGCTGGCCGGCCAGATGCTGGAGGGGCTCGGCTTCACGGTTCGCCGGGCGGAGAGCGCGCCGTCCGCGCTCGCGCAACTGGAGAACGGCCACGCCGCCGATCTGGTGTTCTCCGACGTGGTGATGCCGGGCGGCATGAGCGGCATTGAACTCGCCCGCGAACTCGCGCGCCGCCGTCCGGGCCTGCCCGTCGTGCTCACGAGCGGGTTTAGCGACGGCCAGCGGGATGGCGACGCAGAGGGCCTGAGATTGTTGCGGAAGCCCTATCGGCTCGACGAGCTGGAGGCGGCACTCGCGGCTGCCTTTGGAGCGCATCTCCCTTCCAGCTGAATCGATGGCCGTACGGCAAAGCCAAAGGTGCCGGAGAGCTGAAAGATCGCCCCGCCCGGTTTTGCCGGGCGGGGCATTCGCTGGGGCCTCAGTCGCCGTTGCGGCGGCTGGGGCGGGACCAGATGAGGCTGAAGCCTTCGCCTTCCTCGTCGTCGAAGAGGTTGGCGTAGATCGGAGCGGTGAAGCTCGGATCGTCCAGCTTGAGACCGAGATAGTCGCGGCCCTCGTTGGAGCGCTTCGACCAGGCGGCGCCGATCTCGGCGCGGCCGACGAAGACCCGGTGGCTGGGGGCGTTCTCGCCGCTGGCGCGGGCTTCGGGGACGATGCGGACGTTCTTGGTCTGGACGCTGAGGGTGACGATTTCGCCGGTGTACTCGTTCGAGCCGGTCTTCTTGAAGGTGCCGATGGTCGCCATGGGAAGTCTCCTTTGGATTTGCCTGTCGAGCCCGCACCATTGCGGCCTCGATGGTGATCGCCCGGCCGGAGGCAATCGACGGCGCACCCGCAGGGCTTCAGACAGCAAAGGAGGGACTTTCTTGGTGCGCGAGGAATGACGGCGCAGCCGGCAGGGGAAGAAAGTCTTGACGGCGCTGTTGCGCCTTAGGCGATTGAGGCGAAGCCGTCCTTCGGCCAGATACACCCATCGAAGAGGCCGTGTCGGTGCGCTCGCAACAGGCAATGGGTCAACGGAGACCTAGCGATCTGTCGCCGCCCGCAAAGCCCGGCTCCGGACAGATGGCGATCGTCATCAACTTGGCGTGCGTACGACGCTCGCGCGGTCCCCGAAGCCCGCTTCTGGGCGGGGACGCTGCTGCTCGCGTCTTCATCAATGCGTGCGTCCGCGCCGACCCCGTCGCAAGCCCTCGAACGGCGCGGCTCTCGGCTGGACTGGACGCTTCGAGCCACCCGCTCCCCGACCGTCCTCTGGTCGAGGAGGTGCGCTGAACCAGGGTCTGGTCCCGCCGCTGCATCCCTCAGATGGGTATTACGCCCCCGCGAGCCTCTCGCCCGACTGGGCGGGAGCTGCGGCAGCGATCCGGACCCAGGCCGTCACGCCGACGGCGACGGCTCCGATTGCGGAGAACAGCATCTGCCAAGTCTCCGAGGGCACCGCGTGTTTCACGATCCCGTGGACGGCGTGATAGCCGGCCAGCGCCGCAGGCGCTGCAAAGACCAGCCCGACGGCCAGCCGCAGCCAAGCCGGGCGGGTGATGGTGAAGAGGAATTGGCCGAGCCCGAGCGTCAGCCCGGCGGTTATGAGGCCGACCAGGATGCCGCCGGGCCAGCCTGCGCCCATCTCATAGGCCCAGCTGCCGGCGACGACGCCGGCAAACAGGGGCAGCGCGTAGATGGCGAGGGTGAAGAGCAGCCAGCACAAGATGCCGATGGTTGCGATGCTGAGGAGGATGCCGATAACCATGGTGGTGCTCCATGCAATAGCCTGCGGGTCGCGCCTTCCACCACCGCCACGGCGCAGATCGAAATATAGCCGAAAGAGAGCAAGCGCGGGAGCGGAAATCCGGCAGGATCTTCGCTCCGCGGAGCCGATCGTGCTTAGAGCGCGAAGGGATCTACTTCGTGGACGATAGCCGCGGCGTCGCCGTCATATTCGTTGGCGGGAACGACGGAGTTATCCTGACTCTGTGTTCTGTCTTACCGCTGTGACGTTCGCAGCACACGATCAACGTTGACGACATTCCCCTTCGCTTGAGGTGAGGCGATGCGATTTTCCCGCCGGGACGGGCTCGAGCCCGTCCCGGCGGGAAAATCGCGGCCGAGGAGAACAGGATGCCCCAGCTCTTCTTCACGGATCTTTCGACGCTGCGGCAGTCTGTTACGGTTGATGGCGTCGTCCACAGGCTGTCGGTGGATGAAGTCGCAGCCGCCGAGAAGCTGAACCTCGTGGACGGCATGCCGTTCATTCTTGGCGATGACGACAGCTACGATCACGACCTGAACCGGTTCTTTCGAGCTTGCCCCACGTTGGGGGTTCGTTCGCCCAACAGCTTGCGCGCCTATGGTTGGGATATCCTGATCTGGATGCGCTTTCTTGCCGAGCGCCGAGACAACAGAGCCCTCTGGGCGGCTGATCGGCACGATGTCGCAGCCTTCCATGCGGCGCGACGTCTGGCGCTTCCTCCGGCGCGCATCTCGGCCGCGAGCTGGAACCGGTCGGTAGCAGCGCTCGACAAGCTTTACCGATGGGCTCTTGAAGAGGGAATGATCGCCAAATCGCCTTTCACCTATCGGCAATCATGGCGACGGACGAACGGCGGCGGGGCCATAGCGGTCGCTGCCAATGTTGCCACCGAGCGCGGCGCACGGACACGCGATATCCGGTTCCTTTCCCTGGATCGGTATCTCCTGTTTCGCGAGATCGGCTTGCGTGGTCGTCTTCCAGACGGGAGCGAGGATCCCACCTGGCAGGGCCGCAACAGCGAGCGCAATGCGTTGTTCGCCGAATTGCTCGTCACGACGGGCCTGCGGCTCCAGGAAGCGGCAAGTCTGCTCTGGATCGAGTTCCCGAGGACGGAGCCGGTCGGTGCATTGAGGAGCCGATCTTTCCGACTGGCGCCGGCCATTGCCAAGGGTAGCAAGGGGCGCGAGATCCGCTTGCCCGAGCGCGTGCTGAAGCGTCTGCATGAATACGCGGCGTTGGAACGGACCAATGTCCTCATGCGCCTTTCGCAACCGCGCAATAGGTCAATCGAACATCCGATCCGTGTCGTCAGCCACGATCGGGGAAGGCTCCTTCTGGAAAAGGACACAGTTCGAGCCAGTGTCGACGTGCTGGCGCCGCGCGAACGCAGCCGCTTGGTATGGGCGGAAACATCCGAACCATTGTGTCTTTGGCTGGCGGAAGGGGCGCGGCCCATGCCCCCGGCCGCTTGGGAGGTGGTCTTCCGGAGGGCAAGCGTACGGTGCAGGCGGTTCGGGATCGACCTCGACGTCACTCCGCACATGATGCGCCACACCTTTGCGGTTCATATGCTGTCGCTGCTCGTGCGTGAACAGATCGGATGGGTACTCGACGAACGCCGATCCCATATCGGCGCGGCGTACCGCCGCTTGATTGGCGATCCTCTTCTGAAGTTGCAGCGTTTGCTGGGCCATAGCCGCATCGAAAGCACTCACATCTACCTGGATTGCATGGAAGAAAGCCAGGAAATGATCGACGCTGCGGTCGAGGCCTGGGAACTGCGCGTTAATGCTGGTGGACCCCTGTGATGAAACGCGGTCGTCGTGCCACCTTCCCAGTTGGAATCGAATTGTTCGACACTCAAGAGGAAAATCCGCAAAATCCGCTCGTCTTCGTCCTTCGGACGGAAGATGCCGGGAGGATCGACGTCAATCTGTCTTCCTGGCCGCTGACGGCGCTGACCCATGAGGTTGCGCCATTCCTGCAGGAGTATCTCCACCGGATGGGGCCGGCACCACTCTGGAAAACCGCAGGCACCTTTATCCGCCGTCTGCGGCGGTTCTGGCTGTTCCTGGAAGGGGCGTCGGTAAAACCTCGTCGTCTCGACGACTTAACTCCGGCGGTAATCAATGCCTATGAGGACTGGCTGGAGCAGAACGGCGGCGAGCGACCCAATCAGCGCAATGTGCTCGGTGCTCTGATCGGGGTGCTGCGCGTCGCCGCCGAGCTCAATCCTGAAAGGCTTCCGCCCGAAACACTGTTGCGCCTGAAATACATCGGTCACGGCGAGCACGGCGTCTCAAAGCCGCGCGATGCCTACAGTGGGAGGATTGCCTCGACGTTGCTGCAGGCAGCGATGCGCCAGATCATCGAGGCTCGCGACCGGATAGCGACGGGCGAGGCTCTGCCTCCCCCACTTCTGGATGTAGGCCGTGATCCAGAATTGCGCCGTCGCTATGACCTAGTGGTCGAACAGATTGTGACGGCGGGAGTAGTCGCCGGGGAAGGCGCGCTGTTCGACAATCTGCGCTACCACGCTCATAGATGCGGGCTCGAGCCGCCTCCGGTCGAGGAACTGCATGCCGGCTTCCATCTGACCCGGTACGATGTCGTCGGCTTCCTCGTCTGGCTGTCCTTGACGACCGGCATGGAGATCGAAGCGCTGCGTGGGCTTGAGGCTGACTGCTTGCGCAATCCCAACCGGGGTTATGTCGAGATCGAGTATCGAAAGCGGCGCGCGCATCATGCCCAGTGGAAGCGCTTGCGTGTCCGCGATGGCGGACGGGAGACGCCCGGAGCCGTCCTGCGGCTGGCGATCAAGCTGACGGAAAAGGCTCGGCAGCACACTGGATCGAGCAAGCTCTGGATCACCTGGAAGCCGGGGCGCCTGTCGTCGCCGAAAAAGCTGGGGACCTGCGTGGCCGCGTTTGTCGAGAAGTACGGAATCGTCGATGACGCCGGAAAATCGCTGGCGCTCAATCTCTCCAGGCTGCGCAAGACCCAGAAGGCTGACTGGTATAAGCGGACCGGAGGGCAGTTGGAGAACTTTGCCGTCGGCCACACGGTAGCGGTGGCGGCCAACCATTATGCCGACATCCCCGCCCTTCGGCATCTGCATGAGCAGACGATAGTCGAGGCACTGACCGACGCGATGGCGCCGGCTCTGCGACCTTGGATCGTTGTGCCCGCGGATGAAGCCCGGCTGCGAACCTCAGCCGACGCGACCGGGCTGCCGGTGCCGTCGGAAAAGATCGGCCCGCTCCTGGACGGAGAGCAGGATCTTTGGCTGGCGGCGTGCAGCAACTTCCGCGTCAGCCCTTTCGGTCGGGAAGGCGAAGCCTGTCCGACGCCGTTCTGGGGGTGCCTGGAATGCTCCAACGCGGTCATTACCGCACGGAAACTACCGGCGCTGATCGCGTTCCAGGCGTTCATGGACGAGCTGCGGGAGGCGTTGCCTTCTGGCGACTGGAACGAGAAATTCGATCGGCCATACCGCAGGATCACGGAGCAAATTCTGCCGATGTTCCCGTCCTCCGTCGTCGGAGGCGCACGGGTTGAGGCGGCAGAATCCTCGGCGCGGTTGCTCTATCTTCCGCCGGAGGCTTACGGCTCATGACCACTACCTCTCCTTTGAACGATGAGCGTGCCGTCTCACGCCTCAGGGTCGATGACGACATCGTTTTGGCTTCGATGCCTCTCAGGGATGGTACCGACCGAGCGGCGCTCTCGCGGTTCGGCGATGATGTCTGGGATATGGCGCCGGCGATGTTCAACATGGCCAGAAAGGCCTTTCGAACGGTCGACTTCGGCGTGATCCCCTGCGCGGCAGAGCGGTTGCTTGCGAAGGAATACATCTATGCCTGGATGAATGAACGGCGCGCCGACGGTGAGCCGCGGTTGCGGCCAGTCTCCGGCCATACTGCGCTTGCGACGCTGCGCCGGTTCCTGGACTTCGTGCGCTCGCGGATCGGCAAGCTCGATCTGGCAAACGTCGATCAGGATTTGATCGATGCATACGCGACCCATCACCGGGCGCGGCCGATCACGCCGGGGCGCGTGGGTGTGTGCCTCAGGCCCATCGTCCAGCTTCATCGCCTGGCGCCCTATCTGACGTGCGGTGGCATCACCTTCACCC
The DNA here is from genome assembly GCF_008932115.1 of Bradyrhizobium betae. NCBI lineage: Bacteria > Pseudomonadati > Pseudomonadota > Alphaproteobacteria > Hyphomicrobiales > Nitrobacteraceae > Bradyrhizobium > Bradyrhizobium betae. Next base: position 3,867,001 of record NZ_CP044543.1, read on the forward strand.
CGTGGCGCGGCCGACCGGTCTATCGGGCAACCGGCCAGGGAACGCGCTGTTCGGAAAACCGGACCGCGCGCATCCCGGAGCCGGTCATCGGCGCAATGCTGCGATGGGCCTTGAAATATGTCGAGCACCTCTGCGACGACATCTTCACTGCCCGGGCTGAAGCCGATGCACTGAACAGCCGGTTCGCAGCACGCTCGCGCGCCCGCCACACGCGGCCCGCGGTAATGCTGGCCTCCTGGATCGACAAGCGTCGCGAGGAAGGAAGAGGCATTCCTGTCTGGGAAAGACCTCTTTCGATCGGGGGGCTGACCGGCAGATTGTCGCGGGGCGGCAGGTTTGATGGCGAGGTCATCAATCTGAAGCTCCTGACGATGCAATGCGGGCTGCATCTCACCACCGTCCACAAAGATCCGGCCCTGTTGTCGATGGTTCATGATGCTGTCGACGAGCTTGGGTTCGAGGTGGGCGGGATGGACACGCCGATCTCCCCGGATCCCGACACGGGGCGACCGTGGCGGGAGCGCTTCGATGCCATCAGCCTGGCGCGGGAAGAACGGCACCTGCAGACGGCCGCCTATATCGTGTGTTGCTATCTGACGGGCATGCGCGACGGTGAGGTGCAGTCGCTGCGATCCGGCTGCCTGAAACGGAATCTCGACCGGGACGGGCGAACAGAAAGGCTGGCGATTGAGGGCGTGACCTGGAAGGATCGCGGCGCTCGCGGCGAACAGGTCGAATGGATCACCATCGAGGCCGCCGTCCAGGCGATCGGGGTTGCCGAGCGTCTTTCGGAACGATTCCGCCGGAATGCGGGGACAGAGCGGCTATGGCTTGCCCTTGACGACCGCGAGACGAACAATGCCGAGACGCCGATACTCATCGCCAAGAAGATCAACCAATTCCGAGAACATCTCGATGAGCGATATGGCGCGGACGATAGTCCTGTGATCCCCCGAGTGGGAGAAGACGTCTGGCGCTTCAACACCCGTCAGTTCAGGCGAACGCTGGCCTGGTACATCGCGAACCGGCCCTTCGGGGTTGTCGCCGGCAAAATCCAGTACAAGCACGCCTCCGTGGCCATGTTCAACGGCTATGCCGGCTCGTCCGCATCCGGCTTCAGGCAGGAGGTCGAACAGGAACTGGCGCTCGGACAACTCGACGACATCATCGACTACTTCGAAAACCATCGACGCGGTCACGGTCCAGGCGGACCCGCCGGTAAGCGCGTCGGCGTGGAACTGGAGCGGGTCGGCCGCGAACTCGGCCCGCTTCCGGGGCAACTGGCCGATCGCAAGCGCCTGAAGGCGATGCTGGCGCATCTGGCGCGCACGCTGCATGTCGGATATCTGAACGACTGCTTCTTCGACCCATTGACGGCGCTCTGCCTGCGGGAGTCTGAGAAACCTTCAGCCTCGGTGCCGGTCCTGTCGCGATGCGCGCCCGACCGATGTCCCAACGCCTGCCTCGTCGAGCGACATCTCCCGCCATGGGAAGCCTCCATTGCACAGGCGGAGGATCTTCTCGCCGACAAGCGTCTCTCCCCGCTGCAACGCGAAGCGCTGCGCCTGGACAACGACAGAAAACGCAGGCTCATCGCGCCGTTGAAGGAACGCACATCATGAAGCCGGTCAGTGCAGCCACGGAACAGGCGCTTCGTGAGGCGATGGCGCGCCTCCTTTATGGGTGCCCCCGCGTGGCTGATGGCAGGCTGACGGTTGTGAATCTGGCCATCGAGGCAGGTGTCAGTCGCGCGACCGCGAACCGCGCTTCCGAGGTGCTGGAAGCCTTCCGCCATGCAGTTGCCGAGTCGAGAGCCCGGCGCAACGCGACGGATCGGCCGGCGGGGACGGCCCGGGCCGAACAGGAGCGGCGCGCCGTCGAAACCGTGCTCGCCCAGCATCGTCAAGTCCGCGCGCTGTGCCAGCTTATGGAACGGCGGCGCGATAACCGCACCGCCGACGTCATACCGATCATCGGCAGGAAACGCCCTTGACGCCGATTGTGCTCACCCGGCGCAGCAGGAGAGTTTGGCGATGTCCTTGCCGAACGAAAGTGCTGCGAGCTTCAGCCCCTCGACCGTGGTGAGGTAAGGAAAGATCGTGTCCGCGAGGTCATCGACGGTGAGACCCTGGCGGATCGCGAGAGCCGCGGTCTGAATGCTGTCGGCACCTTCCGGCGCGAGGATGTGGGCGCCGAGCAAACGACCGCCAGCAGCATCGGCCACGAGCTTGATAAGCCCACGAGTGTCGCGGGCGGCGAGTGCGCGCGGCACCTGATCGAGACCGATCGTCGAAACGCGGATCTCATGCCCGGCCGCACGCGCCGCCGCCTCGGTGAGACCTACGCTTGCGACCTGCGGATCGGTGAAGACGATAGCGGGCATGGCGCTGTTATCGTAGCGCAGGCTGTCGCCATTGAGGGCGTTCTTGGCGGCGAGCTTGGCGCCATAGGCGGCCATGTAGACGAACTGGTCGCGGCCGGTGACGTCGCCGGCGGCATAGACGCCAGCCTTGGTCGTGCGCATGCGGTCGTCGACCACGATGCCGCCCTTCGCCGAGACGGTGATCCCGTGCTCGGCCAGCCCAAGGCCTTCGATGTTGGGCGTGCGGCCCGTGGTGATCAGCACCTGATCGGCGTCGATCTGGACATCGTGACCGTCACGCGTGACGGTCAGTGACGCTCGGCCCTCGGTTTTGCGGATCGCGCGGTAAGCGATGCCGGAGATAACGGTGATGCCTTCATCCTCGAAATACCCCGTGAGCGCCGCGCCGATCTCGGGCTCGGCCTCGGGGAGCAGTCGGGACCGGCAGACGAGGGTCACCTTGACGCCGGCACGGGCGAACATCTGGGCGAGCTCCGCGCCGATATAACCGCCGCCGATCACCAGCAGCGATCGCGGCAGTTCCTCGAGGTCGAGCGCCGTCGTACTGGTGAGATACGGTACGGTCTCGAGGCCAGGAATAGCAGGAACTGCCGGCCGCGCGCCGGTTGCGATAATGATCTTGCCAGCGGCAATACGCGCGCCGTCAACTTCGACACCGCCGTCGAGGAGGCGAGCCGGCCCGTCGCGATAGGCGATACCATTGTACGCGGGGAGCAGGTCCGCGTATTTGGCCTGGCGCAGCCCAGACACGAGCGTGTCCTTCTGACGAACGGTTCCGCGCCAGTCTGTCAGTTCGGCTTCAGCAGTAATGCCGGCAAAACGTGCCGCCACGCGAGCGTTATGAAGCGTCTCGGCCGCGCGGATCAGGGTCTTCGACGGCACGCAGCCGACATTGACGCAGGTGCCGCCGATGGTGCCACTGCCGATGAGCGCCACCTGTGCGCCCTGATCGGCGGCCGTGATCGAGGCCGAGAAGCCGGCCGAGCCGGCGCCGATGACGACGAGATCGTAAGCGCCTCCATTGCGACCGTTTGTGCGCAAGGGTCGGTTGGCGACCACCAGGCTCTTCGACGCCACATCGAGACCAGCGAGGCTCGGCCCGAACAGAGCACGGCCGGCTTCCAGTCCTTCCTCGATCGACAGCCGGAAACCTGGCTCGTCGGTGGAACGTTCGTCGCGCCAGGCGGAAAGATGCTCGTCCGAGCAGAAAAAAGCGGTCGTCGCGCAGAGCGAGCTCGCGGCGCAGCCGCCTTCATAACGGACGCTCTGCCACATGACGGCCGACTGTGGCTCGACGTCGGCGAGTGCCCGCCCTCGGTCCTGCGTGGTGATCCGGATCAGTGCGCCGCAATGGCCGCAGGGCGAGGCGATCGCGGTGTCGCGATCGGTCATGGCACCGATGCCCAGCGCGTCGACCGCGCACATTGCATTCAGCGTGCGTCCGTCCAGAGTGACCCGATGGCCGGTGTTATGATCGCTGAACGGATAGGCGCCGACGATCAGCTCGCCATCGAGAACGACGAGGTCGCGCCGGCGGAGCTCGTCGAGCAGTGGCCGGATGACCATCTCACTGAGTTTTGTACGCTCCGCAAGCGCGCTTATGGTCGGGGCACCCCCGTGGTCGGCGTAGAGTCGGAGCAACGCAACACGCACCCTGTCGGTGGCGGGATCGTAACCGCTCCAGCGATTGAGCACGTGGTCGGACCCGACCATCGCCTGCAGAGCGTTCTTGACCACAGGCGACGTGACCGCCGACCAATCCGGAAACGTTACGCCCGGTCGAACGGCAAAGCTCGCCAGTGTCGCGGGCTGAGAAACGGCCGGGTTGTCCCGGGAGGAGGTTGCACAGCAATCGTTCATGGCTTCACGCCTTCCTTGCGAATCTTCGTCTCATAGGCCGTGGCTCTTGCCCGGCGATGATGGGGCCCCCACGCGCCGAAGCCGAAGCCCGCGACGATCAGGGGAAGCACCACTGCACCCACACCTGTCAGCCACGTGCCAAGACCCGCCAGAGACAGGCCGACGGCGAGGAGCGGCGCCGCGCAGCAGATCGCGGCGAGGACGGCGCCAACGGCACCTGCGCGGATTACGGCGCGATCAGTCATCTAGCTGCCTTGCTGCGTCGGGTGGGCCGGATAACCAGCATTCATGCTGGCGGCTGCGATGGCATCGGTGCTCGTCTTAGCGTCGTCGAAGGTCACGGTCGCGGACTTCGCCTCGAAGGAGACGGTCACCTTCGCGACACCGGGGATTGCCGCCATCGTGGTCTTCACGATGTAGGGGCACGAGGCGCAGGTCATGTTGTCGACGGCAAACGTCACAGTGCGTTCGGCGGCGAAGGCGGCAGGCGCAGTCATCACCGACGCGATCAAAGTGAAAGCGCTCAAACTCTTCCTCATGGGGTAGTCTCCTCTTGGTGTCAGGCGGAAAGCAGCAGCGGCGCGACGTAGTCGAAGGCGAAAGCAGCGGCGACGAGTACGGTCGCGAACCAGAGCGCGATCTGAACGAGGCGGCTGGGGACGGCGCGCGTGCAGGCAGCCCCATCGGCACAGGCCTGTCGCGGCTTCCAGTAGACAAGGTAGAAGCCGTAGCCGAGCATGCCCGCCGTTGCGGCGACAAACAGTGGCTTGTAGGGCGCAAGCGCCGTCAGATTGCCGATCCAGGCGCCGCCGATGCCGAGGCTGAACAGGACGAGCGGAATGATGCAACAGGACGAGGCGGCGATGGCGCCGAGTATGCCGCCGACGGCGACCAGGCGCTGTCGCCCGGCCTCGCTTCGCTCTGGCGTCGTCAGGTTTGCCGCAGTCGGTGCAACGTCTGCTGGTCCGTGTCGGGATGCATTCATGTTCGACCTCGCTCTTCTTGTCGAAAACCTATCCAGGCGCTAATGTGCGGTCTGTAGCAACTACAGGGTCAAGGGGTATTTTTGGATGCGCGATCACGCTGGCGTGAAAGGCCTCAAGCGCGCCGAACTCGCACAGCGCACAGGGTGCAATCTGGAGACGGTCCGCTATTACGAGAAGGTCGGCCTCCTGCCGGAGCCGCCGCGCACGGCGAGCGGCTATCGCAGCTACGACAGCACCCACGAGCGACGGCTTCGCTTCGTCTTGCGGGCGCGCGAGCTCGGCTTCTCCCTCGATGAAGTCCGTGAACTGCTGCGCCTCGTCGACGAGCGCGACCAGCCCTGCGCCGAGGCAAGCGCCGTTGCCGCCGCGCATCTCGACGACGTGCGTGAAAAGATCGCCGACCTGAAACGCATGGAGCGAGTGCTGAAGGACGTGGTGGCCCAATGCACAGAAGGCAATCGGCGGGAATGTCCGCTGATCGAGACGCTGTTCCGGGAGCCGGCGAGCTCAGCGAAATGCCAGTGAGACAGCTTGACTGTTCAGATAAACGCCGAGGCTGCCGTCACCGGCCTGGAAGATCACGATGGTGACCATCAGCGTCGTGGCGAGGCTGAAGGCGAAGGCGTGCGCTTGGTTGAGGGACATCGTTCCGGCTCCTGTCTGGAGGCGGGGGACCATCCCCCGCGTGACAGGCGCCCGATGTGTCCGGGCGAAGGCCGCAATCACCGCGCAGGCGAAGCCGCAGCGGCGGCATGCGCGCATAGCCGACCCTTTACGGGTTGATGGCGTCAGGCCCTCGGCCGGACCAAGGATCAGCGCAAGGACAAGGGGGCTGGTCCGACGTCTGGACCGGAGGCTTGGCTGGATTCTCCAGTACGACGCGCCTCGATCTTTATTGGTTGGTCAGGACATAGCCTCGCGGATCGCTGTTCGGCCGGCACCTGCCTCTCGACCCGTGACGAAGGGCTGCGGTTACCCCCGTCAGAAGCGGAGTTGAGGCTGGGCGCCAACGCCCATGGTCCCGGCCGTGGGCAGGCGGCTTGACGCTCGATATGCACCGACATACATATGCATCATGATGCAACAAAGCGTTTTCCAGACATTGGCCGACCCGACGCGGCTTCGTATCGTCGAAGCGCTAGCAGCCGGGGAACAGGCGGTGGGCGACCTCGTTCGTGCCGTGGACATCGATCAGTCCGGCGTTTCGCGGCACCTGAGAATCCTCGGGGAAGCGGGATTCGTCGTCATGAGGCCCGATGGGGCAAGGCGCCTCTACTCGCTCCGACCTGAGCCGTTCCATGCGATCGACGACTGGGTTCGAAGCTATCGCAGGCTTTGGGAGGGCCGGCTCGATCGTTTCGATGCAGCTCTGGCGCGACGGGGGAGCGCGCGGCAATCCGAGGGTGAGAAGTGATGGCGCACCGCAGCGAGCGGGCCGCGGGTCCCATCAGGTTCGAGCGGATCTATGACGCATCGATCGAGGACGTCTGGGCGCTTTGGACCACGAAAGAAGGGCTGGAGGAGTGGTTCGCACCCGAGGGAATGCGCGTCGAGATGACGGCCCTTCAGCTGCGGGTCGGCGGCGCCTTTGATTATGTGATGACCGCGGTGGGTGCCGAGCAGGTCGCCTACCTGGCAAACCTCGACATGCGGCAGACCGCGCGGGTGAGCGGTCGGCTCGTGGAGATAGTGCGCCACCGGCGACTGCGCATCCGCTTCGACATGGACTTCGTCCCCGGCGTCGAGACGTATCCGTATGACATGCTGGTCGAGATGAGCGTCGAAGCCGGGCGTGTCCGGATGGTCCTTACGGCGGATCGTCATCCGGACCCCGAGATGACAAGCGGCGCAATCCTTGGATTGACCAGCCAGCTGCAAAAATTCGACCTGGCTATCTCAGCAAGAGCAACAAAGGAGCAACGTCCATAGTGCGACCCCTTCTCTACTCCATCAACGTGACGATCGACGGTTGTGTCGACCATAGCGCCGGCTCTACGGACGCGGTGCTTCTGGAGGAGGCGCTGCGTGCAACACATCACCATGCCATAGCGAGCATGGGCCGCGCCGATGCGCTGCTCTTTGGTCGCGTCACCTACCAGATGATGGAGGAAGCGTGGCGGCTGGAGACGCGGACCTTGACAATGCCCGAGTGGACGGACCCGTTCGCACGGACCATTGATGCGATGAAGAAGTACGTCGTTTCCAGCACGCTCGGCGAGGTCGATTGGAACGCGGAGCTGGTCCGTGGCGATTTGGCCGAGGCCGTCCAGGCGCTTAAACAAGAACCCGGGAAGGCGGTGTTCACCGGTGGCGTCAGGCTCCCAATGGCGTTGGCGGAGCTGGGCCTGATCGACGAGTATGAGTTCGTGGTCCAGCCCATTATTGTGGGGCGTGGCCCCAGCTTGTTCGCCGGCCTCTCAAAGGTCATAGACTTGAAACTCGTCGATCGGATTGAGCTGAGCTCCGGCGCCGTGGCTCTGCGCTATGAGCCTAGAAGGTAGGTTGGACGCAGCTCGCAGGCCCCTTTGCTTCCAATCAGATGCACGCCAGGGGCAAATCGGAGTCTTGCGACCAATGGTTTAGGTGCCAGCTCCTTTGACGAGTGGCCATTACGTGGCTCCCCGGCCGGGTTGTCGCGGCAGGCACCCAAGGGGGCGTTCGTGTTGTTAACTGGCTTTACGTAGCAAGCTGTATGGAGGCGCTGCATGGCTTACGAAGGCAGCTGTCACTGTGGGAAGGTAGCATTCCGAGTTAACGAAGACCTTCCAGCGAATGCGGTCAGGTGTAACTGTTCGCACTGTCGAAGGAAGGGGTTTTTGCTATCCTTTGTGCCATCAGGCAGTCTAATGATCCTTCAGGGAGAAGAGGTGCTTACGGATTATTTCTTCAATAAACATGCCATTGCTCACCGGTTCTGTTCGACATGTGGTTGTGAGGCGTTTGGTTATGGCAAGGGTCCAGATGGTGCTGATATTGCGTTCATTAACCTACGGTGCGTGCCTTCGATCGATCTCGATGCCCTGGTAATTCAAGACGTGGACGGTGCTAATCTTTAGATATGCCTGATCGCACCGTCCCATGGATGAGTCGAATGCTGAGAGCTCTTGCTACGCGGGCCGTTCCACATATTATTGGTTGATGGCGTCAATCGATCGGTCGGACCAAGGATCAGCGCAGCAAAGCGGGAGATGGTGGCCGGCGATGGGTGGTTCGATGGTTGTTCTGGATACGGGCCGGACTTCGCCCTTGTCATGAGCCCGCAGGAGAATGCAACAGTGCGCGGCCTGAAACGGAGCGGTCCTACGGCACCGAATTGAGACGCTCGGCCAGACGATCCAGGCCGCCGCGAATCATGCTCGCATACGGGGTGTCGGGCAGATCTGCGGTGGCGGCCATTCCTGCCGCGAGATGGCGCTGGCAAGCCGCTCTGTCTCCTAGGCGCAAATAATCGTCGCCGAGGTTGAGGTGCAACGACGGCATGAAAGCCGCAATAGATAGGCTGTCGTGATGTCCTTTGGCTTCGGCGTCGGTGCAGCGCAGCGCTGCAGCCAGCGCTCGCTGGTCCCATGCCAGCTCATCCTGCAGGTTGTCCTGCGCATCGGCCATGAAATGCGCCAGTGTGCACTCATGGAGGGGTCTTGGATCGCGCTCAATTTTATCCCAGATATCCACGAACGCTTGGCGCGCTTCGGCTCGTGCACCACCTTGTAAGGTCGTGATGGCTGCTTGGATCTCGGTCATGATAGGATCGTCGGACATTGGCAAATCCTAACAAAAATAGATGGTTTTGCGGAAGTCCGGGGCTAACTCGCCCCGGCTCCGAAGTGCCAAACCGGGATGCCGAGCTTCTTCGCCTTGTCGGCGAGGTTGTCCTGGATGCCCGTGCCGGGAAAACGCATGACCCCGATCGGCAGCACGTCCAGCATCTGATCGTTACGCTTGAAGGGCGCGGCCTTGGCGTGCCTGGTCCAGTCGGGCTTGAACGCCACCTGCGGCACCTTGCGATGGTCCGCCCAACGGGATGCGATGCGTTCGGCGCCCTTGGGCGAACCGCCGTGCAACAGCACCATGTCGGGGTGCTTGGCGTGGACCTGATCGAGCTTGGCCCAGATCAGACGGTGATCGTTGAAGTCCAGTCCGCCGGTGAAGGCGATCTTCGGGCCAGCCGGCAGCATGACCTGCGTCTCGGCCCGCTTCTTCGCCGCGAGGAAGTCACGGCTGTCGATCATCGCCGAGGTCAGGTGGCGGTGGTTGACCATCGATCCGCTGCGGGGTCTCCACGATGAGCGAGTTTGGCGCTCGAACTGCTCGGCGGCCTCGTCGCGCATCAGTTCGAAGGCGTCGCGCCGCTCGATCAGCGTCTGCCCTTCGGCAATGAGGCGTTCCAACTCGACCGACTTCACCTCGCTGCCGTCCTGCTCGCGCTGCGAGCGGCGCTGCGCCTGCTCGTTGTCGTCCAGTTCGCGCTCGATCCGCTGGGTGGCGCGGTGGAAGAGGTTGACCGTCGACCAGAGGAGGTCGTCGAGGTCCGGCTCGAGGCGGGTGTCTTCGAGCGTCGAGATCAGGGCGTCGAAGATGTCCGCGATGGCGCCTGCCACCTGGTTGCCATCGGGCAGTTCCCTCGGGTCGGGGTCGTCCGCGAAGGGACGGTAGCCATAGAGCTGAAGTTCGCTGAGGACATGGTCGGTGGGAGATGCGGCGTGGTCCGGTTCGTGGTCGTGATGCTCGCTCATGGGATGCTCCGTCGGTCGTGACCGCGACCCTCGCGGCCTTCATGGCGACGAAAGCTGGCGAGCGGACCGGACCTGCACCCGCAGCGAAGCGCAGGGCCGAAGCGTCAGCGGAGGATGGCGGAGGCCGGCTATTTTGTTTCGCGATGGAAAGCGGCCCAACGGGGCCGCGCCGGAAAATAGTCGGCTGCAGACATTGCCGGTCCGGCCCGGTTGCCGGCCGATCGCCCTCTCGAAGGCCGGGGCGCGGTCCTCCCCGACACGGGAAAGCATCTGAGCGAGGCGGAGAGCGGATTGCCTGCCACATCCCTTCTCGGCCTATGCCGCCAACTGCATAAAGCGCGCGACGTCCTGCGCCGCGATCTGCACCCGCAAGGCTGCCCGAAGGCTATCCTGGCCCAGGATGCGCAAGTCTTCGTTGAAGTCCTCAAGGCTCGGCGACAGCACGATCGCCTCGATGCCGACCGCATGCGCGCGTTCGGTCAAGGTCGCCATCGCGCCGTCGCCTGCCGGATCGTCGTCGCGCGCGATGTAGAGCCGGCGCAGCGTGTCCGGGAAGAGGAGGGCGGCAAGGTGCGCGGCAGAGAGCGCCGCCGCCACGGGCATGGCGGGCAGGACTTGCCTCAAAGAAAGCATGGTCTCAATGCCTTCGCCGGCCGCCATCACCTGGCCCGCCACGCCGAACCGTACGGCGTGTCCGAGGAGGTCGCCCATCGCCCGCCTCGGCGTGTCGATCGTCGCCTTGCCGTCTGCGCTCGAATCCATGCCAGGGGGCGCGAGATAGGTGCGGTGCGCCCCGGTGATCCTGCCGTTAAGGTCGGTGACGACCGCGATCATTGCCGGCCACGTCTGGGTCGGAGAATGCTCGTCGGGGCGATAGTAGCAGCGAGGGTGGAAGCGCAGCGACCCGCTTGCGTGCAAAGCCGTAATGCCGCGTTTGCGGAGATACGTTTCGGCGAGAGTGCCCGAGATCGGCTGCGACATGGCGACCAGCCGCCGTGCCGCCTCCGGCGATCCGGTCGGAGCGGCTGCCTGGCGCGAGGACCGCTGATCAGGGTGAGGCTCAGGATGCGGCAGGCTGAGGAAGCGCCGCGCCTCATCGGTGACGTCCTTGAAATCGATGAGGCCACAGCTTTCGCGGATCACGTCGAGCAGGTCGCCATGCTCGCCCGTGGCCGCGTCGGTCCATTTGCCGGCCGCGCCCTTGCCGGACTCGGAGCCTTTCAGCCGGACGAACATCGATCGGCCGGGCGTGTTGCGTGCGTCGCCGACCAGCCAGTAGCGGCCCTCGCGGCGTCCGGCGGAAAGGTAATGGCGGCAGACCGCTTCCGCCTGACGGCCGAGACGCTGCGCGAGGTCTGATGCGGTTTTCGGCATAAGGCGACCCCAGAAAAAGAAGGCCCGCCGTCGCCGGCGGGCCTGAGGTGGAGACGGGTTTGTTGACGAACGTTATTCGGCCGCGACGGCGTGGGGGACGTTGGCCTCGGCTTCCTCATCATCGTCGACGGGATCGAACTCGCCCATAGCCGTTTCGCCGCCGTCCTCCGCCGTCTCTTCGACGACATCGGTGTCGGCGGTCTCGACCGGGGCCGGCGCCGTGATTGCCGCGTCGCCGGCGTCGGCCGTCTCCGCAGCGACGGTGCCGATCGCCCGCCCAGGCGTGCGCAGCGGCTCCGGCAGCCAGCCCGAGCCCGCGAGGATCTGCGCGGCGGCCTCCGCCATGTCGCCCTTCTTCATATGCTCGATGCGGTCACCGGCCCGGTCGCCCTTCGCCTCGCGCACGGCGGCGAGGATGCGCGCCTTGGTGAGCCGGCCGAGGAAACCGTCCACGGTCGGGGTCCAGCCGGCGCCCGCCATGTCGAGATCGACCGCCTGCGCGAGCCGGTCGGCATGAAGGATCGCCCGCGGCCGGCGATTGTAGGGCTCGATCACGGCGTTGACCGACAGCGCGACGCAGTGCGCGAACAGCGCCTGCCGGCTGTCCGCATCGAAGCCGTCGAGCGCGTCCCAGAGCTCTTCCGGCTCCTTCGGGAGGGTGTTGGCCCAGGCCTGATGCCGCACATCGAGCGCGCGGGCCGACGGCGTATCGGCGAGCCCGGGCGCCTGAGCGGCGAAGCCGGCGCTCTTCAGGTCGAGCTCCAGGCAGGTGTCGAGCGCGTAGCGGTAGAACACGCGGATGCAGAGCGCGTGCAGCGCCGCCAGGAACGCCACGTCCGGGTTCTCGCCGAGCGCGTGGCGCAGCGCGATCGTGCGATGCGCGGTGAGTTCCGCCATCAGCCGGTCGGGAATGGGCTTCAGGCCCTCATCCTCCTCCGGCTCCTCGACGGGTCCGACCTGAACGGCCGTGCCATCGTCGTCGACCTGAGCTGCGACGGTCCGCGTCTCCTCGCCATCGCCGGTCAGTTCGCCGGTGGCGCTGTCCGCCTCCGGCTCGATCGGCAGCTCGTCCTCCGGCCGGACGAACCCGCGCTCGATCCGCAGACCGCCGCCGGCGTCGATGCTCACGAAGGCGCCGGCGCGCCCGATCTCGTCGACGTCGAACCGGACCGGCCGCTGATCGAGGGCCTCCAGCGCGGTCTCGATCTCGCCCAGGCGTGCGTCCACCTCTTCGGGCAGCTCGTCCGCCTCGGCGTATTCGGCCTCCAGTCCATCGAGCTCGGCCTGGAGCGCGGCACGCGCGGCTTCCTCCTGCTCGGTAATGGGGACCTCCTCGCCGCGCAGCTGACGAAGGCCGAACACATGGCCGTAGGGGAACGAAGTCGCGACCTCGGTCCACTTCCAGCCCTCGGCCTCTACCTCGGCCGCTGCTTCCCGGAGCTTCTCCGTCACCATCATGTCGAGCAGGCTGACATCCTGCAGCCAGCCGCCATCGTCGGCCTGGAACAGGTCGCGCAGGACCGTGCCGCCGGCCTCGACATAGGCGTCGATCCCGACGAACTGCGCCCGCTTGTCGGAGGCGCGGACGGCGTGCTCGGTCAGCATGCGCCGGATCACGTAGGGCTGCTTGTCGTAGCCTTGCGTCAGTCGTTCGAACACCTGCTCCTGGCGCTCATGATCGCCCGAGACGGTGAAGGCCATCAGCTGGTCCAGCGTCATGCCGTCCTCGGCATAGACGTCGAGCAGGCGCGGCGACACCGAAGCGAGCTTCAACCGCTGCTTGACGACCGCGACCGGCACGAAGAACGCCGCCGCGATATCCTCCTCGGACTGGCCCTTCTCGCGCAGCGCCTGGAAGGCCCGGAACTGGTCGAGCGGGTGCAGCGGCGCGCGCTGGACGTTCTCGGCGAGGCTGTCTTCCTCGGCGATGCCGTCGTCGCGCACGACGCAGGGCACGGGGGCAGTTTTGGCGAGGCGCTTCTGCTTGACCAAAAGCTCCAGCGCCCGGAACCGCCGACCGCCGGCCGGAATCTCGTAGATGCCAGTCTCGGTCCCGTCCTCGCCGACGATGGGGCGAACCGACAGGCCCTGCAGCAGGCCGCGCCGGGCGATGTCCTCGGCGAGCTCCTCGATCGAGACGCCGGCCTTGACGCGCCGGACGTTCGACTGGGAGAGCACGAGCTTGTTGAGGGGGATGTCGCGCGAGGACGACAGGGTAATCTTCTTCGATGCCGCTTGGGCCATGGTCTTCACTCCACGACGGGCGGCCGGGAGCCTCTCTCTCGGCCTCCTACCCGTCACGAAGCGCAGCGCCGCCCTCTTCCTCTGAAGAGAGCGACGCCGCAGAAACGTGGATCAGGAAAAGCGCAGAGCCGGAGAGCCGCGAACCGGCAAAGCCGATTCCACGGCTCGGCAGGAGTCAGGCCGCGCGGTCGAGGAGCTTCTTTGCCCGGGCTTCGAGATCCAGCCGCGCGTCCTGGTGCGGCTTGTCGCGGGCGACAGCGGTGATGCCCTGGACGAAGTCGAAGACGCTGGTCGGCGCGCGGCCCTCCTCGACGAGCACCGCCTCGATGATCTTGGCGGTTTCGGCCTTGCCGAATCCACGCTTGCGCAGGAAGTCGGTCCGGTCCTCGTCCGTGCGGGCGACGATCTGCGCCCGGGCGGCCTTGATGCCATTGATGAAAGGCGCCGGTGAAGAGTTCGCGAAGCGCGTCAGCGCCGGCGCCGCCTCGTGAGCGAAACGGGAAGCGGCATATTTGGAGTGCCGGATCGTGATCTCCTCGAAGTCTTCGACGCCCCAGAGATTGCGGTTCTGGCAAACGGCGCGGAGATAGAAGCTGGCCATCCCGAGCGTCTTCGCGCCGACCTCCGAGTTCCAGCAGTAGAAGCCCCGGAAATAGAGATCAGGCGAGCCGTCGGGCAGGCGCCCGGCTTCGATCGGGTTGAGGTCGTCGACCAGGAAGAGGAACACGTCTCGGTCGCTGGCGTAGAGCGTCGTCGTGTCCTGGGTGATGTCCACTCGCGGATTGTAGAAGCCGGTCGACCAATCGAGCACGCCTGGCACCTTCCAGCGGGTGTCGCCGGTGCCGTTGCCGGCGATGCGCTGCACCGCGGCGACCAGCTCGTGGTCGAAGATGCGGCCATAGTCCGGGCCGGTGACGGCGCGCAGTTCGACGCGTCCATCGTCGGTCTCGAGAGTCTTGACCTGCTCGGCGCGGTGCGAGGTGAGGCCGTATTGTAGGTTGATGCCCGCCAGCGGCGCCGGAAGTTGGCGCAGATAGGCGGCCGGCGCGCCGACCAGCGCGGCGAGTTGGCCGAAGCTCCAGTGCGTGGGGGCGACCGGCGCCTCGGAGCCGGGCAGCACCAGGTCGAGCCGCTCGGCATTGTCGCGGCTGGCTTCGACGCGAACGGCGGCGCTCTCGACGGTGCGGGTGCGACTGCGCGCGGCCCGCCCTTTCACCGACGCCATCAGCTCGGACAGTGATAGGTAGCGTTCGTCGGCCGGTCGGTTGAACCACTCGGACGACACGCGGCCGATTCGCTCACCTCGACTGACATCGACCTTGTAGCCGCCACGCGCATCGGGGCGGGTATCCAGGACTTCAACTTCGGTCATGACTCATCTCCATGACGAGCCGGCCGGGAGCCTCTCTCTCGACCCTCAACCCGTCACGGCGATAGCCGCTGCCCTCATCCTCTTATGGGCGCCTTGCGGGGCAGGATGCGCGGAAAACGCGGCGCTCTAGCCTGTCATAGGCCTCGACCAAAACAGCCAGAGCAGCAGGATCGCGGCCGCGATCCAGAGGATGACGATGGACGCGGCTGCCACCCAGCTGACAGGACGGTCCGCTCGCGAGTCGGCCTTCGCGCGAAACTCGGCCATGAGTTGAGGTGGGACCAGGCGCACAGCAAGGAGGATCGCCAGCGGCAACAGGACGATCTCGTCCAGATAACCGAGCACGGGGATGAAGTCGGGGATCAGGTCGATCGGTGAAAGCGCATACGCTGCGATCGCGGCGCAGACCGCCTTGGCATACCAAGGAACGCGAGGATCACGCGCCGCAATCCAGAGCGCCTCGACGTCCCGCTTGATCCGTCGCGCCCAGCGCTTGACTCTGGTTAGTATACCTTCGCTCTCATCAGACAAATCTCTCTCCTGACCCGGCTCCCTTTTGTCCAGTGAACCAAAGTAGGGTTGGACAGCGCCAAAGTCGTGTCTTGCAGGGCGCGTCGCCGTGCCTCGCTCCGACGCGGAGTTTCAGCACGGCCTCCGGGGTGCCGCCCGCAGATGGGGTTCGGTGAGAGCACGGGCTGGCCCGGGGAAAGGCTTCATCCCTCGCCGCCCTCCACCCAAAAGCCGCTGGCGAGTGCTTTCCGAAGGCGGGTGCTCACCGTGATCGCGTCCGCCGCAGTCCAGCCGGCGGCGCCCGCCTCCACGAACTCGGCCACACGATGGACACGCGAAAAAGGGCTGAGGGCTTGCAGGAAGGCGCGAATCTCGGGGTCGATACCCTCGAGCCCCTCCCGCTCGCACGCGGCGAGCGCCTTGCCGAGATCGTGTCGGACATCTGCGATGCAGCGCGCATCCGTCCACCCGCGATGGTGAAGGTAGGCCTTCAGCAACAGTTCCAATCCCCAATGGAGATTTTGGAACACATGCTCGTCGGTGCGGCCCCCGTCAGTCCCGTCGAATCGTTCTGCCGATGCGCAGAAATTTCCGCCCATGCTGCGGAGGTGTTGCACGAGAGTTTCCTGCATCTGCCTGCCCCACCCTGATCACTCCTACCGGTCACGCGCTCCGTCGGCCAGTCCGTCCTTTTTGTGCGCCGAGGCGCGCTACGGCGCCCGGCTCGTGCCGCTCCAGGAACCTGGGACCAGCTTGGGCATTGTGTCGGAAAGGGGGTGAGATGATCGAGCCTGCATCCGACTCGGAAGAAGAACGCACGTCGATACTCGTCGTTGAAGACGAGATTTTGGTAAGGTATGTCATATGCGACTACCTGAGAGACTGTGGCTTCCATGTCATCGAGGCTGGTACAGCCGACGAAGCTCTGGAATACCTGCGGTCACATAACGATGTAGGGCTGGTCTTCTCGGATGTGCGCATGCCAGGGTCGCTGGATGGCATAGGCCTTTCCCAGCAGGTGCGGCTTCTCTACCCGCATATCCCGGTGATCCTGACGTCTGGGCATCTGCTGCCGGGCGAGATCGACGGAACGCCGCTGATGACGAAGCCCTATGTACTTGGCGACGTGGCTCAGAAAATCCGTGCCATTCTGGACGACGCGGGGGGCGGTTTCACGTCGAACAGTGAAGCGGTATGACTAGTCCCCATATCCTGTTGGTGGAGAACGACGTGCTCGTGCGGAAGCCGCTCGCTGAATATTTGCGCGACTGCGGCTATAAGGTGGTTGAAGCCCTGAATACCGATGAAGCGGTTGAGGTGCTGACCACGGGCAGCGCTGCCATCGGCATCGTGCTGGCCGACGTGAGCAGCCCCGGCAAGATCGATGGCTTCGGTCTTGCGCGTTGGATGCGGTCGAACGGTATCGACGCAAAGATCATTCTCGCCGGCACCGTCCAGAAGGCGGCCGCCAAGGCGCAGGACCTCTGCGAGGACGGCCCGCTGTTGTCGAAGCCCTACGATCACTCGCTTCTGCTCAATCGCATCAAAAGCGAAGTGGCGGCGAGAGCGCGAAACGGAAAGCCGGAGTCTGACATCTGAGGTCGGCGAAGAGCGCGAAGAGCAAACGATGGACTGCAAAGAAAAGGCGCGCCTGGTCATTGATTACGAAGCAAAAACGGCCAGTTTTTCACGCGCTGTGACGGTTTTTCAAGGCAAGTTGGCGACGTCTGCAAAGGAGGAATACGACCGACTGCAACGGCGTGTCGACGAGGCGCGGGTTGAATCGGAGGGCGCCCGGCTCGCGCTGGAACGCCATATCTCTGAACATGGTTGTTGAACTGACTCTGCGGTACGGCGGTGCGATTGACGGGTGCGTCTCCCCTGGCGGTCGCGCGCGAGAATATTTCGCGAGGGAGGAGGAGCGCCCGGTCCGGGAAATTGAAGCACCTCGCGCGCGAATGCGAGGTTCTGGGACGACCAGCGGGTGGGGGACGCGGGGCGGTTTCAGGGTCGCGGCTGCAGTGGTATCGGCGTAGGAAGAAGGTCGGTCTGCTTTTGGTCCGAACGTTGCGGGTTGCCCTCCCTGGGCGATAAGCTTTCAGTGCGATGAAAAGCAAGTTCGGCCCCAAAAATTGCTTACGAGGTGCTCGTCCAAAGCGTTGTGGACTACGCGATTTACTTGCTCGACCGCGAGGGCCGCGTGTCGAGCTGGAATCCAGGCGCGGAGCGGATCAAGGGCTATTCGCCGGGCGAAATCCTGGGCAAGCACTTTTCCCGGTTTTACACCGAAGAGGATCGCCACGCCGATGTGCCCGAGGCGGCGCTTGGCCCAAGCTTGGGCGGTGACATTCAGTTCGAGACTGCCGTCCCCTGAGCCGCGTAGCGACGGGCTCTCGCGCCAATTGTCAAACGGCTTGCAAAATTGACCCCCGATCGGCGTCCAAGATTGACCCCCCTGGCGCTGGCGTTGGCAGTCGCCCGGCGGCGTAGCGCGGAGCCCTTGCGCAGCGCAGCGCGTAGCCGACGGGCGCACCCCTCACGGTCGGATTAGGATCGGTTCTTCAGCCGCCAGCTGTCGTTGCCGGTTTCGACGATGTCACAGTGGTGGGTCAGGCGGTCGAGCAACGCCGTGGTCATCTTGGCGTCGCCGAAGACGCTGGGCCATTCACCGAAGGACAGGTTGGTGGTGATGATCACCGAGGTCCGTTCGTAGAGCTTGCTGATCAGGTGGAAGAGCAGCTGGCCGCCGGATTGCGCAAACGGCAGGTAGCCCAGCTCGTCCAAGACGACGAGATCCAGCCGCGACAGTTGGGCGGCGAGCATCCCGGCCTTGCCGCGCCGGGTTTCATCTTCGAGCCGGTTCACGAGGTCGACGAGATTGAAGAAGCGGCCTCGGACGCCGGCGCGCACAACATTGGCGGTGATGGCGATGGCCAGATGGGTCTTGCCCGTGCCGGTCCCACCGACCAGCACGACATTGCGACGGTTGGCCAGGAAGGCGCCGTCGTGCAGCGATCGGACGAGGCCCTCATTGATCGGCGAGCCTTCGAAGAGGAAGGCCGACAGGTCCTTCATCACCGGCAGCTTGGCCGCGGTCATACGGTATCGGATGGAAGCGGCCTGACGGTGGGCGGTTTCCGCCGCCAGGAGATCGGCGAGGATTTCCATGGCCGTCCGGTTGCGCTGGAGGCCCGTGGTCACCGCGTCGTCGAAGGCGCCAGCCATGCCCTTCAGGCCGAGCTGCCCCAAGGCCTCGATCATATCATGCCGCTGCACGGGAGCCTCGCAGTAGGTCATAACGGGCGCAGTCAGCGACCGGAGGATCACGCAGCTTCAGGGCCTCCGATGTTGTGATCCCTTGGGGGCCTGGGGGTTCTCGTCGTCGGGCCAGGATATTGAGGATCACCTCGTCACTGGCGACGCCAGCATCCAGGGCTTCGCGGACCGCCTCATCGACGGCCTCCAGCCCGTCGTCCAGCACAGCGGCTAACACCCGCACGAAGCGCCGGTCGGCCTCGTCGCCCGATCCCAGCTTCTTTCTAAATCGGGTCAGGGCCGGTGGCAGCGACCAGTCCCGGAAGGGCGCGCCGTTGCGCAGGGCGCCTGGCTTGCGGGCCAGCACCGGCAAGTAGTGCCAGGGGTCATAGACCGTCCTGTCGCGGCCGAGGCTGCGTGGGTGATCGGCCACCTTCTCACCGTCGCAGAGCACAACGATCCGGTCCGCATAGGCGCGGATCTGAACCGCCCGGCGCGCGGCCCGGGCCGCCACGGAGTAGCGGTTACGATCGAAGTTGATCAGGCAGGTCGCCTGGGCCACCGCCTCGACCTGGTGGAAGCCGTCGAAGGGGCCGGCAAACGGCGCCAGAAACGGCCTCTCCGCCTCGAAGACCTCCCAGACCGTCCGGTCACGTTGTTCCGGATGGCGATCGCTGCGCGCGCGGCGCTCGCACTCGGCCTCCAGCCAGCCGTTGAGCTCCTCCAGGGTCTTGAAGCGCAGGCGCGGCTTGAAGATGTTGTCCCGGGCATAGCCCACCTGGTTCTCGACCTGGCCCTTCTCCCAGCCCGAGGCCGGCGTGCAAGCCACCGGCTCGATCAGGTAGTGCGAGCACATCTGCTCGAAGCGCCGGTTGAAGCGCCGAGTCTTGCCCGCGAAGACCGCGTCGACCGCCGTCTTCATGTTGTCGTAGATCCCCCGCGTCGTGACCCCGCCGAACAGTGCAAAGGCGCGGGTGTGCGCGTCGAAGACCATCTCCTGGGTCTCGCGCGGATAGGCCCGGATGTAGAAGCGACGGCTGTGGCAGAGCCGCAGATGCGCCACCTTCACCGTCAGCGGCCGCCCCCCGATCTCGACCTGGTCGTGGCTCCAGTCGAACTGGTAGGCGTCGCCCGGAGCAAAGCTCAGCGGCACAAACGCCTCGACTGGCGAGCTCACGCCGCGGCGCGCCGATGCCCAGCGACCGGCATATCGGCGCACGGCGTCATAGCCACCCTCATAGCCTTCCCGGGACAACAGATCGGCCATCCGCGTCAGCGTCAGCCGGTCCTTGCGGGCGCCCGCCGCGTTCGCATCGAGCATCGCCTCCAGCCTCGGGATGAACGCGCCCAGCTTCGGATGAGGCTGTTCGGAACGCTCATACTCGAACGCTGTCTCCCCGGATCTCAGCACCTTCCGGACCGTGTTGCGCGACAGCCCAAGCTCCCGCGCGATCGTCTTCACGCCCTTGCCCCGCCCGAAGTGCTCGCGCCGGATCTTCGCAACCGTCTCCACTACCAACATCCCCGTCTCGATCCGCAGCTGAACAAGCCGCCGATCTGGCCATCAAAGCCTCAGGGATAGGGGGTCATTTTTCGACGCCGATCTCCCCGAGATGGGGGGCAATTTTCCACGCCGATTCACACGCCAATCATGAAATTGTCCGTGCCGCTCGCATCAGGTCGAGGTGATGGGCCACGGCTGGCGAAGATGAGCACTACATCTACGCTTTACCACAATGATGATCCGATCCGGAGGTCGAACGTGACTATCGTGGCAACTGCCTTTTGGCGACGGCTGGATACGCTCGGTCACGACGCGTGCCGTTTGGAGCAGTGCGGTAGTGGTTGGCGTATCGAAGGAACCGCCGTCTTTCGCCGTAAGGAAGGCCCGGCGTGCATTGCCTATCGCGTCGAATGTGGCGCCGATTGGAAAACGGTGCGCGGAGACGTTCGGGGTTTCCTTGGGCGCCGACCTATCGAATACCTCATCGTTCGACAGGGGACTGAGTGGACGCTGAACGGGGAGGTCGTGCACGGCTTGGATCATCTCGTTGATCTCGATCTCGGGTTCACGCCTGCGACGAACCTGCAACAGCTTCGTCGCGTTCCGATCGCTCAAGGCTGCGCCGCTCACATCTCTGTTGCATGGCTCGATGCCGAGACAGGTGAGTTGACCGAACTGGACCAGCGATACACGCGACGTGGCGAATCTGCCTTCTGGTACGAGGCACCGAGCGCCAGCTACGAAGGCCTCCTCAAACTCGCGCCGGATGGCTTCATTCGGCATTATCCTACTCTCTGGAAGGCGGAACAGTAGCGTAACGGCGGCGGCGACGCCGCGCCCCAGCGTAGATTTGGCGGGGCAATTGGAGCCAGAAAGCAGCTGCCTCACAATTCTTGAACCTGAATCTCGGTGCCTCGGGCTGGACGGAGATTTCAGGCTATCTGGATGGTCTGAACGCCGGCCTTGCTGAGAAGGCCGTAGAGGGTGGCGATCTTGGTGCGCGCCCCGCGTTTGGCGCAGTAGGTGAAGACCACCCTCTGCTTGGCCCGCGTGAACGCGACGAAGAAGCCGGCGGTCGCCTCCATTTGGTCGCCAGCAAAACTCCACCAGGCGCCGTCATCAAGCCCGACAAAGATGACGCTATGGTATTCGAGCCCCTTGCTCTTGTGGATCGTCATGAGCGGAATGGCATGCAGGCCTTCGTAGGTGTCGAGGGTCTCCGTCCAATCTGCGGCGTCGGCCGATGACCCGTGCAGATGCACTGCGGTGGCCTCAACGACCTTCTCAAACCACCCGCCCTGCGCATAGGCGGGATGAACGGCGATCAGCCGTTCACGGCCGACGAAGCAAAGGACGTCATCAACGATGGTCCGCGCATCGGCTTTGGACGCTGGCGGTTCGGGATGGTCGGCGCTGAGCTGGGTCGCTTGGGCGTCGAGCTCGCGGGCGAATATTGCCTGGGCGGCTTCGTCCTCGGGAGAAATCCCGCGCAAAGCCCCCAGCGCCTCCTGGCATTCGGTCCAATGCCGACCTGCGCGTTTCGTCATGGCAAGACGTAGAACCTTGACCAACAGCTCTGATGCTTCTTCCGCGAGAAGCTCTTGCAACATGACGGCGCCGACGGTTCCGGCCTCGTTGCGAAGCGGGATTCCCGCGGCTCGAAAGGCTGGCTCGAGTACGGCCGCATAGTCGACCGCCTTCTGGCGCACGAGCAGGACGAAGTCGCGAGGGCCGAGCGCATGGGCCTTCACTTCGCCGGCGACGAACCGGGCCAGCCGCTGTGCTTCGATCTCGGGACTCGAGAAGTCCCAGATTGCGCAGCTTTCGCCTGCAATCGTGGTTGCCGTCTTCGAAACGGGCTCTACCGCACGAGCGTCTAGCGCTTGCGCGAGGACATGCTGGATGCGCACGAGCTCGGGCGACGACCGATAGTTGTTGTAGAGCGGCGTGCGCTTGCCGCCGAAATCGGCGTCGAACGCGGAGAATGGATCGTCCATCGCCATCGCCCAACGCATGATCTGCTGCTTATTGTCTCCCACTGCAGTGATCACTGCATCGGTTCCGAGGAAGATCGTTCGCACGAGATCGTATTGGATCTGGGTGGTGTCCTGGAACTCGTCCATGAACAGGTGCGAGTAGGTCAAACGGAGGGCGTCGCGCGCCATCGGATTGACGCGCAGGAGCAGTTCGGCGAGCCGTCCGATCATCGGGAACGACAGAAAGGTCTTCTTTCCCTCGTGCAGCGACGATTGCCAGAATCGATCCGCCGCCCACTGGCCGACTGTCGGGTCAGGCCAGCCCAGAACGGGAAGCGGTGAGCCTACGAGCAGCGAGCGCTCGAATGTCTTGATGGAGATCGCCTGGAGGTCAGCGTAGCTGCCTATGGCTTTCGGAGGCGTACCGACATCCTGGAACAGAAATCCCCGAAAGGCCGTATCGTTTGGGAACATGAGTTCATAGTCGGGTCGCGGTCGCCATCGCTCGGGCAGCGCTTGGCCGAACCGGTCGACCAGGCTTTTGGCGAACGCGTCGAAGGTCATCGAATCGAGACGGCCGGCGTGGCTGCGATGGCAGCGCTGGCGGACGCGGGCGGCGAGATTGGTCGCGGCGTCACGCTTGAAGCTGATCGCGAGAATGCGCCGCGGCGGCGGCGCGATGCCGGTCTGCAGAAGATAGGCGGCGCGCTGTGCGAGGAGCTCGGTCTTCCCCGCACCGGGGCCGGCGATGACCGAGCGGTTGTCGGTGGAGCGGACCACCTTGATCGCGTTCGCTTCGAGGGCGTCGACACCGATCGGCTTCCAATCGTCGGGTCGAACCCGTCGCGCAAGCACCGCCATGGTCAGTCTCGCCGCAGGCATTTGGCGATATGGTTGAGAAGTTCCGAAAGCAACGGCGGCATGTCCTCACGCAAGGCCTTGGTCTTGATGTGGGTGAGCGCCGCGAGATGTGTCGCCGGCTTGCTGTTCGTGATGAAGTGGTAGCGATAGGCGGGCAGCAGATCCGGGTAGTCCTTGTAAGGTCCGGTGTAGAGGGCGAGCCCTGGTCCAGCTGTGCCCAGGACGACTTCGGCTGCCTTATCGACGGCCATCTTGGGTCCGCCCCCCTTGGGTATAACTGCTTCATAGGCGTCGGGAAAAGCCGCGATCATCGCCAGGTCGAGGTCGAGCGGCGCGGAGAAGTAGACGGCGTGAGGCTTCAGGCAGTCGACCCATCCCTTGAGCAGCTTGCGGTCATCGGCATCCTGCCACGTGTGCATCTTGGCGAAATCGGCGTCCGATAACATGCCGCCTTCGATCTTGAGCAGGTTAGCCTTCGGCACGCCGAATTCGATAAGTTTCTCGATCGCGGTCTTCACCCGGCCGAAGCCGCCGCCGCTACGGCCGAGGTCGAGATCGAGCAGAGTCGCGTGTGGAATGCCAAGGTGCGTCAGCAACCGCCAGAAATGCTGCACATGGCGCCCGCCCAGCGGCACGATCGCGACGAAGGCAGGATCGATCAGGAGGTCGAGCGCTTCGGCGAGACGCGGGAGGACGATCCGCTCCGAGTCCCCTTCGACGAGAAGGACGAAGCGTGCGAAGTAGAGTTCCGGGTAGGCGAGCATGGCGCCACGGACGAACTTGGCCGCCTCGTCTATGCCCGTCGGCATCTTGATCTTCTTGACGGACGAGACGCGCGTCTTCGGGTCGCTGCGGCAGTAGCGAACCTCGCGCGGGTTGACCCGGCTCAGAACCGCCGGGGAATGGCTGGTGACGATCGCCTGGGCGCCCCCGCCGTCGGTGAGCGACCGGACCTGACGAATGATCCGGGCAAGGAAGTACGGCGACAGGTGGTTTTCCGGCTCCTCCAGCGCGAACAGCGTGAGTGCGGGGATACGCAGCTGGTCGTCAAGAAAGCCTTCGACCTTGCCCGCGACGACCTGGCGCTCAAGGTCGAAAACGGCCGCGGCCAGCGCGAAGTAGAAGAGCGATTGTTGGCCGTCGCTCAGCGCGTCCAGGCCGCGTTCTTGGCCGTCGGGGCCTTGGTCGAAGATGACCGCGATTTTGCTGACGATTTCTTCAAACCTACGACTAACGAGGCTGAGCCGAGGCTTGGTGTCGACGACATCGTCATGGAGGTCCGACCAGCGTGTCTGTAGGGCCTTTGCGATCGCCGCGATTGCTGCCTCGCCCTCAAACGCGGTGGCCAGATCTTCGCTCGCGCCCTTTACGGCGTCCTCGGTGTCCGATGACCATTCAATGGCGCGCAGCAGGCGCGCGGCGAGCGCTCCGGTCGTGGCGCGGATCTGAGCGGCGGCATCGCGACTGGCCGGGGTGTAGTAGAGTTGGATGAGGCCGCGATCGGCCGCAGAGACGGGGTGGCGCTTGTCGTCCGGGGGATTGTCGTCGAGCGTATCGACCCAGAACAGCTCCTGCGACACCTCGCCCTCGACGGTTCCGTCGTCCTCCCAACGCGCTTCGAGCCGCAAGCGACAGACCGGTGCTTTGTCTGCACGCTCGAGCTGCATGTGCCGAAATGACGGTGCGATGGTTTCGGGCGTGGCGGTGCCGTCGGCCAGCTCGGGCAGTCCGATCAACACGTCAATGAACAGGTCCTTCGGCTCACGGTCATCGATGTCCTCGTCAGCTCCGACATGAAAATCCGACCGCTGCACGGTGCGTTGTGCGCGCGAGACGCCGAACAGCTTCGACAAGGCGTGGAGGAGCGCGGTCTTGCCGGCCGCGTTCGGACCAACGACGGCGGTGATCTCCGAGGCAATCGGCACCGTGATCGGGTCGGGGCCGAAGCAGCGGAAGCCGGACAGGGTGACGCTTTCTAGACGCACAATTTTCTCTCGGGTTAGGCTGCGGGCAGGGGATCGGTGCCCTCGCTGAGGATTGCGAGATAGCGGCGATAGCCGAAGACGCGACCGCGCCGCCGGCCGGTCACCTCCTCGACGATGCCGAGGCGTTCAAGATCGGCAAGCGCGGCGTTGACGGTGGGCGCGGACAGGCCCGTTCGCTCGACCAGCAGGTTTGCGGTGAGATAGGGGTTCTGCTGAAGGAGATCGTGGATGCGCAGCGCGGAGCCAGGGCGTTCGCTCTCGCCGGTGATGCGTTCGCGGTCGTGCTTGAACAGTTCGACGATCCGGGTCGCGGCGTCGAAGGCTTGGTTTGCCGTATCCGCAACGCCGGTCAGGAAGAAGTCCAGCCAAGCCTCCCAAGCCCCGTGTTCGCGCACCTCCTGAAGCAGCCTATAATAGTCGGCGCGATGGGTCTTCAGATAGAGGCTCAGGTAGAGCAGCGGCTTTCGCAGCACGCCGTGAACGCAAAGGTAAAGCGTCACCAGCAGACGCCCGATACGGCCATTGCCGTCCAGGAAGGGATGGATCGTCTCGAACTGGACGTGCAGGAGGCCCGCCTTGATCAGCGCCGGCAGTCGAGACTCGTCCTCGTGCATGAAGCGTTCAAGGGCGTCGAGGCAGCCATCCAACTCCGTCGTTGGAGGCGGGACGAAAAGCGCGTTGCCTGGTCGGCTGCCGCCGATCCAGTTCTGCGAGCGCCGGAATTCGCCCGGGCTCTTGGTGCCGCCCCGCCCGCTTTGCAGAAGCCGTGCGTGCATTTCGCGGATCAGGCGGAGCGACAGCGGCAAGTCCTCAAGCCGCTCCAGGCCATACATCATTGCGTCGACGTAGTTCGAGACTTCGCGGATGTCGTCGATCGGCTGCCCGGCCTGCGCCTCGGTCTCGAAGCGCAGGAGGTCGGTAAGGGTGGATTGGGTTCCCTCGATCTGGGACGAGAGGACGGCCTCCTTCCTCACATACATGTAGAGGAAGAGCTCCTGGCGCGGCAAAAGCATGGTTATGCCGTCGAGGCGGCCCAGCGCGCGTTCAGCTAGGCTCAAACGGTCCAGCAGCGTGAGCACGTCGATCGGCGGCGCCGGGGGGAGCGGCGGCGGCACGAAGGCACGCACCGTCTCGCCGGCGACGGGGGTTTCGACAAAGCGGCCCAGCCGCTGATTGGGTTCGGGATCAACCATGTGCGCCGATTATGGCAACCCACCCTTATTTAAGCAATGCCCACTTGGCTTAAATAGGAAATGGGCTAAGGTAAGTCAGCTTAAATAACGAGGCCTGATGAGAAGTGGGAGGCTACAGCCAGCGCGTGCGCGACAGCATTCTGCCCCTTTCGGTGGCCGACACGCTGCCTGCCGCCTTCGCCGAGTGGTCCTTCACCGAAAACACGGTCGACCACGAGACACCGATCGAGACATGCGAACTGTGCGGCCAGCAGGACCTCAGATATCACTTCGAGATCGCCAACCCATATACCGAGGCAGCGCTCTGGGTCGGCTCACATTGCATACTTCAATTCGACGTCGCCGTCATGGAGAATGGCCGGCGCCTTTCGCCCGAGGAGGCAAAGCGCCATCTGGCCAAACTTACCCAGCGGATGCAACTGGAGTCCTGCATCCGTGCGCTGGAACAGCTCGCCACGAAGGAGGTCAACCCGGTGCTGTCGGGCGCGCTCGACTACTACCGGCGCAACAAGAAGCTCACGCCCAAATATGCCGCCGTGGTGTTCTGGAAGCTTCGGACGTTTCGGATCGACCACCACCCCTCCTTCTTTCAGGTCGAGCTTCGCCGCGCCCAGCACATCGAGGACCTGCGACAGATGCCGACACGCCGGGTTCATCGCTTCTGGAGCGCGCTGAGCGCGGGACAGCGCCGGAAGGCGGTGGAACTCGGACATACTCCCCCAGATGAATGATGGGGGACAGGACTGGGCATTCTGTATTGCACGAGCGGTCACTTACATTGAAGGTGATCGCTGTAATTACCGAACCGAAGGAATCTTCATTTGAGTAGGGGCCAGAGCCAGGGATGAAGCCAGCCAGCACGCACGAAGCCAGCGCTTCGGCGACTGGCTACCTTTTTCAATGCCGCTACGCCTTGCTCGCCGGTCTTCAGGCTATCGCCAAGTCGCCCCAACTGGAGATTTCGATCGAGAAGTTCGACGATGTGGGGTTCGAGGTCAACGGTGAGCCGACACAGCTTATCCAGACCAAGCACCATGTGGGCAAGCTGGGCAACCTGACGGATGCCAGCGTCGATCTGTGGAAAACGTTGCTCATCTGGACCAAGCGCGTGACGGAAGACGTCGAGGCGCCCTTCAGGATCAAGTTCGTCCTGTTGACGACAGGGTTCGCGCCAGATGGGTCAGCGGCGGCGCTCTTGCGCATGCGCGAACGGGATGAGTCGGCCGCTGATCAGCTGCTCCTGAAGACCGCTGCTTCATCCAAGAACAAGGAGAACGCTGCAGCCTATCAAGCCTACTCGGCGCTGCCGGAAGATTTGCGTCAAAGCATGCTGAAGGCGATCCTCGTTCTCGACGGCTCGCCCAACATCGTCGACGTCGGGGATGAGATCGCGCGCGAGCTCGTTCACGCCGCGCCGCGCGATCAGGTCGACCATCTGGTAGAGCGCCTTGAAGGATGGTGGTTCGGCGTGGTGATCAAGGCCCTCTCCGGAGCAGGCCCTTCGGCCATCCCCGTGCTCGCCATTGACCAGCGGGTCGATGAACTTCGGGAGGAGTTCAGGCGAGACGCCCTGCCGGTCGATTATGCGTCCACCTATCCGTCACCGACGGTCGTCGCCGAACTCGACAAGCGTCCTTTCGTGAAACAGTTGCGAAGGATCGAGGTCGGCCCGCGGCGCGTGGAGTTCGCGATTCGAGACTATTACCGAGCGTCCGAGCAGCGATCGCGCTGGGCGCGCGAAGAGCTTCTCGTAGGTGGCGAACTCGAGAACTATGAGCGGCAGCTCGTGGAAGCGTGGGAGCCGCGCCACGCCGCCTTGGTCGACGAACTCGGCCCGGGTTGCCCGCCCACCGAGAAGGTCGCCGCCGGGCAGCTGCTTTACAAATGGGTGGAGAACGAGGCCCAGTTTACATTGAGAAGCGTTCGGGACCGGTTCCTGACCCACGGCAGCTATCACATACTGTCGAATCGATACGCAGTCGGGTGGCATCCTGAATATCAGAGCGACCAGGATGACCCTTCCGATGACGGGGTGGGCTAATCCATGCAGCCCTGGTCGAACCGCGTCACCGAAGAAGCTTATCTGTTCAATCCGGCTTTCTGCGCCACTTTGCTGGCGAAGACGACTGAAGACTATACGAAGAAGGCGGGGCGGCCGTTCCCGTTTGCTCTCACCTTCCTTATTCTCCCGATCGTTCTGCACCAGGGCACGCGGCGAGCGTTGCCGAGCTCGACAGTGACCTCGCTTTTGCCTTGGATTCAGGACAACCGTGAGCAACTTGTCGACTTCGCGAACAGGGTGACGCGCCTGAGCGCGATCACCCGCGAAGCCGTTGTGTTCGGTGCTCAGCACCAGATCTTGGCGCTGGCGGACAGCGGCGACCTGAGCGTTGGGGCGAAGCGTCAAACCGCGACCGAGAAGCGGACCGCGCTGTTCACCGCAGAAGCCCGCGAGTGCGTCGACCGGGCAGGTTTCTTGGGACGATGGTTTGCCGCCGCGGGCACAACCGCAACAATCTACGCCGCGTGGGGGGTGACACCGTGAGTCTGCAAATTGCCAAGCTCATTCTCTACAGTCGCCGGGGTGAAGTTCGCGAGGTCGTGTTCAGACCCGGCGAGCTAAATATACTGACCGGCGGCTCAAAAACCGGCAAGTCAGCGATAATCGACATCATCGATTACTGTACGGGCCGCAGCGAATGCAACGTCGCGGATGGCGTGATC
The DNA here is from genome assembly GCF_008932115.1 of Bradyrhizobium betae. NCBI lineage: Bacteria > Pseudomonadati > Pseudomonadota > Alphaproteobacteria > Hyphomicrobiales > Nitrobacteraceae > Bradyrhizobium > Bradyrhizobium betae. The sequence goes on from NZ_CP044543.1 coordinate 3,895,961, forward strand.
CGCAAGTATGTCGGCTGGTATGCTTTGCTGTTTCAAATTGGCGACGGACAGATCTTCATCGCCCGTCGCAACCCCGATGTCGGCGATCGAACGAACGGCGATATCTACATGGACCGAGGGTCGAGCATCGAGACACCGTCGGAGTCCGCCCTGTTCAAAAACACGACGGTGGGCGCAGTAGAGAAGTTCCTCGGCGCCGCGATCGGCATCAGCGAGAACGAACATCGACCTCCGACCCCAACCCGCGACCCGCTGGAGGCAAACTTCCGGCACGCGCTGTTGCTCTCCTTCCAAGACCAGAACGACATCGACAGCAAACAGCGCCTGTTCCACCGGCAAGGCGAGGACTTCGTCAGTCAGGCCATCAAAGATACGTTGCCCTATTTCCTTGGGGCCGTGGATGAAGACCGCCTATTCAAGCAATCCCAGCTCGATCAGGCCAAACGCGAACTACGTCAGCTAGAACGCCAGCTCCGCGACGCGGACGCCCTTGATAGCAGCACGTACCCGCGTGCGCGCGCCCTTGTCGACGAAGCCAAACAGGTGGGACTTATCGACGAGCGGACTGTCGCGCTCACCTACGAGGCGGTCCTTGCGGTTCTTCAGCGCGTGGTGCGTGACACCGGCGTGCGCGACAATTTTATGGTGGGTGACGGCGAGGACGTGCTGGCTGGCCTACGCGCTGAACGCCAGGGTCTTCGAACCGAACTCGAGAGGGTCAACGCCGAGATTCGATCGACCCGGACGTTTACGTCGGAGACGAGTGGCTACGAACGTGAAGCAAAAGAGCAGCGAGCTCGCTTGAGCTCCGTCGGCCTGATCAAACATGGCGATCACGATTCCGCTCATTGCCCGCTGTGCGAAAGCCAGCTTCCCGTGCCGGCGCCGACCGTGGTGCAGATGCAGCGCTCGCTTCAGGAGCTCAGCGATCAACTCGAGGCGGTTGAGGCTGAGAACCCGCGGCTTCAGCTCAGATTGGCGTCGCTCAATCGCGAAGAGGCCGACATCGAGCAGCGTCTGCGGGAAAACCAGCAGCAGATTGCGGCGCGAATGAGGGAGAACGAGATCCTCCGCGTTCAACAGGACAGCTTCATTCTACAGGCGCGAACAACCGGAAAGATCACTCAGTATGTCGAGACCGCCAGCACCGCCGACACCAGCTCAGGGCTGAAATCGGCCATCGCGGCAAGCCGGATTCGGGTTGCGGCGCTGGAGCGGGAGCTCGACGCCGAAGCGATGAAGGAAAAGCTTGATGCCTTCTTGAACATTATCGGCCGCTACATGACCCAGTATTCTGACGATCTGGAACTGGAGCACCGAGGTAGCCAGCTAAGGCTCGACATCAGGGCCCTGACGGTCGTCGCTGATACTCTTGACGGTCCGGTCCCTTTGTTCCGGATGGGAAGCGGCGAGAATTGGGTCGGCTACCACGTCCTGGCACACCTGGCTCTCCATAAATGGTTTCGTCAAAAGAAGCGTCCCGTGCCGGGGTTCATCATTTTCGACCAGCCATCTCAAGCTCACTATCCACCGGACCGCGATGCGGAAGGTTCAATCGACGGGCTTTCCGACGAGGACCAGACCGCCGTGCTGCAGCTCTTCAAGCTGGCGGCCGATGCAGCGGCCGAACTCGCGCCGGAGCTGCAGATCATCATCATGGATCACGCAGACCTAAAGCCGGAGTGGTTCGCAACGGCGGTGATCGAGCGATGGAGGAAGGGCGAGAAGCTCATTCCCGCGAGCTGGTTACAGTGAGTTTGCGGGATCAGCCCGCGCGGGGTCGGCGATGGCCGGCATGTTGCTTCGGCACCGAGGCAGTATCTCATCGTCTGTGCGAAGCGGGTCCACAGGAGCTTGGACGCTCGAGCGACAGCGGGTGAGCCTAGGGAGCTACAGGTTCTCGGGCTAGCGGCCGCCCTGAGGCGCGCCGATCTGCCGCAACAATGTTCCGATCGATCGTCCGCTGATCTGGCAGACGGCGATGACGCGGTCATAGACCTGCACGCGGCCATTGCGGCCACGCACCGCGGTGCAGAAGGCCCCGCGGCCGAGAGCGACATCTTCCAGTGCTGCCTTGGCACGCGCTCCGATTGGGGCGTGAAGCTCGGGCGCATCGAAATCCGCCAGGCGGACCTCGATCCAAGTCGTCGGATCTGGGGAATCGCCGACGCACAGGCCGTCGCCGTCACCCACGTAACGGACCTGGCCCGAAAAGGAGTGACCGGCGCGAGTGGGGACCGGTGCTGTGCACGGATCCGCAGCTGCCGGGGTCGCAGCCGCCCCAGCGGCCAAGACGCACGCCACGATCATAAGTACGCGCGAGATCACGCCGCCTGCTTCGCTGGCCGGCGGACGGGCTTCTTGGCCAGCATGGTGCGGGCGAACTTGTCCCAGCGCGCCATGCCAGCTCGCTTCTCTGGCATGTAGTTCCAGCGGTCGTAGCTCTTGGAGCTAACGTCCTGCAGCGCATGGTTCTGAATGCGATCGCGGATTTCCTTCGGCACGCCAGCCTTGCCTGACAGCGTCTTCCACGTTCGCCGCAAGTCGCGATTGGTCACGACCGGGATGACGCCGCGGTCGCGCTGGCGCCACATAAAGGCATAGAGCGTCCCATGGCTGACGGGCTTCGATGGATCCTTCGCCGAGGGGAAGAACCACCCATGTTCGTTCGGCTTAATGGAATCGAGAAGCTCCGCCGCCAAGGACGGAACAGGGACCGCATGAGGCTTGCTGTTCTTGGTTTTTGACCAGTCGAGAATTCGTTCGCGGGAATCCCACTGATCCTTGTGAAGGCGCGCGATTTCCTCGACCCGCTGGCCCGTGAGCATCAGGATCTGAACGGCCCGCAGATAGGGCGGGTGCACCGGCACGTCGGGGCATTCGAGCCATCGCCAGAGCTGGACAAACTCATCTTCGTCCAGCCACCGGGACCCGACGACCTTAGGCTCAGTCGGGATACCTGCCGCCGGATTGTAGACCAGTCGAAATCGGCGCGGCGACGTGTTTCGATAGTCGTGCTCCGATTTCATTCCCCAGCTGTAAGCTGCGCGGATGTAGCAGCGGACGTGGTCCGCCATGGCAGGGGCCCCACGCTCAAAGATCGGGCGGAGCACCTCCGTCACCTCGTCCGGCTCGATCTCCCGGGCAAGGCGGTTGCGCCCAAGAGTGTCGGCTACCTTGTTCAGTCCTTTCTCCGTTTCCTTCCAGGACGGCTTACCTGCTTCTTTGAGCGAGGCGACGTAGGCTTCGAAAAGGTCGGCGACGGTTCCGGGCCGAGCATCGGTGACGATCTTGATGCTCCGACCCTTCTGGATCGCGTCCGCGAAGTCGCGCTTGAAAACCTCTCGGGCTGCGGCGAGCGACATCGATGGATAGTCGCCGAGTTTCGCCTTGATCCGCTTACCGTCGCGCCATTGCTGGGCCATCCATTCCGCCAGCACCCGCTTAGGCATCGGCCGCACGACGAGGACCAGGCGGCCCACGCCGCGTCCCTCGCCGTCGGCCAGGGACTTCTGCTTTCCGGTCAGTTCGACGTCCTTGATGCTGCGCCGGATCGCGCCATCGGTGAGGCTGCCCATGCTACGTCTCCCGAAAACTGAGGGCGGTAGTCAGTCGGTTATTGGGGTCGGAATGTGCTCCGATCCCCCAATTACCGCCCTCAGTTTGCCCCAGTCACCGGAAGCTTTTCAAGCCCAAAAATCGTGGTGTTTCAATGTGCTTGGGCGTGATCGAGCGTGATCGATGTGGGTCTAGTAGGATGGTTATGTACCAGGATCAGCGCGGTGGCCGATAGTTCGAGCGCGCGCTTGATCACCTCGCGCGGATAGACCGGGGTGTGGTCGACGGTGCCGGTCTGCTGCACCTCGTCGGCGATCAGCTGGTTGCGCTTGTCGAGGAACAGCAGGCGGAATTGCTCCTTGTCGGCGAAGGCCATGCTGGAGCGGCAATAGTCGATCACCTCGTTCCAGGACGATAGCGCGTTGCGGCTGTTGACCTCGCCCTTGGTCACGCGGCTCGCCGCGGCCGCGATCAGCTTGAGCTGGTTGACCGCGGCCTCGCCGACGCCCTCGACCTCGCGCAGGCGCGCGACCGGCGCATGCACGACTTCGGCGAACGACCCAAACGTCTTGATCAGCGTCTTCGCGAGCGGCTTGGTATCGCGCCGCGGCAGCGCGGGAAATAGCGCCATCTCCAGCAGCTCGTAATCGCTGAGCGCATCCGCCCCCGCGCTGTAGAAGCGCTCGCGCAGCCGCTCGCGATGGCCGTGATAGTGCGGCGTGTCTTCGGGGCTGGTTTTGTCGTGGTCTGGCTTGGCGGGCATCGGCCGTCAGCATCGCTTCAACGAACGAGTATTGCAACCATAGCAGCAGGTGATGCGGCGCGCTGGGCAGTCTGCGACAATTGTTGAGTTGCCATGAAGCTCGTTATGGTTGTATAGTACTGACTTTCTTATGGGGCATTTCCGAATGTTATTTCAATCTATTGAGCGAACCCCTGCTTCTTTAGCTTTGATGGCGTTCCTCTCGCTGGTCGGCCTGGTTCTTTCAATCAGTACCGTACGTGCCGCAGATGATTCCAATTGGGGGTGTTACGACCCTAAGCCTGGACATCCCACGGCGTCCGAACGCAGCGCCTTCGTATCCCGCCTGAGACCCGTGGCGAGGAGCCTTCAGGACGAACTCGGGGTGCCTCAGGGCGGTGTTCTTTCGATGGCGGTGCAGGAGAGCGGGTTTGGCTGGACCAGAACTGCGATCAATGCGAACAACTTGTTCGGCTGGAAGTTTAGACAATCCGCGCGAGAGGCGAATCTCGGCTCGTGGACCTTGGCCTGCCAGCCAGCGGATGATCCTGGCAAGGTCTATGCCGTCTTCCCAACCTGGGAAGATTCGATAAGATTCGTCGCAGGGCAGCTCGCTCGTGCCTCTAGGTATAAATCTGCGACCGCGGCTGCTCGCGCGGCAATTGCTGAGGGTGGCAGCGATGAAGCTGTCGCGGAGGCTTGGCTGAAGGGTATTCAGCAGGCGGGGTACAATCCCAATTCAGGGTACCCCTCGGAAGTAATGAATTCCGGACGGAAGGCAGGAGTCTTTGCAAAGTCGCAGGAGGTCAGCGCAGTGCAAGCGACGGCTGCCGCTGCTTCAGGGCAAGGGACGCCAGTGCCGTCCGAAGCCGACGTCGAGAAGGTGTTGGGATGGTTTAAAAGGGATGCATCAGGGCGCTATTGGATTGCTGGCGCTGATTGCGTGCCTCTGAAGTCGAGCGCTTGGCCCGGCTACGAGTCGCTGCCCGACGGCGCGATCCGTGCCTGCCAATATACGGTTGTGTCCTGTGCAAATCTGAAGGGGACGAACCGCGCAAGTTGTGAACATAGCCGCACTGTCGTTGGGCCAAAGAGCGCCACGGTAGTAGTACTTGAACCTACCGTCGATCGCATGGCACGTTGGATTGCAACCGCTTGCGCGGAGGCTGGTGGAAGTCGGGATAGATGCCTCCAAGCGGTCTACAGCTCGGGCGTTGAAATGAGTGGCTGGCAAATCCCTATTGCGGGCCTGGGTTACGAAGACATGGAGACTTCGCACTACGTTCAGGTCGCTTATGCGTTCCGTGATGGGCTGACGGTTCGTGCAGATTCAGTCTGCGCATGGAAGAACGGTTATCCGGGTGGGGAGGCGCCGCCATCGCCGGAACAGAACGCGGCATGTAGCAAGCCCGGCGTCCGCCCCGCCGCCGTCAGCTTTCAGGCCCGCCCGGCCCGAACGACGCGAGGCGATCTCGTCGCGTATGACAAGAAATATAACGAAATGATTCCGCCCCATCAGGCGGCTTTTCCCATTCCTGATGCAGCAGCCGATCAATGGCGCGGGGTCGTGCGTGAGGCTCTAGCGGCAGCGTACGCATCGGACCGAAACGTTTTGGTTTCGGCCAAAGCGGTCTCGCTGCGAAAGAGCAAAGCCTTTTGAGGCGGCTTCGAGGCTGTGGAAGGTTCTCGCGTCTCTATAGCCTCGAATGCAAGCTTTGGATTTCGACGCGACCGGCAATCAGCCGATCTGCTTCTCGCCGTGCCGCTCCGACAGCGTGAAGATCTCGACGCCCGTCGCGGTGACGCCGACCGAGTGCTCGAACTGCGCCGACAGCGAACGGTCGCGGGTGACGGCGGTCCAGCCGTCCGAGAGGATCTTCACATGCGGCTTGCCGAGATTGATCATCGGCTCGATGGTGAAGAACATGCCGGGCTTGAGCTGGACGCCTTCGCCGGGCCGGCCGATATGGATGATGTTCGGCTCGTCGTGGAACATGCGCCCGAGGCCATGGCCGCAGAAATCGCGCACCACGCTCATGCCCTGCGGTTCGACGAAGCTCTGGATGGCGTGGCCGATGTCGCCAGTGGTGGCGCCGGGCTTCACCGCTGCGATGCCGCGCATCATGGCTTCATACGTCACCTCGATCAGCCGCTCGGCCCTGCGCGCGATCGGGCCGACCGCGTACATCCGGCTGGAATCGCCATACCAGCCGTCGACGATGAAGGTGACGTCGATGTTGACGATGTCGCCTTCCTTGAGCGGCCGGTCGCCGGGCATGCCGTGGCAGACCACGTGGTTGAGCGAGGTGCAGGTCGAGTAGCGATAGCCGCGATACATCAGCGTCGCCGGATAGGCGCCGTGGTCGAAGGCGAAGTCGCGGACGAACTGGTCGATACGCTCGGTCGGCACGCCCGGCCCGACGATGTCGGTGAGCTCGTCGAGGCACTTGGCTACCAGGGCGCCGGCCTTGCGCATGCCTGCAAAGGCGCCCGGGCCATGCAGCTTGATCTGTCCGGTCTTGCGCAGGGAGGTATCGGAGGCTTCGACGTAGCTCATGCGGGGCGGTCTTCTGGGCTCAATCTCGATGTCGCGGAAAGGCTTGATTTCACGCCCCAATCTAATGGTTGCGGGCCTGCATGCAAGCCGGGCCTGCCTGCCTTGCGGCCGAAACCGGGCTAATTCGGGACTTCTACGGTGGTTTCCACCGGCAGAGCGCCGCCGCGGATGCGGATTTCACGGACCGGATAGGGAACCCGGATGCCCTCGCGCTTGAAGGCGTCCCACAGCGCCAGCATGACGTCGCTCTTGACGTTGTCCATGCCGTCGGGGTCGGCGATCCAGAAGGTCAGCGAGAACTTCATCCCGGCCTCCGCGAATTCGGTCAAAATGCTGTTCGGCGGCTTGCCCTTCTGGGCGCGGGGATGGGCGGCGGCGGTCTCGGCGGCGAGCTTGCAGACCAGCCTTGGATCGGCGTCGTAGTTGGTGCCGAAGGCGATCTTCACCAGCGTGTTCTTGTCGGTATAGGTCCAGTTGACGACCTTCTGCGTCACCAGATCCTCGTTCGGCACCAGGAATTCGCGGCCGTCGCCGGCGGCGACGGAAATATAGCGCGTCTTCATCGCGCTGATGCGCCCGGTGTTGTCGCCGATGGTGACGAGGTCGCCGGGCTTCACCGATTTGTCCGCCAGCAGGATGATGCCCGAGATGAAATTGGCGACGATCTTCTGCAGGCCGATACCGATACCGACGCCGACCGCGCCGGAGAACACCGCGAGCGCCGAGAGGTCGATGCCGACCGTGCCGAGCGTAATGACAATTGCGACGGACAGAAGCCCGATGCGGATGATCTTGACCAGCAGCACCTGCACCGACGGCGTCAGATCGCTGGTCGCGTTGATCCGGCTTTCGGCGAAATTGCTGGCGATGTTGGTGAGCCAGAGCGCGATCAGCAGGAGCGCGCCCGCCTTGATCACCAGCAGCGGCGTCAGCCTGAAGCCGCCGAGCACGATCGCGACGGAGTCGAGCAGGTCGACCGTCGAATCGAGCTGGCCGAGGATGGACAGCGCCGCGACGAACCAGGCGGTGATCGACACCAGCCTGACGATGAAGGCGTTGCGCAGCACCGAGGTCACCAGCCGGATCGCGAGCCAGGCGAAGCCCAGCTTGGCCGCGACCATCAGGAGGTAGGAGCGGCTCGGCCAGGTCGCATGGTACATCACCACGCGGGATACGATCACGAGCAGGGTGAACACCGCCGTCGAGGCGCTCGCGACCATGATCCGGGCAAAGCGCCGGAGCGGCAGCGGCAACCGCATCGCCAGCGAGGTCGTGTCGACGCGGCTGCGAATGGTCGCTTCCGCGGCATAGGCAATGCCGGCCGCGGCCAGCATCAGGCCGAATTGCAGGTAGAACCAAGGTGAGGAGATTTCCGCCCCGACGCTGCGTGCGGTGGTCTGCACGAACTCCATGAAGTCTTTCAGGTCCATGTCCATTGGTCTCGTCGGAAGGCGGGTCAGAAGGATTTGATTCGAAGGCGCCGCAGAATCCCACAAAGGCAGCGGCGCGGCCATCGATACACCGCCAAGTGAAGCGCGTTAAGGCCGCAAAATACGGGCAGATTGCCGCGAGCTGGAGAAATGGGTTGGCGCGCCGGGGCTGCGACGATAAGGATGCAAATCCAGCAATTCGTACCCGGAAGGTGGATGGCCTCCCTCGACTCTGTCAGCCTCGCCATATTGCTCGGTGCCGTCCTCGTGATGGCCGGTATCCTGTCGAGCCTGCTTGCGCTGCGCTTCGGCGCGCCCTTGCTGCTCGTCTTTCTTGCGGTCGGCATGCTCGCCGGTGATTCCGGCCCCGGGCAGCTCCAGTTCGACGACGTCCGCACCACCTATCTGGTCGGCTCCGTCGCGCTCGCCTTGATCCTGTTCGATGGCGGCCTGAAGACGCGCTTTGCCAGCATCCGCACCGTGCTCGCGCCGTCCGTGGTGCTCGCGACCGTCGGCGTGCTCCTGACCGCGCTGATCACGGCGCCGTTCGTCAAATACGCGCTCGACCTAAACTGGACGGAGTCGCTGCTGGTCGGCGCCGTGGTGGCCTCGACCGACGCGGCCGCGGTGTTCCTGCTGGTGCACACCCAGGGCCTGCGCCTGCGCCCCCGCGTCGGTGCGACGCTGGAAGCCGAATCCGGCACCAACGATCCCTTCGCGATCTTCCTCACCCTGATGCTGGTCGAATACATCTCGCTGGGCTCGAGCTCGGCCGGCCACGTGGCGATGGAGTTCATCCAGGAGTCGGTGCTCGGCGCTGCCGTCGGCTTCCTCGGCGGACGTCTCGTCGTCATCGCGCTCAACCAGGTGGCGCTGCCGCAGGGCCTGCATGCGCCGTTCGTGACCACCGCGGCGCTCGTCATCTTCGGCGGCTCGCAGATCATGCACGCCTCGGGCTTCCTTGCGGTCTATCTCGCCGGCATCATCATCGGCAACCGGCCGACCCGCGCGCATAATTCAGTGGTGGCGTTCCTCGATGCCGCGACCTGGCTCGCGCAGATCGTGATGTTCGTGCTGCTCGGCCTGCTGGTCTCGCCGAGCCGGCTTGGCGCCAGCGTTCTTCCCGCAATCGCCGTCGCGTTCGTCCTGATGCTGGTGGCGCGGCCGATCGCGGTGTTCGTGTGCCTGGCGCCGTTCCGGTTCAACTGGCGCGAGAAAATCTTCATCGCCTGGACCGGCCTGCGCGGCGCGGTCGCGATCTTCCTGGCCTCGATCCCGATGCTGGTCGGCCTGTCGAAAGCCTATCTCTATTTCGACGTTGCCTTCGTCGTCGTCATCATCTCGCTGCTGTTGCAGGGCTGGACCCTGGCGCCGGCCGCGCGCAAGCTGCATGTCGCGCTGCCGCGCGCCGAGCGCGGCCCGCGCCGCGTCGAGCTCGATCTGCCGGGCCAGCTCGAGCAGCAGCTGGTTGGCTATCCGGTGCGCGCGAAGAGCCTGTATTTCCGCCGCGGCCTGATCCCGTCCTGGTCCAAGCCGACGCTGGTGATCCGCAACGAGAACATCCTGACGCCCGTGGAGGCCGATCCGATCGCGCCGGGCGATTACATCTACCTGCTGGCCCCGCCGGAAAAGGCCGAGTCGCTCGACCGCTTTTTCGTCGACATGCAGCCGAGCTCGGCGCCGGACCCGCATCTGCTCGGCGACTTCATGGTTTCCGGCGATCACACGCTGGCCGAGCTTGCCGAGATCTACGGCGTGAAGGCCGGCGAGGACGAAAGCAAGCTGACCCTGGCTGACTATTTCGACGTCCATCTCGACCGTGCGCCGAAAGAAGGGGCGGAACTGCCGCTGGATGAGATCGTCCTCGTCGCTCGCAGCATCTCCGGTGGCCGCGTCAGCGTCGTCGGCCTGCGTCTGCCGGAAGACGAGGAGACGCCCGTGCCGCTGACGCGCAGGCAGGCGCTGCGGAGGAAGCTTGCGGAAGTGTGGACCTCGGTCGCGGGGGTTTAGGTGCGGGGCAACCCGCATTGAGTTCGGCGGGATGGGCCATGGTCATCACGTCAGCACCTTCACCCCGCCGAATGATGTCACCCGCCCCTGCTTCAGCATCACGATCTGCGTCGCGAGCTGGCGCAGCTCGGCGACGTCGTGGCTGACATAGACCATCGGGATGTTGGCCTCGTCGCGCAACCGCACCAGATAGGGCAGGATCTCGAGCTTGCGGGCCTCGTCGAGCGCGCCGAGCGGTTCGTCGAGCAGCAGCAGTCGCGGCTTTGACAACAGCGCGCGGCCGAGCGCGACGCGCTGCCGCTCGCCGCCGGAAAGCTTTCCGGGGCGGCGATCGAGCAGGGCGCCGATGTCGAGCAGGTCGATGATGCGCTTGTGCTGTGCCGGATCGGACGCGAGGCCGCTCATGCGCCGTCCATAGTCGAGATTCTGCGCGACGTTCAGGTGCGGAAACAGCCGGGCATCCTGGAACACATAGCCGATGCGGCGGCGCCAGGTCGGCACATGGATGCCGGCCGCGGTGTCGTCCACGGTCTCGCCGTCGATCACGATGGTGCCACGATCGGGCCGCAGCAGCCCGGCGATCATGTTGACCAGCGAACTCTTGCCCGCGCCCGATGCGCCGAACAGGCCGATGACGCGGCCTTCGCTGGAGAAGGATGCGGAGAGCGAGAATTCGCCAAGCTGTTTTTCGACGTCGACCCGCAGCATGATCAGTTCCCGTGCAGGCGCGCGGTGGCGCGGCGGGCGAACCATTCGGCGGCGATCAATGCGCCCAGTGCCAGGACGATCGAGACGATCACGAGCCGGCCCGCTGCCGTGTCACCGTCCGGCGTCTGGATCAGCGAATAGATCGCGGACGAAATCGTCTGGGTCTCGCCGGGGATGTTGGAGACGAAGGTGATGGTCGCACCGAACTCGCCGATGGCCTTGGCAAAGCCGAGCACCATGCCGGCGAGCACGCCCGGCAGCGCCAGCGGCAGCGTCACCGTGAAGAACACCTTCCACGGCGCCGCGCCCAACGTCTCCGCGGCCTGCTCGAGCCGGCGGTCGATCGCCTCGATCGACAGCCGCATCGGGCGCACCAGCAGCGGAAACGACATCACGCCGCAGGCGAGCGCCGCACCGGTCCAGCGGAAAGAGAAGACGATGCCGAGATAGTCGGCCAGGAAGCCGCCGACGAGGCCCTTGCGGCCGAAGGTGAGGAGCAGGAGATAGCCGGTTACGACCGGCGGCAGCACCAGCGGCAGATGCACCACCGCGTCGAGAAATGATTTGCCCCAGAAATCGCGGCGGGCAAGCAGCCATGCCAGCGCAATGCCGAATGGCGTTGCCACCAGCGTCGCGATCACGGCGATCCTGAGCGAGAGCAGGATCGCCGTCCATTCGGCGGGAGAGATGTCGAGCACGAAAAATCAGGTTGTGGGGCTGATCAGGAACTTGAAGCCGTACTTTTCCAGGATGGTCTTGGCGGCCGTCGAGCGCAGGAAGGCGAGATAGTCGTTGGTCTCGGGCTTCGCGGTGGTGGTCGCAGCGACGGGATAAATGATCGCGGGATGCGAATCCGCCGGGAAGGTGCCGACGATCTTCACGCCCGGCTCGACCTTGGCATCGGTGGAATAGACGATGCCGAGATTGGCCTCGCCGCGCGCGACCAGCGTCAGCGCGGCGCGCACGCTCTCGGCCATTGCGAATTTCGGCTCCGCAGCGGTCCAGGCTCCGAGCTTCTCCAGAGCCGCCTTGGCATATTTGCCGACCGGCACCGACTTGACGTCGCCAGTCGCGATCTTGCCGTCGCCGGCAAGCTTGGCGAGATCAAAGCCCTGCGCGATCGTGACGTTGTCGATCTTGGAATCCTTCGGAGCGATCAGCACGATGCTGTTGCCGAGCAGATTGACTCTGGAAGGCTCGTTGATGGTCTTCTTGGCTGTCGCGTAGTCCATCCAGTCGGTGTCGGCCGAGACGAACACGTCGGCCGGCGCGCCCTGCTCGATCTGCTTGGCGAGCACGGAGCTTGCGGCATAGCTGACGCTGAACTTGACGCCGGTCTTGGCGGTGTAGGCCGCGTCGATCTCGTCGAGCGCGTTCTTCATCGAGGCTGCCGCGAACACGGTGATGGTCTTGTCCTGCGCGGCCGCAGGCGAGAAGGCCGCGAGCAGAACGACGAAGGCGGAGAAAAGCACGGAAAGGCGGGACATCGGGAGCGCTCCATACACGCTTGCGCGCGCCAATCAGGCACGCAAGACGGCGTTGGTTGAGTAAAGGTTCGCGATCGGCGGAAGCGCTGTTCCGGTGAGCCCGACGGACTTACGGTCCTTCAGGATGTCGCTGGGCGTGACCATAACAGGCTGGCGGAACAGGTCAAAGCTGACCTTTTGAGGTCAAAGCTGACCTTTTGAGGCCAAAGCCGGACGTATGGTCCGTGCGGTGCCTACTCGCTCGGCAGGATCGCGACCGATACCGAATTGTCGCCGGCGCCGCTGATCTGGAGCACGAAAGGCTGCGCCGACAGCTGGTATTTCACGGTCTTGCGGATGCCGTCGCAGTCGGTGGCGCCGCTGAAGGCCACGGGCTTCAGGAAATGGCCGTCCTGCACCACGTCGACCCAGGCTCCGCCGGACAGACTGATCATATAGAGCCCGGCCTTCGCGGTCTTGACGCTGGTGAAACCGGCAAAGGTGCCGTCCTTCGGCGCCCGCTCCGGCGGCGTCGGCAGTTTTGCCTCCGCGGGTGCGACCAACCCCAGCGTGATGGCCGATGACGGCAGCGCGGCCTGTTCGCTCCCCGATGCGAGCCTGGGGCGATCCGGCGCCGTGAGCGCGGCGCGCTCACGCTCGATCGGCCATTTGAACTTGTCGCAGCCGCTGGGCTCTTCGGCGGCGAGAGCGGAGGTGACGCCGAGCGAAAGCGCGGCGAGGATGGCGAGGACGCGCATGTCAAATCCCATCGTTGGCCACGCGACAGACGTGGGCTTGCGGTCAGGTGTGAGGAGCGGGATGCGCGTCCCGGGATGCCACGGGCTTACGGCACGGCGGCGAGGACGATCCTAGCGCATTCCGCGGGATAGGAGCCAGTAATGAGTCTGTCATCCCGGGGCGCGCGCAGCGCGAGCCCGGGATCCATAGCCACAAGAAGGAGTTTGGCGAAGACTCGTGGTTATCAGCGCGCCCCGCATTTCTCTCCGGGAGTATGGGTCCCGGGCTCGCTTCGCGCCCCGGGACGACACCGATCGGGAGGAGACAGCGTACGCTACGGCTTGGCGTCGCCTGCGTGCAGCACCACCTTGCAGGCGGCCGGCATCTGGGCCAGCGTCATCGGCGGCTTCGGCTTGGGCGGTTCCGGCGGCGGCTTCGGGTGCAGCACGCCGTCGCTGAACCAATAGGCGAGATCGGCCGGCTTGCAGCCTTCGTCCTCGGACTGCGACGGCTGGCCCTCGCATTCGCCTGATCCCGCCGGGCAGTGCATCCGGATGTGGAAATGATAATCGTGGCCCCACCACGGCCGGATCTTCGACAGCCAGGAACGGTCGCCCTTGGCGTCGCGGCACAGCGCCTTCTTGATCGCGGCATTGACGAAGATGCGCTGCACCGCCGGTTCCTGCGCGGCGTCGCGCAGCACCAGCACGTGGGCAGGCGTGAACACCTTCGGGTCGATGTCGAGCCGGTCCTGCCGCACCATCATCACCGCCGACATCTCCTCGCGCTCCTCGCGCGAGAGCCGGCGGTCCGGCATCGGCGTCAGCCAGATGTCGGCGTCGAGCCCGATCTGGTGGCTGGCATGGCCTGACAGCGCCGGCCCGCCGCGCGGCTGGGCGATGTCGCCGACCAGGAGGCCGGGCCAGCCGGAATCCTTGCTCGCTTTGGCTGCCAGCCGCTTGATCAGCGCGATCATGTCGGGGTGGCCGAAATTGCGGTTACGCGACAGCCGCATCACCTGCCAATGGTCGCCGTTGAGCGGCATCGGCATGGCGCCGCCGATGCAGCCCTTGGTGTAGGAGCCGATGACATGGGCCGGCCCCTTCGACGGCAACAGCTTGCGCGCAAACAGCTCCTTGGCGCCGAGCGTGGGATCATCGGGGTTGGCGAGCGGCGGCAGGGGTTTTGGCGTGACGCTGCCCTTGTCCTGGGCCAGCGCGTCGCCGGCGGCCAGGAACGTCATGACGAGCAGGAGAGGGGCGAGGCGGCGGGGACTCATGCTGATCTCCTTATAGCCGAACGCCGTCTCAGGGTTAACAATCAGGCTTGCAGCCAACGGCGGCCTCACGCTGTCTTTACAGCCGCGGGCTCGGTGCGCATCACGACCATCCGGGATCGCGCGAAAGTTCTGGATTTCGCGCCGTCCGGTCGCTTTTTTAACAGCGCGATAACCGTATCCTGCGTTGACCATTATTCGTGCGCGGATCGAGATTCGCCTGTCTCATGCATGCAATCGGACGCGGCTCCGGAATTGATTCATGGAGAGCGCGCGTTTTTGCACCACCTCTCGCTCCGATTGCGACGAGGGAACAGGCTCGCCGCGCCCGTCGATGCCCCTCGCGCCTCTCAAACAGGCAAAACGGCCTGTCTGCGAGCCGGCGGTTCCGTGGCCAGTCCGCCGAAGATTACTTTTTTTTCAGACACTTGCCTCAAAGCTTGCGGCCGCTGGACGCGGCTAGGACGAGTGAAGTTGGGTTTGGGGTCTCGAAAGACAAAAAAGCGAAAGCAGAACGTGCTTGCGAAGGCTGGCCGACAGCCGCGCAAGCCGCGATTCGCGCGCGCACCTCATCGGCCCGTTGAAGATCAGGCGCTGGTGAAAAGCCGCGCGGAAGCCGAAGCGGCCATCGCCGAGGCGCGCAAATCGCATGAGCGGCTGCGTCAGGCCGTCGACCTGCTGCCGCAGGGCATCGTGATCCTCGATCCCGAAGGCCGCTACGTTCTCTGGAACAAGCAATATTCCGAGATCTACAGCAAGACCGCCGATCTCTTCAAGGAAGGCGCGCGGCTGGAGGACACGCTGCGCGTCGGCGTTGCCCGCGGCGACTATCCGGATGCCGCCGGCCACGAGGACGAGTGGATCGCGCAGCGGTTGAAGAAGCTCTACGAGCCCGGCAAGCGGCATGAGCAGACGCTGTCGGACGGCCGTGTCATCCTGATCGAGGAGCGCCGCACCGATGACGGCGGCGTGGTCGGCCTGCGTGTCGACATCACCGAGCTGAAGCAGCGCGAGGCCTCGTTCCGGCTGCTGTTCGACGGCAATCCCGTGCCCATGATCGTCTGCGCGCTGGACGACGAGCGCATCCTCGGCGTCAACGACGCCGCGGTCGCCCATTACGGCTATAGCCGCGCCGAGTTCGAGCGGCTGAAGATCCGCTCCCTGCAGGCGTTCGACAGCGAGCCGCCCTGGACCATCGATCGGTCCAGCGACGAGCAGGCGGCGCGCACCTGGAAGCACGTCAAGGCGGACGGCGCGCTGATCGATCTTGCGATCTATTCGCGCGAATTGACCTATGCCGAGCGGCCGGCGGTGCTGCTCGCGCTGATGGACATCACCGAGCGCAAGCGCGCCGAGGCGCGGCTCGCCTTCATGGCCCAGCATGATGGGCTCACCGGCCTGCCCAACCGCAATCTGCTGCGCCAGCAGGTCGACGAGATGCTGCAGTACATGCGGCGCAGCTCCGACAAGGTCGCGCTGCTGATGCTGGGGCTGGACAATTTCAAGGCGGTCAACGACACGCTCGGCCATGCGGTCGGCGACAAGCTGCTCCGCGGCGTCGCCAAGCGGCTGCGCTCGACCCTGCGCGAGGAGGACGCGCTGGCGCGGCTGAACTCCGACGAGTTCGCCATCGTGCAAAGCGGCCTGACCCGGCCCGAAGACGCGGTGATCCTCGCCAAGCGCCTGCTGGAAGCCATCGCCGATCCCTATCTGCTCGACGGCCATTCCGTGGTGATCGGCGCCTCCATCGGCATCGCGATGGCCCCCGGCGACGGCGACGATTCCGAAAAGCTGCTCAAGAGCGCCGACATGGCGCTGTCGCGCGCCAAGGCCGATGCGCGCGGCACCTTCGCCTTCTTCGAGGCCGCGCTCGATGCAAAAGCGCAGAGCCGCCGCAAGATCGAGGTCGAGCTGCGTGACGCCATCCAGAACGACGTGCTCCGCCCGTATTACCAGCCGCTGATCGACCTTACGAGCGGGCGCATCACCGGCTTCGAGGCGCTGGTGCGCTGGCCGCATGCCGAGCGCGGCATGGTCTCGCCGGCCGAGTTCATTCCGGTGGCCGAGGAAACCGGCCTGATCAATCCACTCGGCGGGCTGATGCTGCGCCGTGCCTGCCTCGACGCCGCGACCTGGCCGGACGACGTCCGCGTCGCCGTCCATCTGTCGCCGCTGCAGTTCCGCAGCGGCAATCTGCTCTCGGTGGTGACCGACGCGCTGAAGCATTCCGGCCTGCCGCCGCGGCGGCTCGAGCTCGAGATCACCGAGACGCTGCTGCTGGAGAAGAGCGCGCAGGTGCTGGCGACGCTGCATGCGCTGCGCGCGCTCGGCGTGCGTATCTCGATGGACGATTTCGGCACCGGCTATTCCAGCCTCAGCTATTTGCGCAGCTTCCCGTTCGACAAGATCAAGATCGACCAGTCCTTCGTGCGCGATCTCGGCGCCAACCGCGAGGCCCAGGCGATCATCCGCTCGATCGTCAGCCTCGGCAAAGGCTTGGGCGTCACCATCACCGCCGAAGGCGTCGAGACCGAGGCCGAGCTGAGCTGCCTGCGAGCCGAAGGCTGCGACGAGGGCCAGGGCTTTCTGTTCAGCAAGGCCCGGCCCAACGTCGAGATCATCAGCCTGCTGAAGGCGCAGCGCGGCATCGACGGCGATGAGGAAGACGCCGCGATGGTGGCGTGAGGCTGCGAGCTGTCGCGATCCGAAAAGGTCGTCATGCCCGGGACAAGCCCGGCCATGACGAAGGGTGATTGGCGGTGCCCCCTCCCGCAAGCGGGAGAGGTTTAAGCGAGCCCGCGGCTCGTCTGTCCTAACTCAAAGCCGAAGCCTTACGCCGCCCGCAGCCCCGCCAAAAACGTATCCACGCTCGTCTTCAGCGCCGATGCGTGCTGCCCGAGCTCGCCCGAGGCGACCATCACATTGCCGGCCAGGGCGCGCGATTGATCCGCGGCCTGGCTCGCGCCGGCGACATTGGCGGAGACGTCGGTGGTGCCCGCGGAGGCCTGCTGCACGCTGCGGGCGATCTCCCGCGTCGCCGAGCCCTGCTCTTCGACCGCGGCGGCAATTGTCGTGGTGATGCCGCTGATTTCGCGGATGGTGTCGCTGATGCCCGAGATGGCGGTGACGCAATTGCCGGTCGCGACCTGGATCGCGTTGACCTGACTTGCGATCTCGTCGGTCGCCTTCGCGGTCTGGCTGGCCAGCTCCTTCACCTCGGAGGCGACGACGGCAAAGCCGCGGCCGGCCTCGCCCGCGCGCGCCGCCTCGATGGTGGCGTTGAGGGCCAGCAGATTGGTCTGGCTCGCGATCTCGCTGATCAGCCGCAGCACGTCGCCGATGCGCTCGGCGGCGCCGGCAAGGCTGGTGACCATCTCGGTGGTTTCGGCCGCCTTGACCACTGCGCCGCTCGCGACCTGGCTGGAATGGGTGACCTGACGGCCGATCTCGCTGACCGACGAGGCCAGTTCCTCGGTCGCCGCGGCAACCGCATTCACGCTGGTCGAGGCTTCCTCGGACGCCGTCGCCGCGGCGGATGCGCGCTGCGAGGTGCCGTTGACGCTTGCAGTGATCTCGCCGGCGACGCTCTGCATGCCCTCGGTGGCCCTGGCGACCGCCGCGACCACGCCCTTGACGTCGGCCTCGAAACGGTCGGCCATCTGGCGCTGCAGCGCCTGCTTCTCGACCTCCGCCCTGGCCTTGTCGGCCTCCTGCGCCTCGCGCATCGCGACCGATTCGAGCATGTTGCGGCGGAACATCTCGACCGCCTTGGCCATGGTGCCGAGCTCGTCCGGGCGCTCGCTGCCGGGAATGGTGACGCTGGTGTCGCCGCTGGACAGCCGGTTCATGACGGCCGTGATCGCGGTGAGCGGGCGCGACAGGCCGCGTCCGAGCAGCAGCGCCAGCACGATCGCAACGGCCAGGATCGCGACCGTGCCGAGGATCAGATTGCGCTCGGCGGTAGCGAACGCGGCCTCGTATTCCGTCGTGTCCTTGATGATCTCGAGCACGCCGACCGGCGCTCCCGCATAGTTCCTGATCGGGCCGGCGTAGACTGCGACAGGATGACCGTCGAGCTCGGCCTCACGCAGCAGCGGAGTGCCGTCGACCGCCGCTTTCAGTTCGTCCGGCTTGGCGACGGCATTCTCGCCGAAGGTCGAGGACAGCTTGTTCAAATTCTTGCCGTCGACGGAGTAGACCGCAAGGTCGATTCCGAAGCGCTTTTTGGCCCGGTCGACGAATTCCTTGCCGAAAGCGGCGCCGACATCGACATTGGCGAGGTTCTTGCCGTCGCGAACGATCGGCGTCATGCCGAAGATGCCGAGCGCCTCGCGGCCGGGCTCGACCCCGACGATCTGGCGGCCGGTTTTCAGCGCCTCAACCACGGTGGCGCGGCGCGCAGAGACGTCGTCACCGAAGGTTTTGGGCGTGTGGACGCGGAAGAATGAGATCGCCGGCGGAAGCTGGAAGGTGATCAGCGGAATGCCCTGCGCCTTCAGCGCCTTGTTGGCGTCGCCGAGCAGCGCGAGCAGGCTGTCGCGGTCGCCCTTGGCGATGGCGTCGCCAACCGGCGGCAGGGCGGCAATCACGGACGAGACCGCCAGCGCCGCGCGCCCCTCATAGTCGATCGCCGCGATCACGCTCTCATATTGCAGCTTGAGCTGCTGATCGAGCGCCATTCGTGTCAGCGCCCGCTGCTGGGTGATCGAGAAGCCGGAGAGGATGGCGCAGGCCACCGCAACCGTGAGCGCGATGGCGAGAATCAGGCGAGCGGCAATCGACTTGAGCTTGATCATCAGAATTCCCATGCATTTCCAAAATCTTGCTTTTGTCGAACGCTGTCAGAAATTGCTTAACAACAAGGACGGCACAGCCTCCGTGTTTCAACGGGGGCCGTCCCATCCTTCTGCATGACTCAATGCAGTGGGTGCATGGAGAGCGCGGTCATTCGCCGCAAGCAGGGACGGTGCGCCGGCGCTTCGCCCGCCTGAGACTATCGGTTTTCGGCAAGGATCGCCTTGCCGACGTCCTCGTCAGGACCCTGCATTGACGCAGATCAACACCCCCGGATCGATCCGGATCTATCTAAAGCCTGTAAATCACATGCGAAGTTTGGACTGATGCTCTCGCTCCATCGGGTGAAGTGCTCGCGGCGCCGATGGCGGATGCCGGGCCCAATTCTGCTTGCGCTCGCGCTTGCCGGTCTGCCTTGCGTTGCGATCGCAGATGACGAGGTGAAGCTCACCGCGGTGCAGGCTCAGAACCTCGGGGTCCGCGTGACCCACCCGATCTCGAGCCGGACCGATCAGACACTGCCCTATCCGGCGCAGATCGTGATTCCGACCCCGCAATTATGGGTGGTGAGTGCGCCGGTCGCCGGCATGGTCACCAATCTGGCGGTCGCGCGCGGCGATCGGGTCATCGCCGGACAGCCGCTGGTAACCCTGCAGAGCCCGAGCTTCGTCTCGCTGCAGCGCGACTATCTGCAAGCCGTCGCGCAGGAGGTTCTCGCCAACAATCAGCTGAGGCGGAATGCCGATCTGTTCGAGGGCAAGGCGGTGCCACAGCGCGTTCTGGAGGCCAGCCAGACCGAAGCTCGCCAGGCCGGCATCGTGCTCGCCGAGCGGCGGCAAATGCTTCATCTGAGCGGCATGTCGGACGAGGCGATCTCCCGCCTGATCAACGACGCCGCGATCATCGCCACGCTGACCGTCCACGCCCCGCAGGCGGCTTCCGTCGTCGACATCGCGGTCTCCCCGGGGCAGCGGCTGGAGCAGGCGGCGCCGCTGGTGAAGCTGGCGCGGCTTTCACCGGTATGGGCCGAGATTGCGATTCCCGCGTCGAGCATCCGGGCCGTCCAGGCCGGCGCGAAGGTCGAGATCGAGGGTTATGATGCGCCGGGCCGTGTCATCCTGGTGTCCGAGACGACCGACGCGGCAAGCCAGACCATCCTGGTTCGCGCGGAGATGCCGAACGACGGCGGCGGGCTGCGCCCCGGCCAGACCGCAACGGCGCGCATCAGCTTTCTCTCCGCGGGCGAAAGCGCCTGGGAGATTCCCTATAGCGGCCTCGTTCGCCGCGGCGAGCAGACCTCGGTTTTTGTGGCCATCGCCGGCGGCTTCCGTCTCGTTCCCGTCACGTTGCTCGCCGAGGACCAGGATCATGTCGTGGTCGCAGGTCCGGTCACCGACAAGGACGAGATCGCGATCGGTGGCATTTCGGCGCTGCGGGGCATTCTGTCGCGACTCGGAGCTGGCCAGTAATGCTGCAGCGTCTGGTCGCATTTGCGCTGTCGCAGCGGCTGTTCGTTGCACTCGGCGTGCTGCTGCTGGTCGGCGCCGCCGCGGTGTTTCTCCCGGGCCTTCCGATCGACGCCTTTCCGGACGTGTCTCCGGTCCAGGTGAAGATCATCATGAAAGCCCCGGGCCTGACCCCGGAAGAGGTCGAGCAGCGCATTACCGTTCCGATCGAGCTCGAGCTGCTCGGGCTTCCCGACAAGAAGATTCTCCGCTCCACCACCAAATACGCGCTGGCCGACATCACCGTCGATTTCGAGGACGGCACCGACATCTACTGGGCCCGCAACCAGGTCTCCGAGCGCCTGTCCAACATCGCGCGCGATTTTCCGGAAGGCGTCAGCGGCGGACTGGCGCCGATCACCAGCCCGCTCGGCGAGATGTTCATGTTCACCATCGACAGCGCCGAATTGTCGCTGGCCGAGCGGCGAACCCTGCTCGATTGGGTGATCCGCCCCGCGCTGCGTACCGTCCCCGGTGTGGCCGACGTCAACTCGCTCGGCGGCCATGTGCGGGCGTTCGAGATCGTTCCTCTGGCCGACGCGCTCGCAGCCCGCGGGATTTCCTCCGAGCTGTTCCGGCGGGCCATCGAGGCCAACAGCCGCAACGACGGGGCCGGGCGCGTGAACCAGGGCGAGGATAGCTCGCTGGTGCGCATCGAGGGCAGCATTCGGACCATCGACGACATCCGGGCCATCGTCATCGACACCCGCGAGGGGGTTCCGATTCGGGTCAACGACGTGGCGCGCGTCAGGGTCGGCGCGCTGACGCGCTACGGCGCCGTCTCCTCCGACGGCCATGGTGAAACGGTGGAAGGCCTCGTGCTTGGCCTGCGCGGTGCCAATGCCGGCCAGCTCGTGCGGGACGTCCGGGCCCGCCTCGATGAATTGCAGCCGTCGTTGCCGAAGAGCGTCTCCATCAACGTGTTCTATGACCGCAGCCGGCTGGTCGGACGCGCCGTCGGAACGGTGGTACGGGCTCTTGGCGAAGCCACCGTGCTCGTCGTGGTCCTCCTGCTGCTGTTTCTCGGCAATTGGCGCGCCTCGTTGGTGATCGCGCTCAGCCTGCCGCTGGCCATCGTCATTGCGCTTCTCGCCATGCGCGCGGTCGGCATGTCCGCCAATTTGATGAGCCTCGGTGGCCTCGCGATCGCGATCGGCATGCTGATCGACGCGCTGGTCGTCGTCGTCGAGAACATCGTCGGCAATCTCGGCAAGCACGAGCCCGGAAAGGGCCCGCCGCTGATCCATATCATATTTCGGTCGGTCTGCGAGGTGCTGCAGCCGGTCGCCTCCGGCGTGCTGATCATCATCATCGTGTTCGTGCCCTTGCTGACGCTGCAGGGGCTCGAGGGCAAGCTCTTCATTCCCGTCGCGCTCGCCATCATCTTCGCGCTCGCCGGCTCGCTGCTGCTTGCTCTCACCGTCGTTCCGGTCGCAACCTCCTTCCTGCTCAAATCCGCAAGCCATGGCGATCCGCTGCTGATCCGCCTCGCGCAGCGTGTCTATGCGCCGGCGCTGGACTGGGCCCTGAAGAACGAACGCAAGGTCGTCATCGTCGCGCTACTGGGGCTCGTCGCGGCGGGCTACGCCTACACGCAGCTCGGCAAGACCTTCATGCCGACCATGGATGAAGGCGACGTCATCGTCAGCGTGGAGACACTTCCGTCCGTCAATCTCGATGAATCCATGGCCATCAATGCCAGGCTGCAATCGGCCCTCATGAAAGTGCCCGACGTGGCCGGCATCGTCGCCCGGACCGGCTCGGACGAGCTTGGTCTTGATCCCATGGGGCCCAACCAGACCGATACGTTTCTGGTGCTCAAGCCCGTGGACGAGAGGAAGACCCGGGACCGGACGGAGCTCCTGCAGGTCCTGCGCGATGTGCTGGCGGATTTCCCGGGCCTGTCGCTCAGCTTCACCCAGCCGATCGACATGCGCGTGCAGGAGATGATCAGCGGCGTGCGCGGCGACGTCGCGGTCAAGATCTTCGGCACCGACATCGGCCAGCTCAACGACATCGCGACGAAGCTCTCCTCGATCCTGTCGAGTGTCGACGGCGCGGAAGACGTCTACACGACCATCAACGAGGGCGCCCAATACTACACGGTCGCCGTGAACCGGATGGAAGCCGGCCGCCTCGGGCTGACCGTGGATGCCATCTCCAACGCGCTTCGCACCCAGATCGAGGGGCGAATCATCGGGACGGCGCTGGAGGACGGCCGCCGCACGCCGATCCTGGTCCGCGGCAGCGAGACGACGCGGGAAGCGCCGACGCTGCTCGCGAGCCTGCCGCTGACGCTGGCGTCCGGGCAGCATGTTGCGCTGTCGCAGGTCGCCCGCATCCAGCGGGTCGATGGCCCCGTCAAGATCGACCGCGAGAACGGCAACCGGATGAGCGTCGTCCGCGCCAACGTCCGTGGCCGCGACATGGTCGGCTTCGTGCAGGCGGCCCAGCAGAAGGTCACCGCCGAGCTCCCTCTGCCGAAGGGCTATCGGCTCACCTGGGGCGGACAGTTCGAGAACCAGCAGCGCGCGGCCGCGCGCCTGTCGATCGTGGTGCCCGTCGCGATCGGCCTCATCTTCGTGCTGCTGTTCACCACCTTCGGCTCCGTGCGCCACGCCTTGCTGGTGCTCGTGAACATCCCCTTTGCGCTGATCGGCGGCGTCTTTGCGCTGGTGTCGACCGGTGAATATCTGTCGGTGCCGGCGTCCGTCGGCTTCATCGCGCTGCTCGGCATCGCGGTCCTGAACGGCGTCGTGCTGGTCTCGTATTTCAACCAGTTGCGCGCGCATGGTCTGGCCGAGGAGCGCATCGTCATCGACGGCGCCAGGCGGCGGCTGCGGCCGGTGCTGATGACCGCGAGCATCACCGCGCTCGGACTGATCCCGCTGCTGTTTGCTACGGGGCCGGGATCGGAGATCCAGCGCCCCCTCGCCATCGTGGTGATCGGGGGCCTGTTGTCCTCGACGCTACTGACCCTGATCCTGCTGCCGATCCTGTATCGCCGGTTCGGCGGCGCTGCCAAGGCGGCCAAATGACCAGCGAAACGGTCTGCCTCACCCTGATCGCCGCGCGCCAGCTTCGAGACGAACTGTTCGACTATCTCAGCGAGCAGGCCGATCTGGTGCCGGGTTTCACGGCCTCTGACGCAGCGGGACACGGCGCCAACGTCAGGCTGCAGAGCCCGGAGGAACGCGTCAAGGGGCATGCCGACCAGGTTCTCGTCCGGATCGTCCTGCCAAACGCTGCTGCCGAGCGCCTGCTGGAGCGGCTCAAGGTCTCGTTTGCCGGGACCAACCTCGTCTATTGGGTGATGCCGGTTGAGGACTTCGGCATCATCGATTGATGGGCTGGCGGTGCACGCGCCGCTTGCAGGTTCAGGCCGAGGCGCGGCCGAGGTCGAGCGTTGGCCTTCGGTTGGTCGGGAAGCTCAGCGCCACTGCGACGGCGGCGAGCCCGATCGCGAAGGAGCCGACGTGCAGCCAAGTGTAGCGCTGGAAATTGTCGAACACGAGCCCGCCGGCCCACGGTCCGATTGCCATGCCAAGGCTGGCAAAGGCCGACACCGCGCCGAACACCGTGCCCATGATACGCGCGCCGAAGAATTCGCGGACCAGCACCGCATAGAGCGGCATCACCCCGCCATAGGCGAGGCCGAACACGACTGACAGCGCGTAGAACTCGCCGAGCTGCGCCACCGCAAGATAGGTCGCGATGCAGATCGCCTGCACGAACAGGCCGCCGACCAGCACCGGCTTTGCGCCGATGCGATCGGCCGCCGCGCCCAGCAGCAGGCGCCCGCCGAGCCCGGACACGCCGGCAACGCTGTAGACCGTCACCGCCGTAAGTGGTGCGATGCCGCAGACCATCGCATAGGACACCATGTGGAAGATCGGGCCGGAATGCGCGGCGCAGCAGGCGAAGTGCGCCGCCGCGAGCGCGATGAATTGAGGCGTCCGCAGCGCCTGCGCCGCGGTCAGCTCCATCCCTGGCGCCGCATCCGCGCTGGCAGGCCCTGTCGCGGCCGGCGCCGGCCGCACCAGGAAGCAGGCGGGGATCAGCAGCGCCCACGCAGCACAGCCGATCACCAGCATCGCGGTGCGCCAGTCATAGGCCGTGATCAGCCAGCTCGCGGTCGGCGCGATCGTCACCGGCGACACGCCCATGCCGGCCGAGACCAGTGCCACCGCGAGGCTGCGGTTCTTGTCGATCCAGGCGCTCGCGAGCGCCATCATCGGCGCGTAGAAGCTGCCGGCGGCAACACCGATCAGCACGCCGAAGCAGAGCTGGAACTGCCAAAGGCTGGTCGCCTGGCTCGCAGTCACGAGGCCAAGCCCCAGCAGCAGGCTTCCGGCAAGCACCACCATGCGGGTGCCAAACCGGTCGGACAGCGTGCCCCACAGGAACGCGGCCACGCCCATGCAGAGGAAATCGATCGTCGCCGCCGCCGACACGCCGGCGCGCGACCATCCCATCGCCTCCGAGATCGGCTGCAGGAACACCGCGAGCGACAGCATCGTGCCGAACCCGACACAGGTCATCAGCGCCCCCGCGGCGACCACGACCCAGCCATAGTTGAAGCCTGACGGCTTGCTCATGCGTTTCCTCGCGCTTTTGGTTTTGTTGGTGGTGCGCGCGGGGATGGTGGCGTATCCGGCGGTGGAGGGCAAGTCCGCGGTGCATTGCACGTCGCCTCGCGACAACAATTGCTGGTTTCTGATAATATCGCCAGCGAACCACGACCCTTGATGTCAGTAGATGACCGAAGCCATTATCCGCACTGCCATAGAACATGATCTGCTCGAGGTGCTGAAACTCTACCGGCATCTTCATCCGCACGATCCTCAGCTCGAGGCGGCTGATGCCGAGCGCGTCTGGTCGAGATTACTTGCATCCGGCTTCATGACCGTGATCGTAGCGCAAGCAGCGGAGCTGCTGGTTGCTTCCTGCACGCTTGCGATCGTGCCCAACTTGTCTCGCGGCGGCAGATCATACGGTGTGATCGAGAATGTTGTTACCCATGCCGATTACCGCCGCGTGGGGCTCGGTCGACGAGTGCTTGCCCATGCGCTGGAGATTGGTTGGCAGGCCGACTGCTACAAGGTTCTATTGGCAACGGGCTCAAAGCAGCAGAGCACTCTCCACTTCTATGAGGGAGCGGGCTTTGATCGTGGAAGCAAAACCTACTTCGAGGTGCGCCGCCCATGACGGCCACGGGCCACATGCTGACACCGTCCATCCGGAATGATAGCATCGCTCTCATCAGCGCACGCGTAAGCAAGGACGTGTGAGGGAGGCAGATACGATGACTCCGGGAGCGCTCCGCAGGCCGCACGTTTTCCGCATGCTTGTCCTGCCTATCATTCTCGCCTCCGCGGTCTGGTCGCCTTTGGCATCTGCGCAGGACGTCCGAAGCTCTCCCGGCGAGCCGGGGCCGGTGTTTTCGGATAGCGGCCCCGACGCTGATATCTATGGTGCGGCCGAGGGCTATCCCGTCGGCACGCGGGGGACCGCCACCCAGCTTGACAAGCTCGTCGGGGTCTACAGCCATTTCGGCGAGATCTATCCCTCGCGCCAGATCGGTCGCGCGGCGGCACCCTGGCAATTCAAGCGCGCGCCGGAGCCGTCGATCACCTACAGTTTCGGCACGGAACGGCTGAGCATCGCGGACTACCTGAAGCGTAACCCGGTGACGGGACTGCTGATCGCCAGGGACGACACCATCCTGTACGAGCACTATCAATATTCGCGGACCGATCACGACCGCTTTCTGTCGCAGTCCATGGCCAAGACGCTGGTCGCCATGCTGGTTGGGATTGCGGTCTCGGAGGGACGCATCAAGTCGATCGACGACCTCGTCTCGACCTACGTCCCTCGCCTTGCCGGAACGGAATATGGAAACACATCCATCCGGGCCCTGTTGAACATGTCGTCAGGCGTCGAATTCTCGGAAGAATATGACGGGCATGATGACATCGCCCGGCTTGGAAGAGCCCTGTTCGTCGAAGAGACGAAAGACCCCGCCGCCGTCGTCGCGCAATTCAATACCCGCACCTCACCGCCGGGGACCAAATGGCACTATGCAAGCGTGGAAACCGAGATCCTGGGCCTGGTCCTGCGCTCCGCTACCGGCACTCCCGTTGCCGACTATCTCCACGACCGGATCTGGGATGCCATCGGCACGGAAGCGGATGCGTCATGGGCGATCGATGGGAGCGGGCAGGAGATCGCCTTCTGCTGCTTCAACGCAACCTTGCGTGACTATGCGCGCCTGGCCCGGCTGCTCGCAAATGACGGCGTCTGGGAAGGCCGTCAGTTGATTCCCCGGCAGTGGCTGCTGGATGCCACCACCGTCAGGCCAGGCGACGGTCATCTCGCTCCGCGCGTGGCCACCCCCTATTTCGGCTACGGCTATCAGGTGTGGCTCCTCCCCGGCGAGCAGCGCAGATTTGCCCTGCTCGGCATCCGCGGTCAGGTCATCCTGGTCGATCCGGCCTCGAAGCTCGTCATGGTGCACACCGCCGTTCGCCAGAAGCCGTCGGAGCCCGGAGCCCTCAGGGAGCCGCTTGCGCTGTGGTCCGCCGTTCTCCAGCAGCTCGGGCATTGACCGCGGCGGCCGAGTTGTTCGCGGCAGTCGGTGGATGGTCAGGAGCTGCTCCACCGGCAATTTTTGAGATATCGACGACGCGACCATGTCGGCGCGGACGGGTCTCGACCGTCCTTGGATGGACACTCCCGGAGGTGCCGTGGATGAATCCGGCACATCTGAAGTGATGTTGTCACCGCGACTGTCAAACGAACTGGAGCAATGCATGAGGATCACCGTCGAAACCAGCGTAGCAGCCCCGATCGATCGGGTATGGGATGCCTATACGACGCCTGCCGACATCGTGAAGTGGAATGCCGCGTCCGACGACTGGCATACGACCAAGGCCACCGTTGACCTGCGGGAAGGCGGCGTCTTCTCGTCCCGGATGGAGGCCAAGGACGGCAGCATGGGTTTCGACTTCGCCGGCACCTACACGAAGATCGTCGAACACCGGCGGATCGAATACGCGTTCGGCGATCGCAAGGCCGAGGTGGAGTTCGTGCCTGGTCCGAATGGCATTGTCGTCCGCGTCGTCTTCGATGGCGAGACGACGCATTCGGTCGAGCAGCAGCAAGCCGGCTGGCAGGCGATCCTCGACAGCTTCGCGCGCTACGTCGAGGCGAAGCAAACGTCGTGATCGATCAAACGGTCGAAGGGAATGACGGGTGGTTGCATCACACACCCTGCAACTATGCCACCATACCCCTGTTTTGCCCGACGGGTCAACCGGATTTCGTAAAATCGAAAATTCGCAATGCCGCCAGGGAGGCGGCTACTGTGCATGGGGTTGTTTTCGCGTTCTTGTTTGCCGGCCCCGGATAGCCGGGCCTGACCAGTCTCGTTACGTGAAGACTGGTCCAGGCGGCAGCCTCAGCTGTCCACCTTCAGCGCGGCAATGAAAGCTTCCTGCGGGATGTCGACCTTGCCGAACTGCCGCATCTTCTTCTTGCCTTCCTTCTGCTTCTCCAGAAGTTTTCGTTTACGCGTGATGTCGCCGCCGTAGCACTTGGCGGTGACGTCCTTGCGCAGCGCGCGGACGGTTTCGCGCGCGATCACCTTGCCGCCGATCGCCGCCTGGATCGGGATCTGGAACATGTGCGGCGGGATCAGGTCCTTCATCTTCTCGACCATGGCGCGGCCGCGGCCTTCGGCGCGGGTGCGATGCACCAGCATCGAGAGCGCATCGACCGGTTCGTTGTTGACCAGGATCTGCATCTTGACCAGATCGGCCGGCTTGTAGTCGGTGAGATGATAGTCGAACGAGGCGTAGCCCTTGGAGACGGACTTCAGGCGGTCGTAGAAGTCGAACACGACTTCGTTGAGCGGCAGGTCGTATTTCACCATCGCGCGCGAGCCGACATAGGTCAGCTCCTTCTGCGAGCCGCGGCGGTCCTGGCACAGTTTCAGCACGCTGCCGAGATATTCGTCGGGGGTGAGGATCGTGGCCTCGATCCAGGGCTCCTGGATCTCCGCGATCTTGACCACGTCGGGCATGTCGATGGGATTGTGGATCTCGATCTCGGAGCCGTCGTTGAGCTTCATCTTGTAGATGACGCTCGGCGCGGTCGCGATCAGGTTGAGGTCGAACTCGCGCGACAGCCGCTCCTGGATGATCTCCAGGTGCAGCAGCCCGAGGAAGCCGCAGCGGAAGCCGAAGCCGAGTGCGGCCGAGGTTTCCATCTCGAACGAGAAGCTGGCGTCGTTCAGCCGCAGCTTGCCCATCGCGGCGCGCAGCGTCTCGAAGTCGTCGGCATCGACCGGGAACAGGCCGCAGAACACCACGGGGATCGCCGGCTTGAAGCCCGGCAGCATCTCGGTGACAGGCTTCCTGTCGTCGGTGATGGTGTCGCCGACGCGGGTGTCGGCCACTTCCTTGATCGCGGCGGTGATGAAGCCGATCTCGCCGGGACCGAGCTCGTCGACCTGCGTCATCTTCGGCGTGAAGAAGCCGACGCGCTCGACGTCATAGGCCGCACCGGTGCCCATCATGCGGACGCGGCTGCCCTTCTTCATGACGCCGTCGACGACGCGGATCAGCACGACGACGCCGAGATAGACGTCGTACCAGCTGTCGACCAGCAGCGCCTTCAGCGTCGCGTCGCGGTCGCCCTTCGGCGGCGGCAGGCGGGTGACGATGGCCTCCAGCACGTCGGGAACGCCGAGGCCGGTCTTGGCCGAGATCATCACCGCGTCGGAGGCGTCGATGCCGATGACGTCCTCGATCTGCTGCTTGACCTTCTCGGGCTCGGCGGCGGGAAGGTCGACCTTGTTCAGGACCGGAACGATCTCGTGATTGTTGTCGAGCGCCTGGTAGACGTTGGCCAGTGTCTGCGCCTCGACGCCCTGGCTGGCGTCGACCACCAGCAGAGAACCCTCGCAGGCCGCCAGCGACCGCGAGACTTCGTAGGCGAAGTCGACGTGGCCGGGCGTGTCCATCAGGTTGAAGATGTAGTCCTTGCCATCCTTGGCGCGGTAGGCGAGGCGCACCGTCTGCGCCTTGATGGTGATGCCGCGCTCGCGCTCGATGTCCATGGAATCGAGCACCTGCTCCTTGCCCGCCATCTCGCGGTCGGAGAGGCCGCCCGTCATCTGGATCAGGCGGTCGGCCAGCGTCGATTTGCCATGGTCGATATGAGCGACGATGGAGAAATTGCGGATGTTCGAAATCGGGACGGTCGTCATGGGCGCGGGATACCACTCACACCCCCGTGCGGCAACCATATTGCTGTATTTTCAGGGTCTTTCTTCACGGCAAGCTGATTCCACGACGGCCCAAAACGCGCTACGCAACGGCCCATGTTGACCACCTCTCTTCCCACCGCCAGGGCGCGTACCAGGACCCGGATCAGCTTTGGCCGCTTCCGGGCCTGGCTGGTTGCCAGCGCGACGGGGCCGGAGACGCGCCTGTGGCTGGTGATTCAGCTCGCGATCCTGCATGCGGTGCTCTGGACCTTCATCCTGATCAATCTCAAGGCGGCGCAGGACGTTCACATGGACGTCGCGGAAGCCTATGGCTGGGGCCAGAAATTCCTGCTCGGCTACGGCAAGCACCCGCCGCTGTCGGGCTGGGTCGCCGGCCTCTGGTTCACCGTGTTCCCGGCGACCGACTGGGCGACCTATGCGCTGGCGATGGCGACCGTCGGTGTCGGCATGGTGATCTGCTGGCTGCTGAGCTTGCGCGTCGTGGACGCGCGGCGCGCATTCCTGGTCGTGGTGATGCTCGCGCTCTACCCGATCTTCAACTTCAAGGGCTTCAAGTACAACCCGGACCTGCTGCAGCTCGTCACGCTGCCGCTTCTGGTGCTCGCCTATCTCAATGCCTTCGAGAAGCGGAGCTGGCAGTCCGGCATCTGGTTCGGGCTCGCCGGCGCGCTGGCGCTGATGACGAAATACTGGGTGCTGACCATGATCGGCGCCATCGGTCTTGCGGCGCTGATCCATCCGGAGCGGATGAGATTCCTGTTGTCGCCGGCCCCGTGGGTCGCGATCGCGACCATGGCGGTCGCGATGATCCCGCACATCGTCTGGCTCGCGGACGCGCATTTCGTGCCGCTGACCTATGCCGGCGACACCTACAGCCTCGAGGACAGCAGCCTCGTGCATCAGCTCGTCGCCGGCTACTTCCTGCATAATGTTGCGCTGCTGGCCTTGCCGGTGGCGCTCGCCGCGCTGGCCATGGCGCTGGTGCCGCATTGGTTCACGCTGCTGCTGCGCGCGCCCTCGCGTATCGTCACCAGGGCCTGGGCGCGCGGCGCCAATGCGGGCGTCGATCTCTCGCAGGCGCTGAACGTCTGGATCATCCAGATCATCGTCGCGGTCGGCCCGCCGCTCGGCGCGCTGGTCTTCAGCATCTACATGAAGACCGATTGGGGCATCTCGCTGTTCTTCCTGGTGCCGCTCGCGCTGGTCGCGATCCCCGCGCTGCGGGTGCAGCGCGCAGTGCTGGTCAACATCGTCGCAATCTGGCTCGTGCTCAGCGTCGCGACGCTCATGGCCTCGCCCTGGATCGCCGCGCGCGAGATGGCCGCCAATGCCGGCAACACCGCGACCTACGGCGCACGCTCGGATCTCGCACGCGAGCTGACGCAGGCCTGGCACGCGCGCTTCGCCTCGCGCTGGACGATCGTCGCGGGCACCATGGAGTCGATCCAGCCGATGGTGTTCTACAGCCCCGATCATCCCACCGCATTCGTGCCGATCGAAGCCTGGGATTCCGGACTGATCTCGCGCGACGACATCAAGACATCTGGCTTCATCGGCGTGTTCGATCCGACCGACGGCCGCCTGCCGGCGTTCGAGAAATGGGTGTCGGAGACCGCGCCGAACGCCGAGCGCATCGTGATGACCACGCGCCGCTTCACTCGCGGCAAGGCCGGCCCGTCGATGAGCTGGAACATCTACATCGCGCCGCCGGCGAAGTGATTGAGGTCTCGTAGGGTGGGCAAAGCGAAGCGTGCCCACCACATCTCACAATGATCGAAAGATGGTGGGCACGGCGCGTTGCGCCTTTGCCCACCCTACGGCACCGAGCGTGTGGCTCAGATCCCTTCCTCGTTGAACTTGCTTTCAACGAGCTCCGTGATCGCCGCGAGCGCGGCATCCGCTTCGGCGCCGGCCGCGGCCACCGTGATCGTCGTGCCCGGTCCGGCCGCGAGCATCATCAGGCCCATGATCGAGGTGCCGCCGACGGTCTCGCCGCCGCGTGTCACCCACACCTGCGCGTTGAAGCGCTCGACCGCCTGGACGAACTTCGCCGAGGCACGCGCATGCAGGCCGCGCTTGTTGATGATCAGGAGGTCCTTGGAGATCGCGCCCGCGGGCACGCCCGACCCGGCTTGCGACGCGTCGTCGCTCATTTGCCGGCGAGCACGCGGCTGGCGATGGTGACGTATTTGCGGCCCGCTTCCTGGGCCATCGCGATCGCGTCAGGCAGCGCACGCTCTTCGCGCACCTTGGCGAGCTTCACCAGCATGGGAAGGTTGATGCCCGCGAGGACTTCGACCTTCGGCCGGCTCATGCAGGATATCGCCAGGTTGGACGGCGTGCCGCCGAACATGTCGGTGAGGATCGCAACCCCATCGCCGGAATCGACGCGGTTAACCGCCTCGATGATGTCGCTTCGACAGAGATCGGAATCATCTTCGGCGCCGATCGTGATCGCTTCGATTTGCTTTTGTGGGCCCATGACATGCTCAAGCGCTGCCTTGAACTCGTCGGCAAGGCGCCCGTGGGTCACAAGTACTAGACCAATCATCGGAAAACTCCTCGCGGGCGCTTTTGGTGCACCGCACGAACGCGCCACTTTGACCATCCAGAGCCCCCGCGCAAGGGGGGATGTTGCGTATCTCCCTGAATCTAGACGGATGGATAAGGGGAGCTGCGTCGGTCTATTCGGTCGCGATAGTGGGGCTGATATGGTTACCATTTCCCTTCAAACAATCGCCTCAAGGGTTAGTGGAAGGTTAACTCTTGGTAGTGGTCAAGACCGCAACAACCAAAGGGAGGGGCGAATAGCCGCGCCCGACCGGGATTCGGGGTATTTCGACACCGGAAATGCTTGTTTTGAGCGATTCTGCCGCGGGCAGGCGTTCCGCCTCCGCAGCGTCCAGATCGACCACGAGGCCTACGGTCGCATGCTCCACGAAGTCGCAGCGGCGGATCCCCAGTCCCCGGACCTCGATCAGGCCGGCCAGTCTCGGCGCGGGCCGGACCTCAATTTCATGGCCGACTGTCGCCAGATGGACACGGTCGTCCCCGACCAGAACGGCCGTTTCGACCATGCCGGCGCGCCCCGCCATGATCAAATCGAAGGCAAGGCGCGACTTTCCGGAGCCCGAGGGTCCGCGGATCAGCACGGCCAGAGGCCCCACCTTGACCGCGGAGGCGTGAACGCTGGGGCCGCCGTCGCTCGAGCTCCCTTGGCTCATAGCGCCGGCAGCCTCACCACGAAGCGCGCGCCGGCAACCGTCGGCGCGCCGTCCGCGTCCAGCGGGCCCGCACGGTTCTCGGCCCAGATGCGTCCGCCATGGGCATCGACGATCTGCTTGGAAATCGACAGGCCGAGGCCGGAGTTCTGGCCGAAGCCTTGATGCGGACGGTCGGTGTAGAAGCGCTCGAAGATGCGCTCCAGCGCGTCGTCGCGGATGCCGGGGCCATCGTCGTCGACCACGATCTCGATCTCGGAGCGGACGCGGCGGCAGGTGAGGCGCACCTTGCTGCCTGCTTCCGAGAAGGATTGCGCGTTGGAGATCAGGTTGGAAACCACCTGCCCGAGCCGCGAATCATGGCCGGTCACGGCGAAGGCGTCGGTTGGGCTGCGGCCCTCGAAGCGGGTCTCGACCGCGACGTCATGGCCGAGCTTGGTCTCGTTGGCGACGGACACGAGTGTCGTCAGCAGGCGGCGCAGGTCGACCGGGACCGCATCCTGGCGCTGCAATTCGGCGTCGAGGCGGCTGGCGTCGGAGATGTCCGAAATCAGCCGGTCCAGCCGCTTGACGTCGTGCTCGATCACCTCGAGCAGGCGGGCGCGGCTGTTCTCGTTGCGCGCCAGCGGCAGCGTCTCGACCGCGGAACGCAGCGAGGTCAGCGGATTCTTCAGTTCGTGCGCGACGTCGGCGGCGAACATTTCGATGGCTTCGATCCGGCTGTAGAGCGCGCTGGTCATGTCGCGCAGCGCGCCGGAAAGATGTCCGATCTCGTCGCGGCGGCGGGTGAAGTCGGGAATCTCGATGCGGGCCTTGATGCGGCGGCGAACGCTCTCGGCGCTGTCGGCAAGCCGGCGCACCGGTCCTGCGATCGTGCTGGCGAGCAGCAGCGACAGCATGATCATGACCGCGGCAGCGACGCCGCCGACCTTCAGGATGGCGAGGCGCTCGGCGGTGACCATCTGGTCGATGTCGTCGCCCTGGGTGGACAGCATCAGCGCGCCGTGGATGGCGCGCGAGCGCAGCACGGGGACCGCGACCGAGACGATTACCTCGCCGCGCGCATTGACCCGCACCATCGAGCGCTTCTGGCCCTGGAGCGCGTCACTGACTTCCGCATAGCCGTTGCCGTTCTCGGGCCCGAGCTCGCGATAGAGCGGCAGGTCGCCGCGGTTCAGCCATGTGCGCACCGCGACCATGCCGCGCTCGACGAAGCCGGGCTTGTCGGCCGGCGGCGGCAGGTTGAGGCGCAGCACGTTTTCGAGATTGCGGCTGTCGAGCAGCAGGCTGCCGTTCGGATCGTAGATGCGGGCGCGCGTCTTGGTCGGGGAGATCAGCGTGCGCAGCACGGGCGCCACGCGTTCCGGATTGATCGGAAAGTCCAGCGGCGAATACTCGTCCGGTCCGCCATAGGTCTCGCCCGGCTTGAGGTCGAGCAGCCGATCGGGATCGATGGTGATGGTGTTGGTCTGGACGGTCGCGGACGCCGCAATCGCGCCGGCGATGATTTCGGCCTGCACCAGCAGGCTCTGCGCGCGCGCGTCGATCAGGCCGGCGCGGAACTGCGACAGGTAGAGGATGCTCGCGACCAGCGCGACGAGACCGGCAAGGTTGAGCGAGACGATGCGGCGGGTCAGGCTCGAGAAGGACAGCGCGAAGAAGAACTGTCCGGCGCGCTTCAGCCAGTTCAGCGGTCGCCAGCCCTGCGCGGCCGGCCTGTCCTCGGCGACGTGCTCCAGACCGCCGTCGGATGCGACATCCCCGGCGCTCTGGTTCTCGTCAGGCTGCGTTCGGTCAAGCAATGCTCACGCCCGCGTTAGGACTTCTCGTGTGAAGGGTCCCCGCATCCTAGAGCATGATCCGGAAAAGTGTGCAGCGGTTTTCCGAAAAGATCATGCTCAAACTATCGAGCTATCCCGGTCCCGATGGAATCAGAACCGGCGATACTCTCGGTCTTTGGTGAAGGCGCGTGAGGCTCAGGCTTCCTTGAAGCGGTAGCCGACGCCGTACAGCGTCTCGATCATCTCGAACTCGTTGTCGACCACCTTGAACTTCTTGCGCAGCCGCTTGATGTGGCTGTCGATGGTGCGGTCGTCGACATAGACTTGGTCGTCATAGGCGGCGTCCATCAGCGCGTTGCGGCTCTTGACCACGCCGGGCCGGGTCGCCAGCGCCTGGAGGATCAGGAATTCGGTGACGGTCAGCGTCACCGGCTCGTTCTTCCAGGTGCAGGTATGGCGTTCCGGATCCATCCGCAGCAGGCCGCGGTCGAGCGCCTTGGCGTCGTTCTCCTTCGGAGCGACGGTCGGGTCCTTCGGCGCCGAGCGGCGCAGCACGGCCTTGACGCGCTCGACCAGCAGACGCTGCGAGAACGGTTTGCGGATGAAGTCGTCGGCGCCCATCTTGAGGCCGAACAGCTCGTCGATCTCTTCGTCCTTGGAGGTCAGGAAGATCACCGGCAGGTCGGACTTCTGCCTGAGACGACGCAGCGTCTCCATGCCGTCCATGCGCGGCATCTTGATGTCGAGGATGGCGAGATCGGGTTGAGTGGTACGGAAACCGTCAAGCGCGGAGGCGCCGTCCGTGTAGGTCATGATGCGGTAGCCTTCGGCCTCCAGCGCGATCGAGACGGATGTGAGAATGTTGCGGTCGTCGTCGACCAAAGCGATTGTGGGCATGAGCCTCTGCTTTCTGCTTTCC
Organism: Bradyrhizobium betae; assembly: GCF_008932115.1. NCBI lineage: Bacteria > Pseudomonadati > Pseudomonadota > Alphaproteobacteria > Hyphomicrobiales > Nitrobacteraceae > Bradyrhizobium > Bradyrhizobium betae. Next base: position 3,931,958 of record NZ_CP044543.1, read on the forward strand.
GTTTGGGTCGTGGCTTAAACGGCGAGCAATCCACTGATGCGCCGCATACATGGGTGCCGAATTTGGCGTTCGAACCTTGTCACCGAGCAATGCAAGCTGGGCTGAAGTGTGACCAAGTTCCACGAAACACGGCAGATTCGCCGCATGTCGACCCATAACCGGGCCCTCGTTTACCCGAAAAAAGGCCCTCCTTGCAACCACCCGAGCCGAGAAAGCCAATGCAACCGACCTCCGATTTCGACCCCGGAAAGCTCGCCAGATCGCTGCTCAGGCGGTCGCGCCAAGGTGCGCTGGCAACCCTGATGGCGGGCTCCGGCGATCCCTATTGTTCCTTGGTCAATCTGGCCAGCCACCCGGACGGCTCCCCGATCCTGCTGATCTCGGGATTGGCGGTCCACACCAGGAACATCCTCGCAGACAGCCGGGTCTCGCTCATGCTGGACGAGCGTGCGGCCGGCGATCCCCTCGAAGGCGCCCGGATCATGCTGTCCGGCCGGGCCGAACCGGCCGCAGCCGATAAGGAACTCCTCCAGCGGCGGTATCTCAATGCTCATCCTTCGGCTGAAGCCTTTGTATCGTTTAAGGATTTCTCCTTCTTCCGGATCCGGCCCACGGGCACCCATCTGGTCGCCGGCTTTGGCCGCATCGTCGACCTCAGGCCGGAGCAGTTCCTCACCGACCTCACCGCCGCCGAGGACCTGCTGGCGGCGGAGGAGGGCGCCGTCGAGCACATGAACGCCGACCACCGCGATGCCATGGGCCTCTATGCCACGAAGCTTCTTGGCGCGCCCGAGGGCGACTGGCGCTGCACCGGCTGCGACCCTGACGGTCTCGACATGCAGGACGGCCAGACCGCGCTGCGGCTGGACTTCCCGGAGCGCGTGACCAATGGCACGGCGCTACGAAAAATGCTGGTGCACCTCGTTGGCGAGGCACGCAAGACGGTGGACTGAAGCGCAACCCATTGAACGCTGCCGGCGATCGCTGCGACCCAAGACCGTAACCGCAATGGTCTCAAGGCGCGCAGCGAGAGGGTTCATGACACGTCGTCGTTTGACGCTGGTCGCGGGTTTGGCGCTCGCGATCACTGCATCGCTGGTCACGCCCGGTTTTGGCCAGAAGGGCAATCTCGCATCGGACAGCGCAAGGATCAACACGCTGAGAAGCGCCGGCAAATATTCGGAAGCTCTGCCGCTGGCGCAGGCCATGGTGGCGTCTCTCGAGAAGACCACCAACAATCGCGACCTCGCAGGCGCGCTCAACAATCTCGCGCAAATCCATGCCGACCAGGGCTACGACGACCAGGCCGAGCCGATCTACAAGCGCGCCATCGCGCTGATGGAAAAAGGGACGGGTCTCGACAGCGTCGAGATCGCACCGGTCCTGAACAACCTTGCTGCACTTTATCAGCGGCAGAGCCGGCTCACCGAGGCTGAGCCGCTGTTCAAGCGCGCGCTCGCTGTTCGCGAGAAGGCGCTGTCGCGCGAGCATCCCGATGTCGGCCAGTCGCTCAACAATCTCGGCACGCTCTATGTGAAGCAGCAGCACTATGCGGACGCGGAGCCCTTGTTTCAGCGAGCGCTTGCGATCTACCAGAAGGTCGGTGGCCCCGAGCATCCGGCCGTCGCGACCCTCCTGAACAATCTCGGTCAACTCTATCGCGATCTCAACCGCGACGCGGAGGCCGAAGCACCGATCAGGCGCTCGCTCGCGATCCGCGAAAAGGTGCTGGGGCCGGATCATCCCGACGTCGCCCGCTCGCTGAACAATCTCGCCGGCCTCTACGAGCACCAGCAGCGCTATGCCGATGCCGAGCCGCTCTATCGCCGCGCGCTTGCTATCCGCGAGCGGGCGCTCGGACCCGATCACCCCGATGTCGCAACCTCGACCAGCAACCTTGCTTATTTCCTCTACGCGTCAGGCCGGAACGCGGACGCGCTGCCTCTCGCGGAAAGAACCCTCCGCAATGACCGCGCACAGCTGCGTGTCGTGCTGCCGGTCCTGTTCGCCGCGCGGCAGCAACATCTGCTGCCCGACGACAAGGCGCTGGACGGCGCGCTCGCCGCGATCCAGCGCGGCACGCAATCCTCTGCCGCATCGGCCGTGAACAAGCTGGCCGTGCGCCTTGCTGCCGGCAGCGACCGGCTTGCCGAGCTGGTGCGCCGGGATCAGGACCTCGCGGCCGAGTCCGAGGCGCTCGACAAGGCGATCATCGTCGCGGTGTCGAAGCAGTCGGCCCAGCGCGATGTCCCGGCCGAGCAGCGCAGCCGTGCGCGGATCGCGACGATTGCGAACGAGCGTGCGGGCTTGCAGAAGACGTTCACCGTCGAGTTCCCGGACTACGCCTCGCTTTCCAATCCCCTGCCACTGGCCGTGAAGGACATCCAGCCGCTGCTGTCGGCCGACGAGGCGATGGTGCTCTTTTCCGTGGTCGACAAGCAGAGTCATGTCATCGCGATCACGCGCGAGGGTGTCGAGTGGAAGGAGATTCCGCTCGGCGCGGACGCGCTGGCGCAGAAGGTCACTGCGTTCCGCCGGGGACTCGATGTCGGCAAGGCGCGCGATGCGTCCGGCAAATCCGGATTGTTCGATCTTGCGCTCGCCAACGAGCTCTATGTCGCACTGCTCGGTCCGGTCGAGGCGCTGACGAAGGACAAGCGCAATTTGCTGGTGGTGCCGTCGGCCGCGCTGACCGCCTTGCCGTTTCACCTGCTCGTCACGGAGAAGCCGCAGGCTGCGATCCCGGATACGCTCGATGGCTATCGCGGCGCCGCCTGGCTGCTGCGGCGTCAGGCCGTGTCGGTGCTGCCGTCGGTGGTCAGCCTGAAATCGCTGCGTGCCTTCGCGCGGAGGGACCAGGGCGTGAAGCCGATGACCGGCTTTGGCGATCCCGTGTTCAATCCGGCGCTGGAGGGGCCGGCCGATCGCCGCGCAGCGAATGGAAAGGTTGCCGCGCGCAGCATCGTGACATCAGCCTATACCGACTTCTGGCGCGGTGCCGGCGTCGATCGCGCGCGGCTTGCGCAGGCGCTGCCGCAATTGCCGGATACCGCGGACGAGTTGAACGCGGTGGCCAAGGATGTCGGCGCGGCCGCGGCCGACATCCATCTCGGCCGCGATGCCAGCGAGACGACATTGAAGCGTGCAGCGCTTGCTCAATACAGCATCATCTACTTTGCCACCCACGGCCTCGTTGCTGGCGACATCAAGGGATTGGGCGAGCCTTCGCTGGCTCTCTCCATTCCCGAGCAGCCCACGGAGCTGGATGACGGCCTGCTCACGGCGAGCGAAGTCGCCCAGCTCAAGCTCAATGCGGATTGGGTTGTGCTGTCGGCCTGCAACACCATTGCCGGCGACATGCCCGGCGCTGAAGCCCTGTCGGGACTGGCGCGCTCGTTCTTCTACGCCGGCGCTCGCGCGCTGCTGGTCTCGCATTGGGCTGTGGACTCGGAAGCTGCCACACGCTTGACCACCTCGACTTTCGAGCTGCTCAAAAACGAACCAGAAATCGGCCGTGCCGAAGCCTTGCGCCGCGCGATGTTGGCGTATGTTGATGACACCTCGTCGCCGCGCAATGCTTACCCCGCGATGTGGGGACCGTTCGCACTGATCGGCGAAGGCGAGGTACGATAGCCCGGACGTGGATTGTGCGTCGCAATAATCTCGGGAAACGCCGAAACACGCATTTGGTTGCGCGATCATCCGTGATTTTTGGTGCAACTGCTCAGGGCTGACATGCGCGACGTTTGGCGCGGTCCTTGAATAAACCAAATCCTGCGGGATCAGCTTGGCAACGTCAGCGTTCACCGATATTAGGTCGTCCAACCGAGGCCGGACGGCCTGTAATTCACGGTGACCGCGATGGCGCCAAAGCCAGGTCGCGCTATGTGTCGCGGGTTCTAGGAGGATTTTTCGTGCAAGAGACGGGCGTGCGCAACGGTGCCTTCGGCGCCGACAAATTCGGCTTAAAGAATCTCAAGCAGGTTCACTGGAACCTAGGCGCACCGCAGCTCTATCAGTACTCGCTCGCCGCTGGCGAGGCGGTGCTGTCGGCTGACGGCGCGCTCTGCGCCGACACCGGCGAGTTCACCGGCCGCAGTCCGAAGGACAAGTTCACGGTGCGCGACGCCACCACCGACAAGAAGATGTGGTGGGCCGGCAACCAGTCGATCACCGCCGAGCAGTTCGAGACGCTCTACCAGGATTTCCTCAAGCACGCCGAAGGCAAGAAGCTGTTCGCGCAGGACCTCTATGGCGGCGCCGATCCGGCTTACCGGATCAAGACCCGCGTCTTCACCGAGCTCGCCTGGCACTCGCTGTTCATCCGCACGCTGCTGATCCGCCCCGAGGCGATCGAGCTGTCGACCTTCACGCCTGAGCTCACCATCATCGACATGCCGAGCTTCCGCGCCGATCCGAAGCGCCATGGCTGCAAGTCGGAAAACGTCGTCGCGATCGACTTCGCCCGCAAGATCGTGCTGATCGGCGGTTCCTATTATGCCGGCGAGATGAAGAAGTCGGTCTTCACCACGCTGAACTACTATCTGCCGGAGCGCGGCGTGATGCCGATGCACTGCTCGGCCAATGTCGGCGCCAAGGGCGACGCTGCGATCTTCTTCGGCCTCTCCGGCACCGGCAAGACCACGCTGTCGGCCGATCCCAACCGCACCCTGATCGGGGACGACGAGCATGGCTGGGGCCCGAACGGCGTCTTCAATTTCGAAGGCGGCTGCTACGCCAAGTGCATCAAGCTGTCGAAGGAAGCCGAGCCCGAGATTTTCGCGGCGTCGACGCGCTTCGGCGCGGTGCTCGAGAACTGCGTGCTCGACGAAGACACCCGCGTCGTGGATTTCGACGACGGCTCCAAGACCGAGAACACGCGTTCGGCGTACCCGCTCGACTTCATCCCGAACGCCTCGCGCACCGGCCGCGCGCCGCAGCCGAAGAACGTGGTGATGCTCGCCGCCGATGCCTTCGGCGTGCTGCCGCCGATCGCCAAGCTCACGCCGGCGCAGGCGATGTATCACTTCCTCTCCGGCTACACCGCCAAGGTCGCCGGCACCGAGCGCGGTCTCGGCAACGAGCCGCAGCCGGAATTCTCCACCTGCTTCGGCTCGCCCTTCCTGCCGCTCGATCCCAGCGTCTACGGCAACATGCTGCGCGACCTCATCGCCCAGCACAATGTCGACTGCTGGCTGGTCAACACCGGCTGGACCGGCGGCAAGTACGGCACTGGCTCGCGCATGCCGATCAAGGTGACGCGCGCGCTGCTCACCGCCGCGCTCGACGGTAGCTTGCGCAACGTCGAATTCCGCACCGACAAATATTTCGGCTTCGCGGTCCCGACCGCGCTGCCGGGCGTGCCGAGCGAGATCCTCAACCCGGTCAACACCTGGAAGGACAAGGACGAGTTCGACAAGACCGCCCGCGCCCTGGTAGGCATGTTCCAGAAGAACTTCGCCAAGTTCGAAGCCCAGGTGGATGCCGAAGTGCGCGCAGCCGCGCCGGACGTGAAGCTCGCGGCGGAGTGATTTCTCTCGCCTTTGTTTGAATGCAAAAGGGCGGCCGAGAGGCCGTCCTTTTTGTTTGTGCGCGCAGGCGCGAACCACACACGCGATGTCGTCCCCGCGTACGCGGGGACCCATAATCCCGGGGAGAAGTCGTAGCGCGAGCTGGCAACTCAAAGCCTTCGCCAAACACCATCCTGTGGTTATGGGTCCCGGATCTGCGCTCCGCTGCGCTTGTCCGGGACGACGAATGTGGCTACGCCTTGAAATACGCGATCTGCGTGGTCGTCGCGAGCAGCCTTCCGTTCGGCGACCACAGCTCGGCGTTCTGGTCGGCGTAGCTCTTGTGCATGATCTTCGAATCGGCCGTCGCGAGCACGCGGGTGATGTCCTCGGCGGCGAGCTCTTCGCTGTCGGTGTGGAAATACGTCGTCAGCGACACCGTGCCGAACGGCACCAGTTCGCGCCGGGCGTGGAAGATGCGGCCGAAGAAGGCGTCCGACATCGACATCAACGACAGCATGTCGAGCTTGCGCGGAGTGCGGTCGCTGATCCAGATCTTCGAATAGGTGCTGGCAAGTTCGGCCTGCGGCGGGCCGATCCGCATCTCGCCCTCGACGAAGCGGAATTCATACTGGTTGGCCCACGACGCCGAGATCTTCGGGAACGGCAGCGTCTGTTCGAACGGCTTTGCTTCAGGATATTGCGCCACCCTGTGCTCCCACGACGGTCGGCGCTCGGCGAACACGGCGGTGGCGAGCGTTGCGATCTCACCGCCGCCCTGCGACAGTTCGACGCTCCAGTGCTGGCTGGAGCGGTTGGCCTTCACCAGCCGGATGTCGAGATCGAATGGGCCCTTGGCGATCGGCGCGCAGTAATTGACGGTCAGCGCCAGCGGTTCGCCGGCGCGTTGCGGATGCTCGATCAGTGCACGCAGGATCGTCGCGGCCGTGATGCCGCCGAACGGGCCGACAAAGGCCCAGTAATCGTCGCTGGTGTGCCCCTGCCAGCTGCTGTCACCAGCGGTGATGCGGGTGGCGTCGTCGAAGGGGTGCGGGAGCTTGGCGTGCATTGTATTCCTCGATGCCGACCTTTCCGTCATTGCGAGCGCAGCGAAGCAATCCAGACTAGCTCCGTGGAAAGATTCTGGATTGCTTCGCTGCGCTCGCAATGACGGGTGGCGGAGATGACGAGGATCATATCATCATCCTCTCCGCGAGATGCAATAACCTCGCGGGTAACGCCGATTTCACGCCGCGGAAAATCAGCCCGCGACGTCGCGCAGATTCGGCAGCAGCGGCGTGGTCGGGTTCACCGGCACGGTCCAGATCTCTTCGGCGTATTCGCGGATGGTGCGGTCCGACGAGAACCACGCCATGCGCGCGACGTTGAGGATGGAGGCGCGCGTCCAGGCCGGCGCCACCTGCCAGCGGGCGTCGACGCTGCGCTGCGCTTCGTAATAAGAATCGAAGTCCGCGCTGACCATGTAATGGTCGAGATAACGCAGCGCATGCGCGATGGATTCGAAGCGGCCGGGATCGCCCGGCGAGAACTCGCCGGCACCGATCGCATTGATGGCGCGCTGGAGCTTCGGCGATTTGCGGATCACGTCGGAGGCATCCAGCCCCTGCTTGCGCCGGATCATGACGTCGCCGGCCTCCATGCCGAAGATCGCGATGTTCTCGGCGCCGACATGGTCGCGAATCTCGATGTTGGCGCCGTCGAGCGTACCGATGGTGAGGGCGCCGTTCAGTGACAGCTTCATGTTGCCGGTGCCCGAGGCTTCCATGCCGGCGGTCGAGATCTGCTCGGACAAATCGGCCGCGGGAATGATCACTTCCGCGAGGCTCACATTGTAATCGGGCAGGAAGACGACCTTGAGCTTGCCGCCGATCGCAGGGTCGTTGTTGACCACCTCAGCGACGTCGTTGATCAGCTTGATGATCAGCTTGGCGTAGCGATAGCTCGCCGCCGCCTTGCCCGCGAAGATCTTGACCCGCGGCACCCAATTGCCGTCGGGATCGTCCTTGATCGCCTGGTACAGCGCGACCGTCTCGATGATGTTCAGGAGCTGGCGCTTGTATTCGTGGATGCGCTTGATCTGCACGTCGAACAGCGCGCTCGGGTCGACCTTGATGCCGAGCCGTTCGCCGATCAGGCGCGCGAGCGCCGTCTTGTTGTGCAGCTTGACGCTGCGGAACTTCTTCTGGAATTCGACGTCGCTGGCGCGCGCCTCGATCAGGCTGAGCTGGGTGGGATCGTCGAGCACGGCGTCGCCGCAGGTCTCGCGCAACAGATCGGTCAGCTTCGGGTTTGCCAGCATCAGCCAGCGGCGGAAGGTGATGCCGTTGGTCTTGTTGGTGATGCGGCCGGGATAGAGATGGTTGAGATCGTGGAACACGGTCTCGCGCATCAGGTCCGAATGCATCGCCGAGACGCCGTTGATGCGGTGCGAGCCGACAAAGGCGAGCTGGCCCATGCGCACGCGGCGCCCGCTCTTCTCGTCGATCAGCGAAACCGAGGCCCGGAAATCGATGTCGCCGGGCGCGCGCGCCTCGGCGAGCGCGAGATGCTGCACGTTGATGCGATAGATGATTTCCAGGTGCCGCGGCAGCAGCCGCTCGAACAGCTCGACCGGCCAGGTCTCCAGCGCCTCGGGCAGCAGCGTGTGGTTGGTGTAGGAGAGGGTGGCGACCGTGATCTTCCAGGCTTCGTCCCAGCGGAAATTGTGGAGGTCGACGAGGATGCGCATCAATTCGGTGACGGCAAGGCTGGGATGGGTGTCGTTGAGCTGCACCGCGACCTTGGACGACAGGCTGCGCAGCTGGCCGTCGGACGACAGATGCCGCTTGATGAGATCCTGCAGCGAGGCCGAGACGAAGAAATATTCCTGGCGCAGGCGCAGCTCGCGCCCGGCGGGGCTCTCGTCGTTCGGATAGAGGAATTTGCAGATCGCCTCGGCGCGCGACTGCTCGGCGCTGGCGCTGACATAGTCGCCCTTGTTGAAGGCATCGAGCTTCAACGGATCGGGCGAGCGCGCCGACCACAGGCGGAGCGCATTGACGTGCTGACCGCGCCAGCCGACGATCGGCGTGTCATAGGCGATCGCCTGCACCGTCTCGCCCGGATGCCAGATCGCGCGGTCGCGGCCCTTGTCGTCGACATGCTCGACGCCGCCGCCGAAATTGATGTCGTAGATGACCTCCGGCCGCTGCAATTCCCAGGGATTGCCGAAGCCGAGCCATTCATCCGGATATTCCTGCTGCCAGCCCTGATTGATGATCTGGCGGAACAGGCCGTAATCGTAGCGTATGCCGTAGCCGATCGCGGGGATCGACAGCGTGGCCATGCTTTCCATGAAGCAGGCGGCGAGCCGCCCGAGGCCGCCATTGCCGAGCGCGGCATCAGGTTCGCATTTGCGGAGCTCAGGGAGCGAGACGCCGAGATCGCCGAGCGCGACCTCGAAGATCTTGAGCAGCCCCATGTTGTTGAGCGCGTCGGTGAAGAGGCGGCCGATCAGGAATTCGAGCGAGAGATAATAGACGCGCTTGCGCCCGGCGTCGTAGCTATGCTTCTCGACCGTGAGCCAGCGATGCACGATGCGGTCGCGCAGCGCGAGCGCCGCGGCTTGGTACCAGTCGTGCTTGGTTGCCATGCCCGCGTCCTTGCCGATGGCAAGGCGCAGCTTCGCCAGGATCGTGCCCTTGATCTCAGCCAGTGCGAGTTCGTCGATGGGCTGGCCGGGAGCTGGGAAATTTGGCTGGAACGATTGATCTTGCAAGGCCGTCACTTCCTGGTCGCGAGAACACCACTAACCCTACGCGTCTTGTAATCCTAAGCGTCTTGCCCCCGCACCGGAACCATCGCTGGTGCGGCCGTGCACTGCGCTGCCGTAAAATTATGCAAGGAATGGGCCGATTTGGGAACCCGGAAGCGTACGGAGAGACGCCGATTTGGCACGTCTGGGGCAGCTCGTGTCGGTGGTGAATTGACCAGCGCGCTGCGAAATCCTCGGGCCTGGTCGCAGGAGTCTGGCGTTACCTGACCACCAGGAGTCTGGCGTTACCTGACCACGCCCGACGTGAAGCCCGCCTTGCGGCGCGGCGGCTTGATTTCCTTTTTCAGGAAGCAGCGCGCTTCGCGCCCGGTGTAGCCGGGACGGGCATAGGTGAAGGCGCGGCATTTGTTGTCGGCGGTGCAGGCTGCCTTGCAGGCCTCTTCGCCTTCGCCGTCCTTGAGCTCGAAATTGCGCAGGTCCCCGCCTGGACGGTCGATCGACGTTTCCACGCCCTCGACCCGCGGCTCGATCACGCCGGCGCCGCGGACGCCGGAGATGCAGCAATTGCCCGGGACGCGCGGCGGCACCGTGTTCTTGAGCCAGCACACGGCCGAGCCGCCTTCAACATCGGGATAGCTGAAACTCCAGGCGCGACAGCGGCGATCGCGCTCACACTGCAGCGCGCAATCCTCGGGGTCACCTGAAGTGACCGGCGTGTTGAAATAGTCGCCGCCGGGCCGGTCGAACGCCGTCTGGGCGCGTGCGGGGTCGCTCGAAAACACGAGCGAGAGCAGCGTGGCGCAGGCCACGACGCTTGCCAAGAACTTTGCCGAGACCTTTGCCAAGAGCTTTGACATGTCAGCCCCAGGCAGGCGGCCCTTCCCCATCGGAACAGCTTTCGAGTTATTGACGGCGCTGAGTTTTTTCAGCCGGTCATTTGATCGCCGCAAACCTGTATGGGCGATGAACGGCTGAACTTCCGGGCGCCGGGACCCTAGAAAGCGTATTCCGCGTAGGCCGGTTCCACCGAGCCGTTCCAGGGCCCTTTGAACTTCTCCAGCATCTCCTCGGCCGGAGTCCGGCCGGAATCGATGATGCGGTCGAGCGGCTCCAGATGCCGGGTTTCGTCGCGGCCGAGCTGGTCGATCCGGCCGCGCCGGCGCAGGCCGGCATGGGCCAGGACGAGGCATTCCTTGGCGATCTCGAACAGGTAGCGGTCCTTGATCCGCGCCTTGAAGCCGAAGCGCGGCACGTCGTCGCGCAAGGCTTGCCGCTCGGGCGCGGTCCAGTGCTTCACCAGGTCCCAGGCGGCATCGAGCGACACGTCGTCGTAGAGCAGCCCGGCCCAGAACGCCGACAGCGCCGGCAACCGCTCCCACGGGCCACCATCGGAGCCGCGCATTTCCAGATAGCGCTTGAGACGCACCTCGGGGAAGATCGTCGAAAGATGGTTGGCCCAGTCCGACAGCGTCGGACGCTCGCCGGGCAAATTGTTGTTGCGGCCGTCGAAGAAGGCGCGGAACGAGGAGCCCGACACGTCGATGTAATCGTCGCCGCGCTTGACGAAATACATGGGCACGTCGAGCGCGTAGTCGACATAGCGCTCGAAGCCCATGCCGTCCTCGAACGCCCACGGCATCATGCCGGCGCGCGCATTGTCGGTATCGCGCCAGATCTCGGAGCGGAACGAGAGGAAGCCGTTCGGCTTGCCTTCGGTGAACGGCGAATTGGCGAACAAGGCGGTCGCGACCGGCTGCAGCGCGAGCGAGACGCGCAGCTTCTTGACCATGTCGGCTTCGGAGGAGAAGTCGAGATTGGTCTGCACCGTGCAGGTGCGGTACATCATGTCGAGGCCGTACTGGCCGACCTTCGGCATGTAGTTGGTCATGATCTTGTAGCGGCCCTTGGGCATCACGGGGATGTCGGCGCGCGACCAGGACGGCGTCATGCCAAGCCCGAGGAAGCCGATGCCGAGCGGGGTCGCGATCTCGCGCACCTGCGCCAGATGCGCCATCAGCTCGCTCTGGGTCTGGTGCACGTTCTCGACCGGCGCGCCGGAGAGCTCGAACTGTCCGCCGGGCTCGAGCGAGATCGCGCCGCCGCCGGTGACGTCGTAGAGGCCAATGATGTTGCCCTTCTCCATGATCGGCTCCCAGCCGAGCAGGAGCTTCATGCCTTCGAGCAGCGCGCCGATGCCGCGCGGACCTTCGTAAGGCACCGGCCGGTGGCCTTCGAGCGTGAACGGCGTCTTCTCGTGCTCGGTGCCCATGCGGAATTCGGACGGGTCCTTGCAGCCGGCCTCGAACCACGCGACGAGCTCGTCGCGCGATTGCAGCGGCGTCATATCGATCTGGTCTCGCGCCATATCAAACTCTAATCAAAAGGGCGCTTCGATCGAAGGCGCGCGGGTGACAGGGATGGTCCGCGAACCCATGGGGTGCGCGGACGTGCTGGTTGGCCGCGCGATCATCGCGGCGGCGAGGTTTCGTTGACGCTGGCGACGGGCGGCAGTTTCATCTCGCCGCACGAGCAGCCCAGGCGGTCGAGCAGACCGCTGAGCTTGACGGCATCAGCATCGGACAGTTTCGAGCCGACGTATTTCTCGATCGCGGCGGAATAGGCGCCCCACATCCGCTTCTGCAGCTCGCGGCCCGCTTCCGTGATCTCCACGAACTGGCCGCGCTTGTCGATCTTGCATTCGCGCCGGCAGGCGAGGCCCTCGTCGACCAGGCGGTCGATCAGGCGCGAGGTGGAATATTGCGGGATCAGCATCTGCCGCTCGAGCTCCACCGGCCGCAATTCGCCCGAGGGTGCCCGCGACAGTTCGAGCAGCGCGTCATACCAGGCCAGCGGCGGGAACCCCGCCTTCTTCAGGTCCTGCTCGACGCAATCGAGCACGCGACTCTGCACCCGCATCAGGCGGATCCAGGCGGAAGTTGCCTCGGTCGATGGCTTGCGTTTCATGGTCCCGCTCAAACTCGTCGCCCGTCTCTTACCCCACTCGATGCACCTGCATCAATCTTGACTATTGCATGCACGTGCATGTAGGCGTTTATTCGCTGCAACCAAGCGTCAAGGGGAGGAAATTCCATGAAACTCTATTACTCGCCCGGCGCCTGCTCCCTGTCCCCTCACACCGCGCTCCTGGAAGCCGGCCTGCCCTACGAACTGGTCAAGGTCGATATCCGGGCCAAGAAGCTCGAAAATGGTGAGGATTATCTGAAGCTGAACCCCAAAGGTCAGGTCCCCGCGCTGGGCCTCGACAGCGGTGAGATCGTGACCGAAGGTCCGGTCATTGTCCAGATGATCGCCGACAAGGCTGCGGCCAAGGCGCTGGCGCCCGCCCACGGCAGCGCCGAGCGCTACAAGCTGCTCGAATGGCTGAACTTCCTCACCTCGGAGGTGCACAAGAGCTTCGGTCCAATGTTCGCACCGGCGCTGAACGACGAGGCCAAGGCCTTCTTTAGGGATCGCGTCATGGGCAAGCTGAAATACATCGACAGCCAGCTCGCCGGCCGCGACTATCTCATGGGCAAGCAGTTCACGGTCGCGGACGGCTATTTCTTCACGATGCTGACCTGGGCCGACCGGATGAAGTTCGACTTCTCGGCGATGCCGAACCTCGCCGCCTATAAGGCCCGCGTCGCCGCGCGCCCGCAGGTGCAGGAAGCGCTGAAGAAGGAAGGGCTGGCGCAGGCTGCCTGAACTGCGAGCGCAATCGATCGTCGAAAGGGCCGGGTCGACGGATCCGGCCCCTTATTTGCCGCGGGACGGCACGGGGTGCTGAACCCATTTCGCCGGATCGCCGTACCCGACTTATGAACTACTGTTCGCCAAATGTAAGTAGTGCTGTCTTGTCAGTACTCGCAAAGCGGGCGAGCTTGCTGGATCTGTTGAGGACTTGTTTGGACTCTCTTCGGAGTTGAACTTGACGATTGCCTCCGTCCTGATCGTTGCAAGTGGGGTGGTGGGAATAGCCACAGGTTACGTTTTCAGGATCTGGGCGCTGGTCCTGATCTCTCCGATCATCGCAATTCTTTCCGCGATTGTTCTTCGCGCTTACGATTTCGGAATGCTGACGGGCGTGACCGTCATTGCCGCCTGCCTTGCCGTCTGCCAACTCGCGTACTTCGCGGCAACGTATCTGCTGCACGCGCGCGAGGCCTCACCCCATGATGAAGTCGACGGCCAGCCAGGCGAGATAGGCGAGCAGAAAATCCGCAGCCAGCACAAGTGACGCCAGAGCCGTCCAAAGCACCGGTCCCTTGCGACGCAGGCGAGCCGGCTTCTGCTGCGAGGGGCGGCCGGTCGCAGACGCAACGGCATAATTGTTGGCAAGATCGCGATCGAGCGCGGTCTTCCGCAGCACCAACGAGTTCATCAAGGACACTTTCTTGTTTTGTCTTCAACTCGCCGATCGATCGGCAAGCGTCCCAACGCGATTCACGACCCCGACCCGCAGCAAGGCGAATGCCGGGGCCGAGCGACAGAACGACGCTGCTTTGACGCGCCTATGAGATTGCGCGACACCGCGGCAGTGGAACTCTGACACGGTTCCTAAGCGGATCTTGTGATCGGTTCCACAACCGGGAATATATCTGACGCAACCGTGATGACATTGCGCAAAAGAAAAAGGTCGGATCGATGATCCGGCCTTCGCAATTTCGTTCGCTGCGAGCTCCGACGATCAGGCCGCCGCCTTCTTCGGCGCGAAGCGGCCGTAGAAGGTTTCGCCCTTCGTGGCCATCTCCTCGAGCAGTTTCGGCGGGGTGAAGCGCGAGCCGTATCTTGCTTCCAGCTTGTGGCAGAGCTCGACGAACTTCTTCGTGCCCATGAAGTCGATGTAGGACAGCGTGCCGCCGGTGAACGGCGCGAAGCCGAAGCCGAGGATCGAGCCGACATCCGCCTCACGCGGATCGGTGATGACGTGGTCTTCCACGGTACGCGCGGCTTCCACCGCCTGCACCACCAGGAAGCGCTGCTTCAGCTCCTCGATGTCGAGCGTATCGGGGTCGAGCTGCTTCGGCTGCAGAGCCGAGAGGCCCGGCCACAGGCTCTTCTGGCCCTTGCCCTTCTCGGGGTAGTCGTAGAAGCCCTTGCTGTTCTTGCGGCCCAGACGGCCCTGTTTCTCGACCAGCTCCACCATCAGCTTCTTCTGATCGGGGTTGATGGCGTTGGGGCCGAGATCGGCTTCCGTCGCCTTCATGATCTTGAGGCCGAGGTCGAGCGCGACCTCATCCGAGAGCGAGAGCGGGCCGACCGGCATGCCGGCCATCTTGGCGCAGTTCTCGATCATCGCCGGCGGCACGCCTTCGAGGAACATCTCGTTGCCCTCGGCGACGTAGCGGCCGACGCAGCGATTGGCGAAGAAGCCGCGGCTGTCGTTCACCACGATCGGCGTCTTGCCGATCTGCCGGACGTAGTCGAGCGCGGTCGCGAGCGCGACATCGCCGGTGTTCTTGCCCTTGATGATCTCGACCAGCATCATCTTCTCGACCGGGGAGAAGAAGTGGATGCCGACGAACTTGCCCTGGTCCTTGAAGGCTTCGGCCAGCGAGGTGATCGGCAGCGTCGAGGTGTTCGACGCGAAGATCACGTCCGGCTTCATGTGCTCCTGTGCCTTGGCGAAGGTCTCCGCCTTGACCTTGCGGTCCTCGAACACGGCCTCGATGACGAGGTCGACGTCCTTCAGCGCGGCGTAGTCCGCGGTCGGCGTGATGCGCGCGAGCAGGGCTTCTGCATCGGCGGGCTTGGCGCGGCCCTTCTTGATCTGCTCCTCGATCACCTTCTGCGCATGCGCCTTGCCCTTGTCGGCGCTTTCCTGGTCGCGGTCGATCAGCACGACGTCGAGGCCGGCGCGGGCCGAGACGTAGCCGACACTCCCGCCCATGAAGCCGGCGCCGATCACGGCGATCTTCTTCACCTTGGTTGCGGGTACGTCCTTCGGACGGCGCGCGCCCTTGTTGAGCTCCTGCATCGACAGGAACAGGCTGCGAATCATCGCGGCCGCTTCCTTCGAGCGCAGGACCGAGGTGAAGTAGCGCGACTCGACGCGGAGCGCCGCGTCGATCGGCAACTGCAGGCCTTCATAGACGCAGCTCATGATGGCGCGCGCGGCCGGATAGTTGTCGTAGGTCTCGCGGCGATAGATCGCATTGCCGGCCGGGAACATCATCATGCCGGCCTTGGAGAACACCGGACCGCCCGGCAGCTTGAAGCCCTTCTCGTCCCAGGGCGCGACGGCCTTGCCGCCGCCCTTGATCCAGTCCTTGGCGGCCTTGACGAGGTCGGCGGCGGGAACAACGGCGTGAATGAGGTTCAGCGCCTTCGCCTTCTCGACCGTAACCGGGTCGCCCTTGAGCAGGATCGTCATGGCGTCCTGCGGCGGCACCAGGCGCGGCACGCGCTGCGTGCCGCCCGCGCCGGGGAACAGGCCGACCTTGACCTCGGGCAAGCCGAGGCGGGTCTTGGGATTCTCCGCCGCCACGCGATAGTGGCAGCACAGCGTGATCTCGAAGCCGCCGCCGAGCGCGAGCCCGTTGATCGCGGCCGCCCACGGCTTGCCGGAGGTCTCGATCGAACGCAGCACCAGCGAGAAGCGCCGGCTCTGGTCGAACAACATCTGGTTCGCGGCGGTCTCGCCTTGCTCCCCAAAGACCTTGGCGTAGGCCTGGTTCATGCCTTCGAGCATCGACAGGTCGGCGCCGGCGCAGAACGCTTCCTTGGCGGAGGTGATGACGACGCCCTTCACCGCGGCATCAGCCGTGGTTTCCTTGACGATCGCGTCGAGCTCGTTGGTCGAGGTTTCGTCCAGCACGTTCATCGAACGGCCCGGGATGTCCCAGGTGACGAGCGCGATACCGTCGGAATCGGTCTCAACCTTGAAGTTCTTGTAAGCCATGTGGTGCTCCCTCGGTGCCGGCAGCCAGTGTTCGGCGCGGCGGTTGATCGTGATCTCGTAGGGTGGGTTAGCGAAGCGTAACCCACCACCTTATTCGCCGCGGCATGGTGGGTTACGCCTTCGGCTAACCCACCCTACGGCAGCTTCTTAGACGCGCTCGATGATGGTAGCGGTGCCCATGCCGCCGCCGATGCACAGCGTCACAAGGGCCGTGGATTTGTTGGTGCGCTCGAGCTCGTCGAGCACGGTGCCCAGGATCATCGCGCCGGTGGCGCCGAGCGGATGGCCGAGCGCGATTGCGCCGCCATTGACGTTGATCTTGGCGTTGTCGATGTCGAAGGCCTGGATGTAGCGCAGCACGACGGAGGCGAAGGCCTCGTTGAGCTCGAACAGGTCGATGTCCGACTTCTTCATGCCGGAGCGTGCGAACAGCTTCTCGGTGACGTCGACCGGGCCGGTCAGCATCATCGCCGGCTCGGAGCCGATGTTGGCGAAGGCGCGGATCCTGGCGCGTGGCTTCAGGCCGTACTTGCCCGCCGCTTCCTTGCTGCCGAGCAACACGGCGCCGGCGCCGTCGACGATGCCCGAGGAGTTGCCGGCGTGGTGTACGTAATTGACGCGCTCGATCTCCGGATGCGACTGAACGGCGACGCCGTCGAAGCCGCCCATCTGCGCCATCATCGTGAACGCCGGCTGCAGCTGCGCCAGCGACTGCATCGTCGTCGAGGGACGCATGTGCTCGTCCTTGGCGAGGATGGTGAGGCCGTTGATGTCCTTGACCGGCACCACGGACTTGTTGAAGCGGCCCTCGTCCCAGGCCTTGGCTGCGCGCTGCTGGCTCTGCACCGCGTAGGCGTCGACGTCGTCCCGGGAGAAGCCGTATTTGGTGGCGATCAGGTCGGCCGAGATACCCTGCGGCATGAAATAGGACGGCACCGCCATCGACGGATCCATCGGCCAGGCGCCGCCGGAGGCGCCGATGCCGACGCGGCTCATCGATTCGGCGCCGCCGCCGATGACCAGCTCATGCTGGCCGCTCATCACCTGGGCTGCGGCAAAGTTCACGGCGTCGAGGCCGGAGGCGCAGAAGCGGCTGATCTGTACGCCGGGAACGGCTTCACCGAGACCGGCCTTGAGCGCTGCAAAGCGCGCGATGTCCGAGCCGGCTTCACCGACCGGATCGACCACGCCGAGGATGACGTCGTCGACGGAATCTTCCGGCAGGTTGTTGCGGTCCTTCAGCGCCTTCAGCGGCACGGTGGCGAGCGCGAGCGCGGTCACCTCGTGCAGCGCGCCGTCGGCCTTGCCGCGGCCGCGAGGGGTGCGGACGTGATCGTAGATATAGGCATCTGCCATGGGAGCCTCCTGATTGCAGCGATTGGTTGCGACCGCGACGCGATCGAGATTGTTAGGGGAAGCGAAAATCCTCAGAAAGCTTCCGCCGGCAATTCCATGATGGTGGCGGAGCCGGCCTGGATGCGCGCGAGATTGGCGGCGGTCTCGGGCAGCATCCGCTCCATGAAGAAGCGGCCGGTGACGAGCTTGGTCGAGAGATAGGGCGTGGCCCCGCTCTCGGCAATCTTGGCCTGGGTCACCTTCGCCATCTTCGCCCACATGTAGCCGAGGGCGACGAAGCCGAAGAGGTGCAGGTAATCGGTTGCGGCTGCTCCCGCATTGTCCGGCTTCATCATCGCGTTCTGCATCAGCCAGGTGGTGGCCTGCTGGAGGTGACCCAGCGAAGCCGACAGCGGGGCGATGAAGGGCTTCAGCGCTTCGTCGCCGCCGTTCTCCTTGGCGAAGGCCATGACCTCGCCGAAGAACGCCATGACGGCGCGGCCACCGTCGCGCGGCAGCTTGCGGCCGACGAGGTCGAGCGCCTGGATACCGTTGGCGCCTTCATAGATCATCGCAATGCGCGCATCGCGCACGAACTGCTCCATGCCCTGCTCGGCGATGTAGCCGTGGCCGCCATACATCTGCTGCGCCTGCACCGCGTTGGCGAAGCCGTACTCGGTGAGGAAGCCCTTCAGCACCGGCGTCATCAGGCCCATGTGGTCGTCGGCGGCCTGGCGGTCCTTGGCATCCTCGGAGCGATGGGCAACGTCGCTTTTCAGCGCAGTCCACATCACGAAGGCGCGCGCGGCCTCGTTGAAGGCGCGGATCGAGAGCAGCGTGCGGCGCACGTCGGGATGCACGATGATCGGGTCGGCCGCCTTGTCCGGCGCCTTGGCGCCGGTGAGCGAACGGCCCTGGATGCGCTCGCGGGCATAGGCGACCGCGTTCTGATAGGCGACCTCGGACTGCGCGAGGCCCTGAACCGCAACGCCGAGACGGGCCTCGTTCATCATCACGAACATGCCCTGCATGCCCTTGTTCTCTTCGCCGATCAGCCAGCCGGTGGCGTTGTCGTAGTTCATCACGCAGGTGGAATTGCCGTGGATGCCCATCTTGTGCTCGATCGAGCCGCAGACCACGCCGTTGCGTGCGCCGACCGAACCGTCGGCATTGACCAGGAATTTCGGCACCACGAACAGCGACACGCCCTTGATGCCGGCCGGCGCGCCCTCGATGCGGGCGAGCACGAGGTGAATGATGTTGGGAGCAAGGTCATGCTCGCCGGCCGAGATGAAGATCTTGGTGCCTGATATCTTGAAGCTGCCGTCGGCCTGGCGCACCGCCTTGGTGCGGAGCATGCCGAGGTCGGTGCCGCATTGCGGCTCGGTCAGGTTCATGGTGCCGGTCCACTCGCCCGCCACCATCTTCGGCACGTAGGTCTGCTTCTGCTCGGGCGAGCCATGAACGATCAACGCCGCGGTCGCGCCCATGGTGAGGCCGCCATACATCGAGAACGCCATGTTGGCCGAGCACTGGAATTCATTGACCGCCTGGCTCAGCGTGACGGGGAGCCCCTGGCCGCCATATTCCGTCGGCGCCGACAGACCGAGCCAGCCGCCTTCGGCAACTTGCCTGAACGCGTCCTTGAAACCGTTCGGCGTGGTGACGCTGCCGTCATCGGCGCGCTTGCAGCCTTCGAGATCGCCCACACGATTCAGCGGCTGCAGCACTTCTTCGGAGAGCTTGGCCGCTTCGCCGAGGATGGCTTCACGCACGTCGCTCGACGCGTCGGAGAAGCCGGCGAGGTTGTCGTAGCGGTCGATCTGGAAGACGTCGTTGAGCAGGAAGTTCACGTCTTCGACGGGGGCTTTGTAGATCGGCATGGTGGTCTCCCGGCAGGCGGTCTGATGATATTTGGCTTAGGATTGGGCGGCGGCAAGCTGCTCCGCCATCAGGCGGTGCAGCATGTTGATCGCCTTGAGCGGACGCACCATCACCTTGAAATTCGTGATGCGTCCCTCGGAATCGAAGGTGATGATGTCGACGCCGTTGATCTCGATGCCGTCGATCATGGTCTTGAACTCGAGCACCGCGCCGTTGGCGCTTGTCCACTCGCCGACATAGGTGAAGCCGGGACCGCCGAGCACCTTCTCGGCGCTGGCGAGGTATTTGAAGGTGATGTCGCGGCCGCGCTGCGGCGAGTGCACCACGGGGCTTTCGAACACGGCGTCAGGATGCAGCAAGTCCCAGAGCGCTTTGGCATCATGGGACTTCATGAAGGCGTACCAGGAATCGAGGCCGGTCATTGTCAGGATGCCTCCCTAGATCAAAGGCCTTGGCAAAATGCTCGAAAACAACCCCATGCACAGTAGCGAGGAGTTTGATTTCGCTATGTTTTCGGGACGGGTATTGAGCCCCGCCTCTGGCATCTCATATGCACATTGACGCATATGCATCAATGCGCATAAAGTCAAGTCAATTGGTCGGGACCTCAAGGGAGCTGGTGCCATGGCGCTGGGCGACGCAATCCTCGCATGCCTGACGGAACGTCCGATGACAGGCTACGAGCTGGCCAAGACGTTCGACTCCTCGATCGGCTTCTTCTGGAAGGCCGACCATCAGCAAATTTACCGCGAGCTCTCCAAGCTGCGCGACCGCGGCTACATCCAGGGTCGCGAGGTCGTCCAATCCGGCAAACCCAATAAACTCATCTATACGCTCACTCCCGAGGGTCGAACAGCGCTGCGGCACTGGGCCGCGCGGCCGAGCACGCCGCCCTCGATCAAGGACGACCTGCTGGTGCGGCTGCATGCGCTCGACAGCATCGACATCGAGCCCATGCGCGCCGATCTGATGGCCCGCCTGGAGCACCACCGCGACCGCCACGCGAACTACGAGCGGATCCTCAAGAAGCGTTTTCCGGAAGAGACGGCCTCGGGTGTGCTCGACCTTGGCAATCTGCTGCTTCTTCAGCTCGGTGCCCGGCACGAGCAGATGGTGGCCGATTTCTGCGAGGAGGCGCTCGAGGCGCTGTCGGCGATGAGCAGCAAGGGCACGGTGGTGCCGCTGGAGGATGGCAAGCGCGAGGGGAAGGGCTGAGGCGGCGCTGACAAGGACGCAGCTCTTGCTCCGCGCTCCGCTGTCGTCGCCCGCCTTGTGCGCGATTGCGCACTGGGGCGGGCGATCCAGTATTCCAGAGACGGTGCGGCTAGAGCCTCGGTGCTGCGGCGTACTGGATGCCCCGCCTTCGCGGGCATGACACCGGCTATTGGGCGACCGGACGAGCGCCACAACGAAACGCCCCCTCTTCCCGCCGCCCAACTTTAAGACACCGTCAACGGGTTCCTTAACCCGTTATTTACCGTAACAGACAAAAGTCGGTTTTCGAGGCAGACGACCCGCGCCAAATCCGATTGTCTTTGCAACCGGTACGCGTGGGGAGACTGGAGGCGTCGGGTGGGGCGCCGGAGTCGGAACCGGACAGAGTCATGAATTCGCGCGTATCGTGGAGTGTTGACGGTATCGACCCTTCCGTCAGGGAGCGGGCCGAAGCTGCTGCGCGCCGTGCCGGCATGTCACTCAACGATTGGCTGAACTCCACGCTCGGCGAGACTGCCCCGCCAAACTTTCGCGGACCTTACGAACAGCGCCAGGATCAACGTCAGGATCAACGTCCCGATCCGCGTTCGGCGCAAATGCCGAGCCAGGAGAGCCGCGAAGTCGCCGACATCCACCAGCGGCTCGACGCGATCACCCAGCAGATCGAACGGATCTCGAAGCCCGCGCCGCGCCAGGACGCTTCAAGACAGGACGCCTCACGACAAGACGCTGCACGACCAGACGTCTCGCGCGAGCAGGGTGTCGCCCGTCAGCTCAATGACGCCATCTCGCGGCTCGACGCGCGGCTGTCGCAAATCTCGAAGCCGCCGCAGCCTCAGGCAGCGCGGCCGGCACCCGCCGAGGCGCGCCAGCGCCAGGCCGATGCGGTCGAGCGCGCGGCCGCACAGGTCTATCGCAACTCACCGCCGCTGAGCCCTGCGTCGTTCGACGTTGCCGTCGCCGAGATCACGGCGCGGCAGAGCGAGCTGGACGGCTTCGCGCCGCGGCAGATGCCGCCGCGCGCCGCGCCGTCGATCGCGCCTACGTCTACTCCCATGGCAGCGCCGTTCGCTCCCCAGATGGCGCCGCCCAAACCCGTCTACGCTCCGCCGCCCCCGCAGCCGGGGCCTGATTTCTCGTCGCTCGAGCGCCATTTGCTCAAGATCACGAGCCAGATCGAGTCGCTTCAGCGTCCCGACAATACCGAACAGGCGATCAACGCCTTTCGCAGCGAGCTTGCCGAGATCCGTGCCGCCATCACCGAGGCGATGCCGCGCCGTGCGATCGAGTCGATCGAGAACGAGATCCGCTCGCTGCACCGTCGCATCGACGAGACCCGCTCGTCCGGCACCGACGGCCAGGTGCTGTCAGGCATCGAGCATGCGCTGTCCGACATCAAGCAGGTGCTGCGCACGCTGACGCCGGCCGAGCAGCTCACCGGCTATGACGAGGCGATCCGCAATCTCGGTGCCAAGCTCGATCTGATCCTGCGGGCCAATGACGATCCGTCGACCGTGCGGCAGCTCGAAGACGCGATCTCGGCGCTACGTGCCATCGTCTCCAACGTCGCCTCCAACGAGGCCCTGGCGCGGCTTTCGGACGACGTGCAGCTGCTGTCGTCCAAGGTCGACCAGGTGACCCGCGCGTCGGGCCCCGGCGACAGCTTTGCGGTGCTGGAGCAGCGCATCGCGGCACTCACCGCCGCGCTGGAAACGCGTGAACGGCCTCAGCCCGCCGAGAGCAGCGAACATCTGGAAGCCGCGATCCGGGCGCTGTCGGACCGCTTCGACCGCATGCAGGTCGGCAACGATTCCGCATCGACGTTCGCGCATCTCGAACAGCGGGTGTCGTATCTGCTGGAGCGGATCGAGGCCGCCTCGGATCCGCGCAACGGCAATTTGAGCCGCGTCGAGGACGGGCTGCACGACATCCTCAGGCACCTGGAACGGCAGCAGGCGACCTATTCCGCGCTGGCCGAGGGCCGCAATTCCGCGCCGTCGTCCGATTCCGGCGTGGTGGATGTCGTCAAGCGCGAGCTCTCCGACATCCGCTTCAGCCAGGCCGAGACCAACCGCAGCACCCAGGACTCGCTCGAGGCCGTCCATAACGCGCTCGGCCATGTCGTCGATCGCCTGTCCATGATCGAGGGCGATCTGCGCGCGGTGCGCACCGCGCCACCGGCGCCGCAGCCCATGACGATTCCCGTGGCCGCGCCGATGGAGTCCGCGCCGATGGCGCGCGAGATGCGGCCGCAGCAACAGCCGCAGCCGAAATACGATCCCAAGCCCGAATTGCCGAACCCGGCCGCTGCGCAACAGCTGCCGCAGTCGGCCTTCGTCGCCGCGCCGCGCGAATTCCACGCCGCTGCCATACCGGCCGCGCCGCCGCCGGCGCCGATGGCGCCGCAGGCCACGCCACCTTTGCCGCCGCGCGCGATCAGCGAGATCCTGGAGCCGCACACGGCGCCGGCCCGCTCGGCGCTTGCGCCGGAATTGCCGCCGGATCATCCGCTCGAGCCGGGCACGCGGCCGGGCGGCCGTGTCGCCACGCCGTCGGAGCGCATTGCCGCGTCTGAAAGCGCAATCAGTGAAATCCCCGCGGCACCCAAGGAGCCGGTGTCATCGTCGAGCTTCATTGCTGCCGCGCGCCGGGCTGCCCAGGCTGCCGCCGCGCAGCCGGAGAAGCCGGCCCGCGGCGCCAAGGGAGCTGTCAAGGCAGCAATTGCGGGCCGCCCCAAGGACAAGGGCCAGGAAGGCGGCTCGACCATCACCTCGAAGATCCGCTCGCTGCTGGTCGGCGCGAGCGTGGTCGTGATCGTGCTCGGCACGTTCAAGATGGCGATGAACCAGCTCGACGGCGGCACTGCGCCGCCGGCGCCGCAGGCGATGGAGGACTCCTCCAGCGCACCCGCGCCGCAGGCGCCGCCACCGGTCGAAAGCAAGCCGGCCGCGCCCGAGCAGGTCACGCCGTCGATGACCTCGCCGACGCCGATCGGAAAGCAGTCGCTGAACAATCCCGCGCCGGCCCCCGTCGCCGGTTCGGGCAACTCGGCCTCGGTTGAAATCCCGCCCGCTCCCGCTGCGCCGCCGCCGGCGGCCAACAGCGATGTCACCGGCGCACTGACGGGCACGAGCCGCGCGCGGCTCGGCCTGGTTCAGGTGCCGCCGAGCGAAAAACTGCCTGACGGCATCGGCGGTCCGGTGCTGCGCACGGCTGCGATGAAGGGTGATGCGGCCGCGGCCTTCGAGGTCGGCATGCGCTTCGCCGAAGGTAAGGGTGTTGCGGCGAACTACGACGAAGCCGCCAAATGGTACGACCGCGCGGCTCAAGCCGGCGTGGTGCCCGCGACCTTCCGCCTCGGCACGCTCTACGAAAAGGGCCTGGGCGTGAAGAAGGACGCCGACATCGCCCGCCGCTACTACACGCAGGCGGCCGAGCGCGGCAATGCCAAGGCGATGCACAATCTCGCGGTGCTCGACGCCGACGGCGGCGGACGCGGCGCCAATTACAAGAGCGCGGCGCAGTGGTTCCGCAAGGCCGCCGATCGCGGCGTTGCCGACAGCCAGTTCAACCTCGGCATCCTCTATGCCCGCGGCATCGGCGTGGAGCAGAACCTCGCCGAATCCTACAAATGGTTCAGCCTGGCTGCCGCGCAGGGCGATGCCGATGCGTCCGGCAAGCGCGACGATGTCGCCAAGCGCCTCGACCCGCAATCCCTCGCCGCCGCCAAGCTCGCGATCCAGACCTTCAGCGCCGAGCCGCAGCCGGACGATGCCGTCAACGTCACGGCGCCCGCCGGCGGCTGGGATAGCGCGCCGCAGGCAAACGCCAAGCCCGCGCCGAAGCCGGTCGCGAGCAAGCGCTCGGCCTCGGCGGTGCACTAGGCGTTTTAGGACGCTCTCTCCTCTTGTCTCTTGTCGTCGCCCGGCTTGCCGTCTTCGCCAAAGCTTCGCCGGCCGATCACCCTCGTGGCCCGGCGTAGCCTTGGCCGAGCCGGGACCGGGCGACCCAGTATTCCAGAGACGCCGGTTTGATGCGGAAAAGCCGCGGCGTACTGGATGCCCCGGTCAAGCCGGGGCATGACAGCGGAGAACGTGGCGAAGTCCTCGGCGCACGTGAAGTGGCTATCTGATCCCTCTTCAGCCATTCACCACGCCCGAAATTCCCCATCACGCCCGCCCTCGAATTCCGCTATTGAAGGGCGCGGCAATCGTTCGACCGTCCGGCGAGCATTACGCACAATCGATCCGTCTCGCCGGAGCGTGGTCCTCGATGCAGCTCTATCTCCCGGTCGCCGATCTTCCGGTCAACATCTTCCTGGTGCTGGCGATGGGCGCCGCGGTCGGCTTCGTGTCCGGCATGTTCGGGATCGGCGGCGGCTTCCTGATGACGCCGCTGCTGATCTTCATCGGCATCACGCCGGCGGTCGCGGTCGCCTCGGTCGCGAGCCACATCGCGGCCTCGTCCTTTTCCGGGGCGCTGTCCTATTGGCGGCGGCGTGCGATCGACCCGGCGCTGGCGGGCGTGTTGTTATGCGGCGGCGTGACCGGCACGGCACTCGGGGTGTGGACGTTCACACAGCTCCGCGCGCTCGGCCAGCTCGATCTGATGATCGCGCTGTCCTACGTGGTGCTGCTCACCACGGTCGGCAGCCTGATGTTCTCCGAGGGCCTGCGCGCTCTGATGCGGACCCGGCGCGGGGCGGTGCCGCCACGGCGCACCCACAACTGGATCCACGGCCTGCCGCTGAAGATGCGGTTCAAGCGCTCCAAGATCTACCTCTCCGTGATTCCCGTGGTGATCGTCGGCATCGTGATCGGCTTCATCGGCGCCATCATGGGCATCGGTGGCGGCTTCATCCTGGTGCCGGTCATGATCTACCTGCTGCGGGTGCCGACCTCGACGGTGATCGGGACCTCGATGGTCCTCACGCTCGTCACCATGCTGTTCGCGACCATGCTGCATGCGGTGACCAATCATCTGGTCGACGCGGTGCTGGCGCTGATCCTGATGGTCGGCGGCGTCACCGGCGCGCAGTTCGGTGCACGCGCGGGCCAGAAGATCCGCGGCGAGCAATTGCGGCTGCTGCTCGGCCTGCTGATCCTCTCGGTCGGCGTCCGCTTCGCGATCGAGCTGGTGATCCAGCCTGCGGATCTCTTCACCATCCGTGAGCTCGGGGTGAGCGGATGATGCGCGCGCTCCTCGCAGGCCTGCTCGTCATGTTGGCCGTCTCGACCGCGCGCGCCGAGCGGCTGATCGTGTCGGTCTCCAACCATCGCGTCACGGTGACGCCGGACTATTCCGGCGAGGAATTGGTGCTGTTCGGCTCGATCGAGAAGGATGCCTCCACGCCGGCTGAACGCACGGCATACGATCTCGTGGTCACCGTGATGGGCCCGCGCGCGGACATGGTGACGCGGCGCAAAGAGCGCACCTTCGGCATCTGGATCAACACCGACTACCGGCAGTTCCTGCAGGTGCCGAGCTATCTGGCGCTGTTCGCCAACCGCCCCTTCGATGTCATCACCTCGCCCGAGATCGCGCGGCGGCAGCAGATCGGGCTCAACAACGTGCTGCTGACCCAGCGCGTCAGCGGCGACTTTGCCGACGTGGTGCCGCAAGACGCCTTCCGCTCGGCCTTCGTCCGCCTGCGCACCCAGCGCGGGCTCTATCGCGAGGATGCGGGGGCGGTGACGTTCCTGACGCCGACGCTGTTCCGCACCGGCATTCCGCTG
Organism: Bradyrhizobium betae; assembly: GCF_008932115.1. Classification (NCBI taxonomy): domain Bacteria; kingdom Pseudomonadati; phylum Pseudomonadota; class Alphaproteobacteria; order Hyphomicrobiales; family Nitrobacteraceae; genus Bradyrhizobium; species Bradyrhizobium betae. The sequence goes on from NZ_CP044543.1 coordinate 3,958,313, forward strand.
CCCGCTGAAGTGCCGATCGGAACCTATCAGGTCGAGATCAAGCTGTTCGCCAA